>JANQET010000305.1 GCA_028278265.1 Myxococcota bacterium
CACGCCCTTGCCGTTGGCAATACACTCCTTGATCACTGCCGCTGCTTCCACATCGCGGGGTTCCCGCTCGTTGACGAACTGGTTGCCCTCCACGTTGACCAGGTTGGCGCCCGAGCCGCGGAATTTCTCGGTGATCAGAATGCCTTCGGCCTGCTCGGGGAAGACAATCCCGGTGGGGTGGTATTGCACTGTGTGCAAGAAGGCCACCGGCACGCCGGCCCGATAGCCCATCACGATGCCGTCCGCCGTGGCCCCGTAGTGGTTGGTGGTCATGAAGCCCTGGATGTGCAGCCGCCCGCAGCCGCCGGTGGCCATCACCACCGCCTTGGCCTTGACCACCCGGTACTCCTCGGTCTCCATGTTGTACAACACCGCGCCGGCGCACTGTCCGTGCTCGTTGAGGATCAGCTCCACCGCGGGCATGAACTCGAGCACCGTGATGTCCTCGGAGAGGTTGCGCGCTTCGTCGCGCAGGGTGCGCATGATCTCCGCACCGGTGATATCCGCGGCGAAGTGCATCCGCTTGCGGCTGGTGCCGCCGCCGTGAATGGTGCGCAACCGGCCATCGGGAAACTTGGAGAAGTTGACCCCCTTGCCCTCGAGCCAGTGCAGCGCATCCGGGGCTTTCTGGGCCAAGGTCTCGGCCAGCTCGGGCACGTTGGTGAAGTGGCCGCCGCCCATGATGTCCAGGTAGTGGTAATAGGGGGAATCCTTTTCTCCCTTGGTCGCCGCCTGAATCCCCCCTTCGGCCATCATCGTGTTGGCGTCCCCGTGGCGCAACTTGGTGGCGATAATGCTCTTGATCCCCATGTTCGAAGCGATGATCGCCGCCGAGGTTCCGGCGCCGCCGCCGCCGATGATCAGCAGGTCGGTCTCGTAGGCCGGATTGCTCAAATCGATCAACTCCGGGTCGACCCGGCTGCGCGCCTCGAGCAGGTCGGCGATTTCGTGGGGAATGGCGTACCCCTTGCTCTTGCCGATGCGCAGGGGACGGCGACTCTCCTCGTTGACGTCGGGGTGAAATTTGAGAATCTCCTTGCGCTCGTCCAGGCTCATGAAGGGCACTTCCTCACCCTTCTTCTTGCGCTCCACGCGCTCGGGACGGGTTTTCTCGACGGTCTTGATCAGTTCTTTGAGTGAATCTGGATATGGCATCTCTTTACCTCGTCTTTAGTTGAGCGCTTAGGAAACCAAACCGCGGTTCTCTTTGGGCCGCCAATTCTCGTCGCCCATGTGCGGTTCCATTTCGCGGTTGGAGTAGACTTCTTTCAGTTGATCCTGGTCCATCGCCTTGAGATCGGCGATCCATTTATCGAAGGCCCCGTCGTTGATCTGCCTGACGATCTCGGCCATGTGCTCGGAGCGAGGGGCGAGTTTCCCCCCGGCCAGGCGGCGGGCCAATTGGGCGATGTGGTACTGGGGCAGCTCCCCCATGCAGCGGCTGGCACACAGACCGCACTGGATGCAGTCGAAGGAGGTTTTGGCCGCTTTTTCGATGTCTCCCCGTTTCAGCTCGGCGATGTAATCCATCACCTGGACATCCATCGGGCAGACCTTGGTGCAGGCGTTGCACGCCACGCAGCGGAACAGCTCGGGGTAGAGCGCGAAGATCGTTTCGGCCTGGGCCTCGATTTCATCGAACTTGTAGGTCGCCCGGTTGGCCGGATAAAACGGCAGTTGGGCCAGGTACATCTCCGGTTCGGCCACGGTTTGGCAGGCCAGGCCGGTGTAGATTTTGTAGTCGCCCGCTTTGCGATAAACAGTGGCACAGGCCCCGCAAACCCCGCCGCGACAGCCGCAACCGCGGATCAGCTGGTAGCCCGCATACTCCATCGCCTTCATGATCGTCAGCTCAGCGGGAACGTCGTACTTCTTGCCCATGATGTAAACGGGAATCATTTGCAGTTCGTCTTGTTTTTTGTCGCCCATAATCGACCTTTCCTTCGAATCGGGTTGGGATCGCAAATCGCTAGCTCGCGGCCGAAACGATGTACGACTTCTCCTTTAATAGTTCAAAAGCCGGTTTGCCGTTGAGATCGAAGTGGCAGACGCCGGCCTCGATGCCCAGGGCCACGGCGAGCAGTTGGGTGAAATAGTATGTCGGCGTGGCGGTCAGATTCGCATTTTGCTCGAGCAATTGGTGCTGTTGCCGACCCAGGTTGTACTCGCACATCGGACAGCTCAGGGCGATGGCGTTGGCCCCGGAGCGATTGACCGCGCCGAAGATTTTGCCCAGCCGCTGTTGCTCCGCGTCCGGGTTGGCCAGGCTCTGGTAGGAACCACAGCACTCCCGCGCCTCGGTCAGGCTGACCGTTTGGGCTCCCAGGGCGCTGAGAAACTCCTCGAGAATGGTGGGATCTTTTTCGATCGCCACGTCGTCCGGGCGCAACAGGGAGCAGCCGTAGAACGGGGCGACCCGGAGATCCCGGAGCGGGGTTTTGACTTTCTCCCGCAGGGCGTCCCACCCCACGTGATCCCGCAGGTAGGTCAGGTAGTGAATCACCTGGACCTCTCCTTTGTAGTCGGGCTCTTCATCCATGAAGCGGTTGATCGTGTCCCGTTTTTCCTCGTCGTCGATCATCAGGTTGTGGGCCCGGGCCAGGGTGTTGTAGCACTGGGAGCAGAGGGTGAGGATGCCCTCGCACCCCTCCTCCTGGGCGCGGATCAGGTTGCGCACCGGGGCGATGTGGTGAATCAGGTCGTCATCGGCCAAGGAGAAGACCGCTCCGCAACAGTTCCAGCGATCGAGCTCTTTGACTTCAATCGACAGGGCTTTGAGCGCGGCCAGGGCGGAATCCTCGAGATTGCGGGCTTTGGTTTTCAGAGTACAGCCTGGGTAGTAGGCGAGCTTCATATCTTGCCTCATGAGGTTAGCTTTCGAAAACTGCTGACAAAGGCGATTTGTGGGGCGTCGGTCAGCGTTTCCTTGGGAATTTCATTGAGATCGATCAGGTTGATGTTCTCCCGCAGGGTCAATTGCCGCACCGCGTCGTACACCTTGGCCACGTCGATACCCCGCGGACAACGGACCATGCAGGAGTGGCACGATGCACACAGCTCACCGATGCGCGCATCCATCACCGCAGCGGTCTTGCCGAACTGCAGCAGGTGGATCCCCTGTCGGGTGGTCATCCCCATGGTTTCGACCATCGGGCAGACCGAGCTGCAGGTGCCGCATTGCATGCATTGGTAAATGTCCTGTCCGGAGATGAGCGCGATCTTTTCGAGGGTGGCTTTGTCTTGCGAGGCGATAGGATTGAAAATTGGTACTTGGGTCATGAACTCCCCTGGGTGTGAGGTGAATTGCTGCTCCTAATGATTGGACTGCACCAATGCAGTCACCTCCCATGCGTCGAGCGCCTACTACTCAAATAACGATTTTCATAAAATGTAAATAGAAAATCCTCTTCAATGCGATGTTTTGTGGCGTTGAGATGGCGGGGGTGAGCTGGTCGCGAATAAAAATTAACCCGATGCAATATTCATTGGAAAAAATGGATCAGAGAACAGTTTAGTTTGTTGCTCGAACAATTAAAAAAAGGTCCAGATTCAAGGATGGACTACATGGATTAAATCGGGATTTTCAAAGGTTGCAATTGCGAGAATTACGCAAATGCGCCGGTGTAGGGGGGGAGGGTCACGGTTTGGAGGTAGATCTTCTCCCGGTCGCCGATGCCCAGTCCGAGCTCTTGGGCCAGGGGCAGGTAGGTGCAGGGCCGGCCCACCTCGGTCAGGGAACGCAACTTGTGCTGGGCGCGGATGGTTTCGACGATCTCGAGGGCGATGGCGTCCATGGCCACCGGATCGGTGGTGGCATAGATGCTGTCGTGGGTCACGTGGGCCCGGTGGTTGTGCTTGGGGCCGCCGTCGTACAGACAGAACGAGCCGTCGACCAGGGTTAGCCGCACCCGGCTGCGAATCTCCTCGCGGGCGTAGAAATGGGGCAGGGCGGTGGCGATTGTCTTGTGGTTCAGGTGGGGACGTTCTACCACCCCGAAGACCATATTCTTGATCGCGCAGGTGATGCCGGCGCCACCGAGATCGTGATCCTTGAGCACGGGCAGGTTGATGATTGCCGTAGCCCAGGTGAACGCCTTGGAGAGCTTGCCCCGGGCCCCTTCGGCGCGGGTCCAGTTGCGTTCGTAGCCCAGCACCTCGTGATTGAGGGTGCGCAATCGTCCCGGTCTGTCCTGCCACCGGTAGCGTGCGCCGCGCATGTTGCCCCCGAATTGATCAAAGATCATGATGTGCTCATCGGGAACCCCGACGGCCCGCACCCCTTCGACCACCGCG
>JANQET010000425.1 GCA_028278265.1 Myxococcota bacterium
CCGTCGCAATGGGTCGAATCGACGACATTGAACACCATGGTCGGGCCGATACAGGCGGTCTTAAACGGCACCCAATTTCCCTCTGAATTGCAGCTGCCCGGTTCGCTGAAAATCCCCATCACCGGTCCGCAAATGTCGGGATAGACGGCCTCTCCCACGCCGTCGGCATCTACCGGATCGAACAGCACCGTGGCACCGGGCTGAATCTCGGCCGAAACCAGCGTCGTAGACAACCCCCCGGCACTGTGCCCTTCCAAACCGAATTCATCGACATCGACCTTTCCCTGAGCCGGTGAGGCAGAATTGGGATCGCGATAGTAGGCGAGTAGATCCTTGACGATCCCCGCGTTCTTCTCGTGATCCGGCGACATGGGACTGGGAAAATCGGGCACCACCACGACAAACCCCCAGCTGGCAAAGTGCTCGGCCCAGCCGATTTGATTTCCCGAGCTCGAAGACCAGCCGTGGCTGGTGACCAACAACGGGAACGGTCCTGAATCGTCCGGCACGACCAGGTAGCCGCCGGTTGCGCCGCTGACATCTCCGGGCAGATCGCTCTTCGCATAGTTGAATGGCCCGGGCTCGGCATAGTTTTCAGCCCATGTAATGCATGGGATCACCAGGAGTCCCAATACGACGATTGCGCCGAACGTGTAGGTGTTGTACTTCATGTAATTACCTCCGAATGCGTGAAACCGAATTTCCAACCGATGCAATCGCATCTGACGAAACCCGCAAGGCCCGATTCTATTGAGTTTGGTGATGATTGACCAATGGTTGGGATCCAATATAATTGACAACCCGAAAGAAATACGCCATTGCAAGAGAATTCTATTACATGCGAATTAATTGAAATAAATTGGATCCTTTTTCCAATGCCGAACCGGTAGTATCCCAGAACATTCAATGAAAACGGTTTTTTATAGATCGATCCGGTACTCGCAGTGCTGGTACATGCTATAATGACGATGTTTTGCAAACCGGAAACGACGATGTTGGTCTGAATGAACAAGCAACAGCAGCGCTATCGCCACAGCGCTCGAGGAGGTTTACGATGCATCAATTTCGCAGGAGTGAGTTGTGGGGGATGGTATTCATCTCGGTCATCTTGTGTAGCGCTTGCTCAGACAGCGATGGGGATGAGAGCGACAGTGGCAGCGGCGATGCTGATACGGACGCGGATACCGACACCGATACGGACGCAGACACCGACACCGACGCCGATACCGACGCGGATGCGGACACCGACACGGATACCGATGCCGACTCGGATGCAGACACCGACAGCGATACGGACGACGAGGGGCCGGATCCGGAGTGTCCCAACGGCGAGGGTGACGGTGAGTTGCCCAACGGGACCGTGGCCGGGGATATCACCCTCCCCCACCCTACTCTGGCCAACCTGACGGTGGAGTGGGGCATCGAGGGAGACAACAACCTGGATGGCACCGTGAGAATTCGGTACCGGGAAAAAGGCACCTCAGGCTGGCGCATGGGGATGATGCTGCGGCGCATTCCGGCCGATGCCAACGAAGGCTTCTCTTGGACCAATCGCCATTCGGGAAGCGTCTTCGACCTCGAGCCGGGAACCACCTATGAGCTCGAATTGTGGCTGACCGATCCCGATGGGGGGTGCCATATTGAAGTTGTCGAAGCCACGACCCGACCGGTTCCGGTGCCGATGGCCGGTGCGCCGGTGAAAAACGTCACCCCGGCAACCCTGCAGTCCGAGCTCGCCGCGTCCGTCCCCGGAGATATTCTCGATTTGGGAGACGGCAGTTACGACGCCTTCGCGATACCCAACGACGGTCAGGAGGGGCAGCCGATCGTCATACGATCCACTGAAAGGGCAACCGTCGACGGAACGGTGGATGCCAGCAATCGGGAATATGTTCACGTGGTCGGGCTGACCGCCAACCGCATTCGCTTCGACTATTCCAAACGGGTCGCGATCATGAAGAACACCGTCTACCTGCGGGAGCAGTTCGACAACATCGGCGCGTGGAATCCGGCTGAAGACGCCTATATCGCCGACAATGTGGTAATCGGGGAGACCACTTGGAGCGAAGCGGCGCTGGGGGCTGACGGAGACAATTGGGGGGAGTGTATCCTGGTCACCGGCCCCGGGCATGTCATCGAACACAACCGCGTCGAGGGGTGTCGGGACAATATCTCATTCTTCGAGGGCGTCGGAGCAGCGGTCGATCAATTCAGCATCGATGTGATTGGCAACGACATCTATACCGCCGCCGACGATGGCGTTGAGGCTGACTTCTGCCAGCACAACTGTCGCATCATCGGCAACCGCTTCACCAATGTGTTCATCGCGATGAGCTCCCAACCGGGACTGGGGGGACCGACCTACTTCATCCGCAACGTGGTCTACAGTAATGTATTCAACGCCGTGTTCAAGCTGAACCGAGGCAGCATCGGTGACGTGGCCCTGCACAATACCGTGATCAAGATCGGCGACGCCCTGGCCGGGACACCGAGCCGGTTGCACTATCGCCAGTACTTTCGCAACAACCTGTTCATCGGCGGCGAGGGGGGCACGTTCAACGGATGGGACAGTGGCAACGGTCGGATCGTCTACATGCCCGATGCTGCAGACGACGGCGACTATGATTACGATGGATTCGGCACGATGACCGGCGATTTTTCCGGTAGAATCGGCGACGCGACATTCGGCAATTTTTCCGAATTGCTCTCCCAGACGACCTATCAGCACGCGGTCCAGCTCGATTTGACCGTGTTCGCAACAGCGGTCTCGTTTCCGGCGAGCCCCTTCCCTGCACACGAAGCCCCTGATCTGAGGCTCCAAGCGGGCTCCGCAGCGGTCGACGTGGGGTTGTCAATTCCCAACGTCAACAGTGGCTACAACGGCACAGCACCGGATCTAGGCGCCTATGAGCAGGGGGATCCGTTGCCCACCTACGGACCGCGCTAACCCGAAGTAGCCCCAACTCTGCCTGACCGCCGATTCATCCATAGTGGACGGTGTCACATCACCCTCGATCTAATGCCGATACCGATCCACAAGAGGCCTTCGTTTTCCCGATCACCGGCTTTGGAGCAGGTGGTGATGTTGTCGGCAAAGCCGATGCACTCCTCGTTCAAGAAAAAACGGAGGTAGGATCCCTCCACACCCAGACGAAACCATCCGAATATTTTGACAAAAATGCCGATTTGCCCCCCTAGCAACCAACCGTTGCGCTCCGCTCTGGTGGAGACATCGTCGAGAGAAGCAAAAATGGTGTACCGGCCAAATCCGGCGGCCGGCCCCAGCGGCAGCTCAAAGAGCAGATCATCTCCCAGAGGGTTGATCTCTACGGCCAGGGTTGCCGCGCGGCCTCGACCTCCGCTTCGGTCGATCACTTCGGGATCGGCAAGGCGAATCAGGTGCAGTTGGGATCGCAGGTGCAGGGCGAGGTACCCATTGTAGCGCAGGGCAGCGCCCAAGGCGCCCAAGGGGCTGGTTTCATAGATATCAGATCCCTCTCCCAGAATTGTGCCGGTGGCCGCGCTCGCTGTCAGCTCGACCTGATGGGCCGCCATCCCCTGGGGTACACCGACCAGCAGCGTCAAGCAGACGAGCACAGCAGGCCAGGCCCGACGGCGCTTTATCCCGCGAATCGGCAGCCACATCGCCTACCTCGAAAACGTCAACGGGCATCGCAGGGCATAGTGATCAAGTCCCACCACTGCCGGAGCAGAATCGAAGTCGAATCCTTCGTCGATCGCCGGATCGCTCATCACGATGCAGGTTCCCTCGGCAAAATCGCTGACCACTCGATCGATACTGATGTTCGAGATGGATCGGGTGGGCTGGGCCTCGCAGCTCGAGTCCCGGAGCGTGTGATCGGCAAATCGCCGGTGGGGTCCGACAAAGCGGTTCCAAATCGAGGTCTCCACCACGTGCTCGAGTCGCTCGGGATCGAAATTCCAGTCCCCCAGCAGCACCGTATCCATCGCACCCGCCGCGCTGAACGCCTGCTCCAGCTGCAACTGCCGGCATCTCGAGCCTACTGCCGCCGGGTGGGCGTGGACCACATTGATCGGTCCACGGTCCGTCTCCACGACCAAACGGGAAATGGCCGATTCACCGTCGCACCGGTCACCGTCCCCCCGGCAATCGCCAAACTCACATGGGGGAAGGGGCAGCTCAAAGGTCTGGGCACCGTTCA
>JANQET010000356.1 GCA_028278265.1 Myxococcota bacterium
ATCGCCCGACTCGTCGAGCAGTTGCACGGTCGCGCGGCAGAGCTGGACGCGGCGCTGAAACGGGATGCTGAGGTGCGCGAGGAGGCCCGCCGCCTGCAAATCGAAATTGAACGCCAACGGGAGCATACCGAGTTGTGGCAACGGCTCGGCGAAGTGATTGGCTCAGCTGATGGGAAGAAGCTGCGGCGGTTTGCCCAGAGCTTGACCCTCGAGGCGTTGATTGCCCACACCAATGGGCACCTGGAGGAGCTCGCCCGTCGCTACCGGTTGGAGCGGGTGCCGTCCCGCGACATGGATCTCCAGGTGATCGATCAGGAGATGGCAGATGAGATCCGCAGCGTCAACAGCCTCTCCGGCGGCGAGACGTTCTTGGTCTCGCTGGCCCTGGCCCTGGGCTTGGCCTCTCTGTCGGCGCGGGAGATGTCGGTCGAGTCCCTGTTCATCGATGAGGGGTTGGGGGCGCTCGATGTCAAGACACTGGAGATCGCTCTCTCGGCGCTGGAGAATCTCCAAGCCACCGGTCGCAAGGTGGGCATTATCTCCCACGTCCAAGGCCTCGCCGAGCACATCGGCGCCCAGATCAAGGTGGAAAAAATAGGCGCCGGCCGGAGCCGCGTGGTCGTCAGTGGAGCGGAGTGAGAGCGAGACCTCACGGCAAAGTGATCGTCCGAGTCAGACTTTTCTCGAACGAAGTTTGAACCACACAATCGTGGTCAACAGAATGGCCAACGCGGCGATCTCCGAGGCGAGGGTCGCTCCGGCCGCGCCGACCCCTTTGTAGGTCGGAATGAGCAGCAAGTTCAGTCCCACGTTGATCACCGCGGCGACGGCGTGACAGATCGGGATGACCTTTTCCAGTTTGACCGCGATCAAGTAGGTGTTGGCAAAGATGTGAATGCACCTGAATCCGGCGGTGAACAGGAGAATGCGCATCAGGGGTATCGCTGCGGTGTACTGGGGACCGAAAATTACGAGGATGATAAAATCGGAGAGAAAGATCGCTGCTGCTGAGACGGATATCATGACGGCGATTGGAAACAGAGTGAAGAACCGGCGCCCCCAGGTCATCCGACCGCTCTGAATTACTTCGATCAGCCCCGGGAAGAGCGCTGCGCTCACCCGCAGGGTGCTCTGCACCACCGCGGAGACCACCCGAAACGCCGCGCCGTAGTAGCCCACGATGGCACTCGTCGTCAGATACTTCAGCAAAAACATATCCGAACGCGCTGAAATGACGCCGAAGATCGCGCCGATGCCCAGTTGGGCCCCACTGCGCCACAGGCGTTTGAGGGTCGGCTTGTCCCATGTGGGCCGCAGCGAGAAGCAGTGCCGATTGACCACGTACGTGCGGCCCAGCGTCAGGACCAGCCCGGCGATGGCATGTGCTGCCACGGTGAGATACAGATCTTGCTTCACACAGCCCACGTAGACGATGCCGATCAACAACACGCGGGATATGGCCATCATCGGCACATCTCGCCTGGACTTGGCCAGGGCGAGAATCGGCTGTTGCAGCGCGGCGGACAATCCGTTGATCATCAACGAGGCCAGGGCGGGCCAGACAATGATAAACGAGTCAAAGGAGAGTTGCATGGCGTAGCCCACGATGATGGCGATGATCACCGCCGCCACGGATCCGAGCACCGAGATGACCAGGGTCGCCCCGAACACGGCGTGCCGATCTTCCTTCTCGTCGAGGTACATGCGAATGGCGATTTCGCCGGTACCGAAATGCAGGAACAAGGCGAGCACCCCGGCCAGGGCAAAGGCAAACACGTAGTTCCCCATCGCATCGGGTCCGTGCATTCGGGCGACCACAATGTGGACCGCCACCGCGCTGACCAGTTCGAGCCCTTGGACGACCATCGTGTAGATAGAGGCGGGAATTTTGGGCAGCTTCATCAGGTGCTTCCTCGTTGAGCCAAGTGGATCGTTCACCTCGGTTGAGCGCGTGGACATCGTAGTTATATCTCCTCTTTGCGGTTGCCACTACATCAAATTCGCGCGTATATAACAGGTGTTATGAACATGGGGGAACTCATCCACCGGCGATGGTCGAAACCGTTTGGTCAGCTGTTCGATGCTCGCTGGTCGGGCCCGCCGATGACCGGCGTGGCGCTCAAAGTGGAAGCGGGCGACTGGACCCGTTGGCCCGGCCTGCTCGACCAATGGCAGACCCTGGTCGACCAGGCAGCGGAGCCCTCTTTTTTTCTCTCCACATCGTGGGTCGATAGCTGGATTCGCACCTTTGGTCCGCGGCTCAAACCGCAAATTCTCACCTTTCGTGACGGGGCGACCCTCGTCGGTCTCGCGCTGGTCACCCGCTGCGCAGTTCACTACGGGCCCCTGCGGGTGATTCAGCTCTGTCATCACACCGCCGGTGAAAGGGAAGCCGACTCGACCACGTTGGAGTACGACGATTTCCTGTGCGCTCCGACGTATCGACTGGCCGTGGTAGAGGCGTTTGCCGATTTTTGGCGATCAGAGAGCTGGGACGAGCTCAAATTCAGCGGCCTCGAACGGGCCACTTGTGATTTGATTTACGCGGGTTTTGATCGAAAATTATGCCGCCTCTGGACTTCCAACGGCTACTTCGTCGATCTGCATCGGTTGCGAACCCAGCAGATCGCCTATGAGGATACCCTGTCCTCAAATGCCCGCCGCCAAATACGGCGAAGCCTTCGGCTGTACGAGAAAATGGGACCGGTCTGTCTGGATTCCGCCGCCTCCACTGAAGAGGCGTTGTCAATGCTCGAACAGTTGGCGCGCCTCCACCAGGAGACTTGGGCCCGCCGGAAGATCGAGGGGCGGTTCGCCTCGGCGGCGTTTTTCGATTTTCATCGGCAGTTGGTTCGCACCGGTTTTGACAAGGGGGAGATTCAATTGCTGCGGGTGCGGGCCGGGGATCAGGCGATCGGCATGTTGTACAATTTTGTCTTCCGCAAACGGGTCTATTTCTATCAATCCGGTATGTCGTACCTGTCCCATGACAATCGGTTCAAGCCGGGCCTGGTGTCCCACTATTTGGCAATCCAGCACAATTTGGCATTGGGAAACGATGAATACGATTTCATGGCCGGAGAGGCGCGGTACAAAAAGTCGTTGGCGAGGAATCAGCGCCAGCTGACCTGGATCACCTACCAGAATCCCACACCGATCACCCAGGTCATGCGGCTGGCCCGGCATACCAAACGATGGTTGGCCAAACAGCGGGAAAGCTGGGGGGTCAGAGATACACGTGGCCGTCCATGATACGGCGGGCGGTCCGTCGGATGACCGCGGCGACCGGCCAGCGCCCTCCGTCTCGTTCAGTGCATTCAATTTCGATCGACAAACTACCCGAAGGGTGGGCAATGCGAACCGTCCCACCGATTGTGGAACCGACGGTTTGTCGGACCACCGTGCCCTCGACCATCGCCGCCGCACCAGTGCAGATCGCTCCGGTGACCGCGTACGCTTTGTGAACGATTCCGTTGGCCGAGATAATTCGTGCGGACAGATCCGCGGTCCGGTGCTCCCGGCGATCGCCGGCTGCTGGTGAGCCGAGCAGGGCCAGTTTCTTGATGAGGATCTCTCTGGGAACCAGCCGCTGACGGTTGACCAACGCGGAGCCTGCGGTCAGAAGCTCGAGGGCGGTGGCGATCAACTGGGGTTGATTCTGAAGCGCTGCGGCCGTCTCTTGGCCCGTGGCGGCGAGCTGCTCGGCGGGTACGAACAGGTACAGATTTCCCGCATCGATGATCGATACCTCGAATTCTCCTCGGCCCTCGAGCGCGATTCGATCGGTCGGGTGACCGGTGGGCAGCAGGGTGCCCGTTGTCGCACCGATGGCGTCGACAAAGGCGAGGTCAATCGGCGTTCCACTCGACGGCATGCCCTCTGCCATCGGCGGTTGATCTTGCTTGTCATTGGGATGCGCGGGGTGGGGTACTGTTGCCCGAATCAGCATCTCCTTGTTGGTGTTGTGAATGCGCACGGTGGTCGACGGTTCGGTTGTCTCGACGAGCCCCGCTTGAAGGGCGTAGAGCGCGACCCCTGCCGCCAGATTGCCGCAGGTCACTGCGTAGTCCAGCGAGTCGTCGGCAATGCCCACTTGACCAAAGGTATACTCCACATCGGCGCTCGCTGATTCCGAGCGGCTGACAATGGCCACTTTACTGGTCAAAGGATCGGCGCCGCCCAGACCGTCGATTTGTCTGGGATCAGGACTGCCAAAGGCAGCGCGAATGACCCGATCCCGTTCAGCGGGTTGCGCCGGCAGATCATCGCTGAGAAAAATGACGCCCTTGCTCGTTCCACCGCGAACGATGGTACAGGGAATTTTGGTCACTGGCATTGGATCCTCACCTGCTGCTTCAACCGGACGGCCGTATCGCTTTGAGGCGCTTGTGAACCGCGTTTTTTACAGTATCTCTGGCAAACGAATAATAAAACTGCAACGACGGCCGGAGATCGTCGAAGGCAAACACCGCATCGGTCTTCAGGCCCTTGACCGATCGCCACCACTCGGCCACGGTGAGATCACCGGAACGGAAGAGCGACCGCACGGCCCACAGATCGGCGCTGAGCCAAATCCATTTGACGTCTCGGGCATATGTCTCCTGCTTGGCCACCGGCTGTCCCGCCATGTCTTGGAAGGCGATGTACGGTAAATCGACGCCGCAGGCCGGGGCGATGCCCGTCGTGTTGACCGCGCGACCGTTGATCTCAATCAACTTGAGCTGATCGGTCTTGGGATCGAGTTTCCACTCCACCCCGGAGATGCCCTGGAACTCAATCGCTTGGAGCAGGCGCAGCGACTGTTCGAGCACCCGCTGATCAAAACAGGAGACCGTCAGCGTGCAATAGCCGAAATCCGGCGGGTTTTGTCTGATCTTTTTGCGAATACAGTAGCCCAGTGGCTCCGATTGCTCGTTGAGATACGACAAAAATGTAAAGAGCCGTTCGTCCCGACCACCAATCACCTCTTGAACCATGATGTTCTGATCTTGTTGCCACACCTGTTCGACGCTCTGAATCAGCTCTTGTGGATTGCGGACGACAAATCCCTTTTGGCCTTTTGACGTGGTCTGCATCGATTCGTGGCGCCACTTGTGGGCGACGTTGGGCTTGACGACATAGGGAAAATTCTTGGCTTTGCCGGCCAGAGCGTGAAGCTCACTTTCATCTTTGGGATAATAGGTTTCGGGAATCGGGATACCGAGTTTTTTGGCTTCTCGGTATTGGCGTTTTTTGTCGACGATTTTGTCCATCACCTTCTTGGGGGGCGCCGGTAGGCTGAACACCGCACTGAGCTGTTTGCGGTATTGGGAGACGAACTGTGCGCAATCGTCGCTGGCCGGGAAGAGAACCCGTTGACCGGGATAGCGCGACGCCAACTGCAAGAGAAACTGGAGTAGATCGGCCTTCGACTCATAGAGATCAGGGCAGCGCTCCACCGCGGTACAGTACTTGGTCGACAAGCTGAAATCCTGATAATTGGGGTGCACGTGTACCACGGGGATCTTCTTGCGGCCCAGTGAACGCGAGATCGTCAGCGCGATGATACTCAGGGTCATCTCGTCTCGCTGGGGGTGTGACGGACCGTGTGTCAGCACGAATGCAGTGGATTGCTCGGTATCGCTCATCTCGCCTCCGTTGTGTTTAGTCTATAATGGTCATCCCCTGCGCTGCGTCAATGGCTTGATCCAATAAATTGAAGGTAGTGCGGCTCTGTCTCAAAAGGGGAGTTTTCTTCTCCCCTTTATCGTGCTGATTGAACGGCAAAGGCGGCGCCGGGAGCGTTGGGTTAATCCACCATAATCTTGGTCGAGGCCTTTTCCGTTCCCCCGTTTTGATCGTCCACCTCCAGGGTCACCAGGTAGGTTCCCGGGTCCAAATCGAAGGTGTGCTCGATGGTGGGCTCGTCGGTGGTCACAATGGCGTCTGGTTTGGAACGATCTTCATCGCCGAAGGTCCAGCGAAATGTCAGTGCGTCATCGTCCGGATCCGTGCTCGCCGAGGCGTCGAAGGTCACCGCATCGCCGTTGTTGATGCGGTATCTGTCCGGTGTAAAGAGCGCTGTGGGGTTGAGATTGGATCCGTCTTTCTCGAGTTTGAAATCGACTTTTTCTCGGTTATCGCTCAGAGTGATCTGCTCGGTGGTCGGTTGGTAGCCCGGCCGGGAGAAGGTGACCGTGTAGTCCCCGCTTTGGAGCAGTTTCCAATAGGTTCCGTCCGGTTGGCTGAAACGTTCTTCGCATAGCAGGCAGCCGGGATCGTCGCCGTTGAGATACAAATCGATCTCTTCGATATCGAGCTTGGCGACCAGCGGCTCACCGGTTGCCGCATCGGTGACCCTGCCGTAGAGCAGGGGACCCCCCATTCGATCGAGAACATAGTGCCAGGCCCCCTCCCGGTAACCGGCCTCGTCGATTCCCGCGTCATAGTCCGGCCAGAACCCACCACCGGCATACTCCATAATCACCGATACCGTGTTGAACTCGTAGAACAGCGTGCACCCCGTCAGTCCGGGTACCGGATTGGGGGAGTTGCCTTGCAAGTGTCCACCCGCTGCGATGCCGTTGGCGATTTCCTGGATCATTGCATCTTCAGTGGGCTCGGCCGCATTGGCCAGGGGTCTGAGCAGCAGCCCGCCGGAGACGGCCGAGTGGTGGCTGATGCCCACTAAAAAGCGCTCTCGCCAGTGCAGGGCCATCACGGACTGGGTCTCTGCTTCCGAACCGGGATAGGCGCCGTGATAGGTGTCACTGTTCGGATCGTTCGAGCCCCCGTTTTGATCCCACATAAACGGAGAATTGCGATTGAGATCGATCCCGGTGCCGTGGCGGTTCTTGCGCCATCCCGAGTTGCCGCTGTGGCATTCCCTGACCCCGTCCGGATTGAGCGCCAGAATAAACCAACTCTCAATCGTATTGACCCAGTTCTTCACCTCCTGGTCGGTCTCGTATTCCTCCAGGAGCCGCTCCACGGCCAGCCGCATTGCTTCTCGTGGGACCGCTTCCCGCGCGTGAATTCCGCTTTCGAAATAGACCGCCGGCTCTTCGGCGCGTTCCTCATCGTGGGCATTGTCAGAGATCTTCAGCGCCAAGATGCTCTGCCCCTCGAACGACCGGCCAATCGTTTCGGCGTATGCGATATCAGAATACTCGTGGGCCGCAGAGACCACGATTTCGTAGATGTCCGAGATGTTGATATAGCCGCCGTAATTGTCCATCTCTTCCAACAGGGCGATCGGTTTGGAGATGCTGTCGGAAAGGCCCAGCTCATTGGTCACCGTCAGGGTCACGTGGTAGACGTCGATTCCGTTGAACTCATAAGAGACCTGCTCACCGCTGTCGTCATCCCCGTTGCCGAAATCCCAGGCATAGGTGAGGTCCAGGCCATTGGGGTCGACGCTGACGCTGCCGTCGAAACTGACGGTCAACGCCGAGGTATAGGCCGCGTATTCATCGACCACGAAATCGGCGATCGGCGGATCCCCCGCATCGGTGTCGGTCTCCGTATCCGTATCGGTCTCCGTATCCGAATCCGTGTCGTCATCATCGTCGTCATCGTCCGCCGAATCATCATCATCGTCACCGGCGTCATCATCGTCATCATCGGCCGAATCATCATCGTCGTCGCTGGCATCATCATCGTTATCAGCAGAATCGTCATCGTCGCTGGAATCGTCGTCGTCCGTGGCGTCGTCTGAAGATGCACTGCAGCCGAAGGCCAGGCAGCCGAGTAATAAAATCAGGAAAAATGCGAGATCCCTCATCGCCATACTCCCTTCTTTCCGTTGATTGCGGATAATTTTTGTCTTGCGGTGAAATAACGGTCTACATGAGCTCTTGTAGTAGGGAAGGAGATGCTCGTAGAGACTACTCGTATCATCGTACCATGGTGATACAATTAAACGATAAAATCAACGGCCGGTCGCTGGATTCCAGCGTTCGGTAAAAGGGGAACCGCCGATGCGAAGCCGAGGGCCCATAGGCGTTGTCTTATAAACGGATTAATACCTATCGTCCGAACGGTCGATTGTAACCTGGTCGATTGTCGGTTGCAGTTGGGGTAACATCTTTTCGGGGACAGGTTACAGTTTTGCACGCTTTTTTTAACGAAATCTGCCGAATATTAGCGTTTCGGTCGGTCCTGCTTTGTGGAAAGTTGTTTTATTTCAAATAATTATCGATGTTGTAACCTGGAAGGCCGGCTAGGTATCAGCGGGCGTTGGCCCTGCTGGAATGGCCACCCCGGTGTTGATCGCTGTTAACTTCTCGAAGTCGTTTATGGTTTCACTCCAATCGATAGTGCGCTATACGGTGCACTACTTTGGTTCCGATATTGCAAAATGTTTACGTTATTAGTGATTGACGGTGGCAGCACCGATGGTCAATTAAACAGGATTCATTAAACAGCGAACGCTAAGGACTATCAAATGAACAATCAACACTATATATTTATTGGGCCGATTTTCTCGACGATCAATTGGGGAGGCCAGACCGTGCAATCGGTTGTTCCCAAGATGCCCCTCGACGATCTGCTGGATTCGTCCAGCTGCGTCTTCATCGGCACCGCCGTTCGACTGAATGAGTTTGCGTTTGACGAAGAGGCTACCCCGGCTCGATCCGAGGTGTTGATCACCGTTGACCAGACACTGCTCGGCACCGCCGGTGAGGGGACAACAGCGCTTCCCCTTCCGGACGCGTTTTATCGGCGCAATCCGTTCGCCGATGCGGACGGGGCGCCTCGATTTCAGGCAGGCGAGGAATATCTGGTGTTTGTCAGAAAGGGCCAATGGTATCTGACACCGCTCACCGATCGAGACCGTCCGCTATTGATGACCATCTCCGAGGAGTTCGAGGCCTATTGGGCCCGACAGGGCAATGTGATCACCGATGTGGCGGGTGAACACAAGAAGACGAGCCCAAGTCCGACGGATCGGGATAGCGCTCAGTCGCACGGTAAAAGTGTACGTAGGCTCTATGATTTTACCATCGAAGATGTGGTCGAGAGATTGGTCGACGGGGAAACCAAAGAGCACACCGAAAAAAACAGAGGTGCGATCGTCGACGCCCTGAAGTGGTATATTGGGGAATACGAAGAAATTGGAAAGCGCTCGAAAAACGCCAAGAAACAGTTCTCTCGGGCCAGTAACGGTTAGCCCGAAGTATCTCTGAACAATCGGCTGCAAGCGCCGATCCCGCACCATGCCTGGGTCTACTCGGTTTTTGTCTCCAGCAAGATATTCACTCTGTCTCCGGGACCATCGATATCCGCAATTTCTGCCCTGCAGTGGGCGGTGATTTGCGGCTGATTTATTTTGCTAAACTTCTCTCCGGTCGCGCCGAGTCTATAGGTAACGCCCCTTGCGGGCATTTAACTGCATCACAGCCGTACGTTGGGATCAAAAGGTGAGGTGTATGAAACGACTCGGAATGGTGCTTTTTAGCGTGCTGGTGTTGGCACTCCTTCCGGCTGCAATTCGAGCGCAATGTGCCAAGGACACCGAGTGCAAGGGCGATCGCATCTGCCAGCAAGGGATATGTGCCGATCCGTCCCACACCAACGCTCCTCAGCCGCCGATCCTACAACCCGTTCCCGCGCAACAAGAGGTGATCATCGAAACCCGCACCGGCCCCAACGCCACGAGCGCGGTGTACGATGTGGGCTACCTCTCTACAGCATTCGTGATGGGGATGGGGTCATGGGGAAAACTCACGAAAAAATACGATGACGGCGAGGATTTTGCCGAGGTGCTCCAGGAGGGCGGCACTCCCGGCATCCGATTGGCAGGGTACTACGTGCCGGATGCGGCTTCCCATCTCGGCCTCTATTTTCGCGCGGCTCGCAGCACCGGGGTCACCTTCACCGACGACGAAGACAAATTGACGTACTACGATAACAACGTCAAGGTCTCCCACTTTGGGGTGGGGTTGAGCCTCAAGCTCGGTACGCAAAAAGGGAAACGGCTCTGGCTGGGCCTGACCCTCGATTTGGGATATGCCGTGGAGAAGTTCAAGCGCGATATCGATACCCATTTCGACGAGGATGACAACGAGATAGAGTCCGGTAGCGAAAACGGATCGAAACGGATTGATAAATTCTCCGGTGTGGAGCTTTCCCCCAATTTGGGGATGGATATCTTTTTGTTCAATCTGGGCAATTTTCCCGTTTCGATATCACTTTCGATGGGCGCATTGGTCATCCCGTTTCTGGAACGGCAACGAGGAGAGAAAACCGGTTACCAACAGCGTCACTGGTTTGTTTCGCCGGTGATCAACGCCGGCATCTCGGTAGGGGGATGATCGGCTGAACAGCGCTCGTCGACGGATCGAACGGTTTGATTTTTGGGGGGTGAAAAATTGTCTCGGTTCCAAATTGCATGTCGCCTGGTTTTTCTGCTGTTGGCCGGATACGGCGCTTTCTGGATCGCCGCCTGTTCCATCGACAATCTCAGTGGCTGCAAGTCGGCGTGCCGCTCGCTGATCGACTGCAGCACCCAAGACGGGGAGCTGAGCAAGGGGGACATCTACAACCTGATCCACGAGTGCATGAACGTCTGTAAGACCAACCAGTGGTCGTCCGACAAGGTCGAGTGTTTCAAAGACGAATCCTGTGAGGCGATTGTCGAAGAAGAGAAATGCAATCACATCGGCGATGAAGGGGGCGGCGATGCGGACGGTGACGCCGATGGGGACTCGGACGGGGACTCGGATGGAGACGCTGATGGGGACTCGGACGGAGACGCTGACGGGGACTCGGATGGAGACGCTGACGGGGACTCGGACGGGGATGCCGACGAGGTGACCACTCCCGCTATTTCCTCATAGTACCACCACACCGTTTTCAAAAAAGAGGGTGTTGTTCCATCGAATGGTTGCAGCGCGGCGGCGTCGGGTTACAACAGAGGGTGGAATCCGGTGGCCCATGGGATGGGTTGCTCCTGTTCACGCCGCTTGCGTTCCCGGGAAAACGCGGATAATGAAGAGCAAACTGTTCTGCAGCTGAGGTACTGTTTTGACAAATTGGACGAGCATCAGACAACGGGAGTTTCCCTCCTTTGAGCACGCGATTCACCTCAAGGCGGCAGGGGGGTCGCCGATGTGTCTCAGCGCGCACGACGAGGTGGCCCGCTATCTCCACGAGATGACCTATGCCGGAGATCTCTACTTCGGCGACTATCTGGAGAAAGTGAACCGGACTCGGGCGCAGGTGGCCCGGTACCTCGGCGCATCAGCCGACGAAATCGCGTTTACCACCAACTCTTCGACCGGCGCGACGCTGATGGCCGAACTGCTGGTTCGGGCCGATGTGGAACGGGTTTATTTTCCCGCGTTCGAATTTCCCACCAGCATTCACGCCTTGCTTCACCGTCGATTGGAGCTGGTTCCCTTGGGGGATCTGACCGAAAACACGACCTCTGCGCACTGGTTGGCGCAGCTGGAGCGGCATTCGGACGAGAATCCGCCCAAGAAGAGCGCGTTGGTCGGCTCCCACGTCTCCTTTCTCAACGGGGCGGTGCTCGACGTATCTGCTGCCGCTGAGGTCTGTGCTCGACAGCAGATGATATTCGTGCTCAACGCAACCCAGTCGTTCGGCGCACTCGAAATAGACGTCGACGCGCCGGTTCAACTGCTGTTCGCCACCGGACTCAAGTGGGCCTGTGCCGGCTATGGTGCGGGTGTGCTCTACCTGCGCCGGTCACTGGTGGATCAGCTGGGGTTGCCCGCTGCCACCGGCTGGCTCAGCGTGGATGATCCCTATCGGATGAACAATATGAACCACCTGGCCAAACCGTGCGCCAGTGCCTTGGACGCGGGCGGGGGCATGCCCCATTTCCCCTCCCTATTGGGCCTCCACGGGGCGCTGACCCTGTACGAGCGTATCGGTGACGGCGAGATCCGCGCCGGGGTGGCGCAGGTGCAACAGCGGGTGGTGGAGTTGGCCACCCAGCTGCAAACCGGTCTGCTCGACGCGGGATTCGAGCTGTTGGGTGGGAAGGTGACGCCGCGGTCCAGCGGCATTGTCTCGATTGTTACTCCTCATGCCGACGCCCTGTTCCAGCGGCTGTCCGACCAGGGTATCCTGATCTCCAAGCGCCATCATCCGGTCGGCGGAACCGGCGACGTGTTGCGGTTCGGTGTGCATTTCTACAACACCGCCGAGGATCTGGACGCTGCGCTCCAGGTGGTACGGGAGTTCCGATGAACCGGCGGTTTGACTCGGTACCCATCGGCGGACCATTCGGCATTTCGGTGGAGCTCAACCGGCTCGATGATGTGATTGATTACGAGGAGGGGCGCATTGTCTTGACCCACGGTTACCCTCGCTTCGTGCCCCACTCGACCGTGCAGACGGCCGAGGCGACCGCCCGCGCACAGACCGGGCGGCCCTATGCGGTCGCTTTTCCCTCGGCTGCGCAGGCCCGGTTCGCGCTGACCGATTTTGCCCTCCGGCGGCGGGCGGCGCCTCCCTTCGAGCTGACGCCACCGGCACAGCAGCTGATCGATCGGATGTTTTCACCGTCCGATCAGGGGGCTGGTGAGCTGGCCGTTGCACCGGTGCAGGTCGGCGATCTGTTCGTGGCCTGTCTCAAAGAGGATACCGAATATCGGGCGCTCAATGATTTTCGGCGGACCATCGGCTCCGGGTTCGACGTGCACCAGTTGGCCGGGCAGGATGTGGACACACCGCGGGGATATAGCGCCACCGGCTTGGTTTCGCGGCTCGCCGAATTGGAAGGACCGGGAGCTCGGGGGAGTTGTCTGTTTCAATCCGGGATGGCGGCGATCACCACGTTGGTCTATTGGGCCGTCTGTCAAAGGCGTCGGTTCGTGCTGATCGGTCCGGCCTATGTGGACACGGGCACGATCGGCGGCCGCTGGGCGGCAGAGCTTCCCGGCCTTGAGAGCGTCTGGTTGCCAGAGGACGTGACGCTCGACGAGGTGGAAGCCGAGCTGCGCAAGGGACCGGCGGTCGTTTTTTTCGAGCTGCCCACCAATCCCCGATTGACCCTGCCCCAGGTGCCCCAGATCTGCTCCATCGCCCGGCGCTACGACACTGTGCTGGCCGCGGACGCCACCTTGGCCACCCCGTACAACTGGCGCCCGCTGGAGCATGGCTTCGACCTGGTAATGCACTCCACCTCCAAATATCTCGGGGGCAAGTGCGATCACCTAGGGGGCGTGCTGACCACCGGTTCAACTGAAATACTCGGCCAGCTCGAGGAGATTTGTGAGGCCACAGCACTTGGCATGTGCGCGAACCAACAAAAAATTCTCTTTGAAAACCTGCAGGGGTTCGCGCCCCGCATGAAACAGATCAATCAGAACGCCCGCATCATCGTCGACCGGCTCCTCTCTGACGCTCGCATCGGGCCCGTTTACTATCCGGGGCTCCCGTCGGCAGAGCAGGAATCTCTGGCCCACCAGCTGTTGAGGCCGGGTCGCAGCGGACTGCTCTCGTTTGTGCTGGCCGACGACTCCCTCGAGGCGCTCCGCTCGTTCTACGACCGGGTGGGATCGCCGATCGCCAAGGGACCCGGGTTGGGCGCCGAGACGACGATGCTCTGTCCCTACGTGATGCTGGCCCACTACCGGGCCGATGCGGCATTCTTGGCGCAACAAGGCTTGGCCTTTCACCTGGTGCGCATCTCCGTGGGCACCGAGCCGGTCGAAACGCTGTGGTCTGCGATTGAGAGGGCCTTATGAGCGCTCAGCCCCAGACAAAGGATCCCTTGGTGGAGGTCTGCATCGGCACCTACTGCAACCAGGTGCGCCGGGCCGAGCTGTTTGTCGACAAGCCGTTGCACCTCAGGCGAGGAGGGGTGTTGCGCCCGGTGCAGGTGGCTTACGAGACCTGGGGTACGCTCAACGACGAGGGCACCAACGGGGTACTGCTGCTCCACGCGCTGACCGGGGACAGCCATGCGGCCGCCACCCCGGAGAACCCTGAGCCCGGCTGGTTTCAGGGATCGATCGGCGAGGGCCGGGGATTGGATCCGTCCCGGCACTTCATCATCTGCGCCAATTGGCTGGGATCCAACTATGGCACCAGTGGTCCGACCGCGGTTAATCCCGATACCGGAGAACCCTATGGGGAGCGCTTTCCCCAGATGACGATCGATGACATCAGTCGTGTGCAGAAGGCGCTGCTCGATCATCTGGGTATCACGCGCCTACTCGCCCTGGTCGGGGCCTCGGTGGGGGGCTTGGTCGCCCTGGACATGGCCGCCCGCTTTCCCCGGTTGGCCGCTGCTCTGATCCCCATCGCTACGTCGTTTCGGGCCAGCCCCTGGGTCATCGCCTTTCACGGGATCATGCGTCGGGTGCTCTCGATCGGACGGGATTCGGGAGATCCGGAGTTGGAGCGACGGGCCTTGGAGACCGCGCGCATGATCGGGATGGTCACCTATCGCAGCCGGCAGGAGTTCGCCGAACGGTATCGGCGGGTGCGGGCCGAGCTGGATTGGCAGGATCAGGACTGCTCCTTTGCCGTGGAGAGTTACCTGAGTTACCAGGGCCAGAAACTCGATCAACGGTTCAATGCCACCAGCTACGAATTGGCCACCCGGGCGGCCGATGGTTTTGACTTGGGGGAGGTGCACGGCAGCTTGGATCAGGCCATTTCCCGAATTAACGCCCGGGTGCTGTGTGTGGGGGTGGATACGGATCACCTGTTTCCCCTTGACGATCAGCGGGAGATCGTCGATGTGGTCACGGCAAAGGGGCGTGACGCGACCCTGGGTGTCATTCGCTCGGATAACGGACACGATGGATTTTTAATTGAGTTCGAACAACTGAATCGACTGATTGGGCCTTTTCTTTCTTCAGTGATTTGCGAGGAGCAATTATGAAAACAGTGCGCATCGGGTTGGTGGGCTGCGGGACCGTGGGCACGGCGTTCTGTCGCCTGGTCAACCAGAAACGGGAGCTCTATCGCCGCCGGGACAACATCGATCTCCAATTGGCCGCGATCGCTGTGGCCGATCCGGACAAGCCGCGGGATCCGGTCGTCCCCCGGAATTTGTTGGTACAGGGCTGGCAGCCGGTCACTCGGGCCGACGACGTGGACCTGGTCGTCGAGTTGATCGGCGGAGCTGATCACGCCGGAGCAGCGGTATTGGATGCCCTGGCCCGGGACAAACACGTGGTGACGGCCAATAAGATGTTGCTCGCTGCCAAGGGCCAAGAGTTGACCGAGCTGGCCGGGAAGAACGGCTGCGGCCTGGGATTCGAGGCGGCGGTGGGGTGCGGCATTCCGGTGATCGGTTCTCTGGCAGAGACCCTGAGTGCCAATCGCTTCAAGGGCATCGTGGCGATCATCAACGGCACGACCAATTTCATTCTCTCCCAAATGACCACAGAGGGCATCACCTATCAGGCCGCCCTGGCCCTGGCCCAGGAGCGGGGGTTTGCCGAGGCCGACCCCTCCTTTGATGTGGAGGGACGGGACGCGGCTCAGAAGCTGTCCATCCTCGCCGCCCTGGCCTTCGGCGTGAACGTCAAGGACACGGAAATCCACACCCAGGGCATCACCGACATCACGGACAAGGATATTCAATTGGTCGCCGGGTTCGGCTACGTGATCAAGCTGCTCGCCATCGGCCACCGCACCCATAACGGCATCGAGCTTCGGGTGCACCCCGCGTTGGTCAACCGGGACCACCCGTTGGCCGCGGTGCGGGACGAATTCAATGCCCTGTTTGTGCAGGGGGACATCACCGGAGAGGTGATGCTGTACGGTCGGGGCGCCGGGCCCGTCCCCACGGCCGGCGCGGTGTTGTCAGATGTGGTGCGAACGGCTAGCCAGCAAACGACGAGCGAGCGCAGTTGGGTCTACAGCGACGAGGAGCACGTGCCCCATGGGGATGTGTTGACCGGGTACTACATGATTTTTCCGGTGCAGGACACACCGGGCGTGATCGGAAAGATCACCACCACTTTGGGCAAGTACGGGATCAATATTGCCTCGGCCCATGCCCACCTGGCCGACGTCGAGCCGGAGCGCGGCATCGTACAAATCATCAGTGATCAAGCGCGGGAACGGGATATCTGCGCAGCATTGGAAGCGGTGTCCCATTTGTCGATTCTCAAAGGTCCCCCGCGATTCTACCGCATCGAAGTGCCCCGGTAGTACTGGTTCAGAGAGCTCGCTTGAAACAGAATCTCGTCGTCGGCCCCCTGGAGATATCCATCGCCACCAGCTCCCAACCCTGTTGCCCCAGCTCGTTGATCGTTTTCACGAAGTTGGGAGATCGGTCTGCATCACCGTGGCGCCGCGGTTTCGTTTGAGTGGTGGCAATGCATTGGTACTCCCACTTGTCCTCAGCATCGCGAGGCTGAGCATCTGCCGGCTCGACAAACAGCGGTGAAAAAATCGTCGAAGTAACACAACCGATAAAAAAAGCGACGAGCACCACGATTCCCAATGACAATTGTCTCATCTCATGCCCCTCATTCCCATTGGTTGTTCCTCTATTTTTATCTCGCAGGTTAAATTGCGATGTCAAAATTTCTGCATTTTCCGTTTTGGGATGAAGTTCTGCTCAGGATTGGGATTCGAGGACGGGGTATTTCACGTCTGGGTTATCCGTACCCCTGAAGGTCCAAATTGGTCAGTCCGGCCTGTCTGGCCCAATTGACCACCTCTTGGTATTCTTGTCGGGTAATGGGGCGGGCAATTTTGGGGTAGTCGAACGCTTTGTACATGGGTCGGTATTGGGACATCAGATTGAGATAGGTGTCCCGGGGCAGGTGCTGGGCGATCCACTCGATGATCTGTTTGGAGCCGCCCACCCGATTGGGCATCACCAGGTGCCGGATCATCAATCCGCTGAACATCTTGCCGTTGGCCGCTGGTTTGGCCACACCCACTTGGCGATTCATTTCGAGCAGTGCCCGTTGGGTCAGCTGGGGGTAGGTCTCGGCCGAAGAGGAGTACTTGGCGGCCAAGCGACCGTCTGCGTATTTGAAGTCAGGCAGGTAGATGTCGACGATGCCATCGAGCAGCTGAAGAATCTCGAGTCGTTCCCAGCCACAGGTGTTGTAGACCAAGGGGAGGGTCAGTCCCCGACCTGCCGCGATATCGAGCGCCCGTACGATGTGGGGCGAATAGTGGGTGGGGGTGACCACGTTGATGTTGAGGCAGCCGATGGCCTGCAGCTCGAGCATCATCTGAGCCAGTTCGTCAATTGTTCGTTTCGTTCCCTGCCCCCCTTGGCTCACCTCCCAGTTGATGCAGAACACACATTTCAATGAGCAATTGGTCAAGAAAATCGTGCCCGACCCCCCATCGCCGACCAATGATTTCTCTTCGCCAAAGTGGGGATGGTGCGCTGAGATTTCGAGCTCGGCGGAGCCCCGGCAAAACCCCCGTGTCCCGTCGAGCCGTTTGGCCCCGCATTGACGAGGGCACAACCGACAGCTCTCCATAGTTCCCCATAGCTTTTCGCCCCGTTTTTTCAGCTCGCCGCCGCGGTGCAGTTTCAAATAGCCGGGTTCCACATCGGTCATCGCTCGGGGCTCCGATGAATCGGCGATCGCCGGTTGGCCGGACGCTGCATTTGGTAACGGTGAGCGCTCACGGGCAACCGGTGCTTGGCCCTGTTGCCGGCAGCGGGTACAAGAAACGAACACGCCACCGGACAACGGGATCCCCCCCCAGGAACTCAAAAACTCCCTTCTGGTCCATTTGTTCATTTTGTCCCCCGTCTTAGTATTCACCCGATTGTACCCCATTTTTCTAGGCTGTGGGAAGCGGCAGAAAACAGCAGGGAGCTGCACGGCAGGATGGGGTTGGAGATGACGTAACAGTTATGGAGATCTGAACCTTGAGCGCTGTCTGTGAGGAAAGCAGTTCAGCACAGCCCGGGCAATAATCCGTGTAGCGAGGCGGAGCGAGCACTGATTTATCAGGAGGTGAAGCGCAAGTTTGTCGAAGCAGGCGCGTGGACGCTGGGGCTGGGCGCGGCAACCGGAGCAGTCGGCGCAATAGTGTTGGGCACCGGTGGCTTCGCCGGGGTGTTTATGCTGACCGCCGGCGCGGTCCTGCTCCTCGCGGGAATCGTGATCATGATCACAGTGGCGGCCGTCAGCTCGGAGTGAGTCCACTTTGAGCAATCGCGCCTACTCGCCCGAAGGTTTCCTGTGCCGCAGGCGTTACGATTTGACGCTGAAAGATGACCAGACAGACCGGCTGGAGGTTCTCCGCGTTCAGCTTAAAAATGAAAATGGCAGGGTCTCGTTTGCCGAACCCTATCAACCTGAGCCGCTTTCAGCCGAGCCGCGCATTGCATCGCAATACCGTGCGCTACTGATATCATCGCATGCCCGGCGGATATTCTCATCAGATGAACTCATCTTCATTGATGTCGGCAATGATGAATTCGAGGGAAAATCGTTCTGGTTCCATCTCGTTTTCGTCCGGGATCCCCACGAGAAATTGGAAGAGTGTTCAGATTCAAATCGAATGCTGAAAAAAGGGGAATGTTTTATATTTCTCGAGGAAAATTGGTATCTGAGCTACAACTGGTTCATTCTGGATATTTGAGTCTCATCCAAGTCTGTTGATGCGCTCCAATCCGGCGGGAGCCCCTGTTTATTGGGTTATCGAGTGCCACATCCGGAAAATCTGCCCTGCGATTGGGGCGGCGCTCTGTCCTCCGTTTTGGCCTCCTTCGACGAATACCACGACAACTATCTGTGGATCGATTGCAGGTCCGTAGCCGGCGAACCATCCATTGTCGGGTTGCGCCTCAAATTCCCACGATCCGCCGAATTCCGCGGTGCCGGTCTTGCCGGCGATGCCGAATTCGTTCACTTTGGCTCGCTGACCGGTTCCTTGCTCATGGTCAACCACTGATCGCAGCGCTTGCGTTACCGCGGCGCGATGTTCGTTGCTGTACGGCAGCTCGATCGGTGAAGTGTCGTCGGCGGTCTGGGTTTTCTCGAGCAGGGTCAGCCGGGGTAGCTTTCCTGTGGCTACTCCGGCGTAAGCCCGGGCCAATTGAAGGGGTGTCATCACCATTGGACCGTGGCCAATGCCGACAATCAGAGCGTAGCGATCTCGGTACTCAACTTCATTCTTTGTCCACCACTGCCGGTCGGGCAGCACGCCGACGGTTTCTCCGGGGAGCTCGATGCCGGTGGGCTGTCCGACTCCGAACTGTCCGTAGTGAAGGGCCAATCGATCGATTCCCAATCGATGGGCCATTTCGTAGAAGTAGAGATTGCACGATGTCACCAACGCGAGAGAAAGATCGAGCGGTCCGTGCGTATTGAAACAGCTGAAGCTCGTCTCTTCTACCGGATAAGTCCCAGTGCACTCGATCGTCTCGTCCGGACGAACCACCCCCTCGTGCAGCACAGCCAGCGCCAAGAACGCCTTTACGGTCGATCCGGGGCAAGTGGCCTGCCACAACGGATCGGTCACTAGGCCGGAGACCTGGTGCAGGGCCAATACCGCACCGCTGCGAGCATCGACGACCACGGCCGCACCGGGCTTGTCAGCTGTTTCGAATGCCGATTCCACAGCGCCCTGTAATCGAGTGTCGATCGTCAAATCCAGTGGACCGCCGTGCTGTTGTTCGTACTGCGTGAGTGCTTCAGCCACTGAGCGAGGATAGTCGGCTTTCCCTGCTGGCGAACCGGCCGGGGCGACCCCAGCGGTGCCGGAATGTTGGGGACGAACCCGGCATTCGAGTATTCCCGTCGCTGCCAGCAGCAAAATAGGCATTGCTGCCATCCATCTGTATCTATTGAGCATTTCCTTCATCTCTCCCCATTGCTTCATTGGGTGGAGTTCCTCCCGGTATGCAATCAGACCGCTACCCGGCGCTTCGCGATCATACTAGGGCTTCTTTTGAAACTTCAACAAGGAATTTGATGAGTCGGGTGTGAGACTAAAAACCGTAGGTGCTCATATAGACTTGCTGATCCGAGAGATCCGATTGAAACCATACGACTATCGCCTTGTCGTCGTCGTTCATTGCGAGAAAGGCCTCGAGAGAGGGCGTGTCATCTGGACTGAGATTGTCATCCAAGTCAACCGGATAGGTCCATGCGCCGCTGCGGTATTCGGCGAGAAACAGCTGATCCCTGGAAGCGCTGTTCCGCTGCATCCAAGTGATGAGCGCATTACCGTTGTTGTCCATGGAAACTTTTGGATCATTCGCGTAGTTGTCGGAAAGGGAGATGTGGTCAGCGGTATCGACTGGATGGGCCCACGCACCACTGCAGTATTCGCTTTTGAATATTTCGTTGGTGAAAGTCGGCCCGGGTTGTTCCCATACCACTATTGCGTTGCCGTTGTTGTCCATGGCCACTTGGGAGTACTGGGCATTGGTACCGTCCGGAGAAATATTATCGCTGAGATCGGCCGGATGGGTCCACGAGCCGCTGCGGTATTCGCTGATAAAAATTTGCTGGTAGGTGTCCCGTTGATGCCAAGTGATGATCGTATTGCCGTCATCATCCATCGCCACCGCGGGGTAGGCACATGGGTTGCCGTCGATGCTGATTTTATCACTGGTGTCTGCCGGATGGGTCCACGAGCCTGCGCGGTATTCGCTCATAAACGTGTGCTGATCGGTACCATTGCTTTGAATCCACACCACGACCGCGTCGCCATTGTCTCCCATGGCCAGTTGGGGATACACCGCATTTTGGGTGGTGGGACTGATGCTGTCTCCTAGATTTGCCGGATGGGTCCATGAGCCGCTGCGGTATTCGCTGATGTAAATTTGATTTCGAGAGCCGTTATATTGAAACCAGGTCACAATGGCATTGCCGTTGTCATCCATGGCCACTTTGGGTTCATTGGCGTCCTGACCGGCGGGGCTGATGTGGTCGTTGATATCGGCGGGGTGAGACCATGAACCGCCGCGGTATTCGCTCATGAATATTTGATCGGTGGAGCCGTTGGTTTGTTCCCATACCGCGATGGCGTTTCCGTTGTTGTCCATCGCCACGTCAACGTGATACGCCACGTCACTGTTGGGGCTAAAACCATCACCGACGTCAGTCGGATGGGTCCATGAGCCACCCCGGTACTCGCTCTTGAACATCCCAGATGACGAGCCGGTGGACTGTGCCCAGATAATGACGACATTTCCACTGTTGTCCATCGCTACTGCGGGATACCCCGTACCGTATCCGGACGGACTGATGCTGTCATTGATGTCAGCGGGAATGATCCATGGCGCGGTATCCGTATCAGTGTCTGAATCAGCGTCGGTGTCAGCATCTGCATCGGTATCCGTATCAGTGTCTGAATCAGCGTCCGTGTCGGTATCGCTGTCCGTGTCCGAATCCGTATCGGTATCAGCATCTGAATCAGCGTCCGTATCCGTATCGGTATCGGCGTCCCCATCAGAGTCGGCGTCAGCGTCTGTACCCGTATCTGCATCTGTATCGCCGTCCAGGTCCGCAGCTGCGGCCGCGTCAGAATCATGATCCAGCTCACGCTGAAGGGAATCAAAGCCGATCCTTCCACACCCCAGCAAAGCGACCAAACTGATGAAAATACAAAAGAAACGGACAGCGCCAGACGAGTTCCGGTTGTGATTGAGCGCACTAGAACTACAGTAGGAGTTCATTATTATAATAATAACATAAGTATACAGTGGTACCATCCTTTTTCCCTAAAGGGACCGAATAATTCCAAGAGAAGACAGTAGGGCGAATCTCGTATTCGCCCTCACGATGGAATGCCCGTTTCGTCATCTCAGAGGTGGATCAAAAGGTGGATCAAAAGGGTGGATCAAAAAGGGGCGGATTAAAAGTCGCCAATTCAAGCAGGAGTATTAGGGAGATCGTTGATGAGGGCCAACTGGAGCCGGCTTAGCAAGTGGGTCACAGCACTGGATCTATAAATACTGTATCAATCGGTCAACTCTATAAATTCGGGACAATCGTTCTCTCAACAGTCGTGATACAGCTCTACCTCTCGGTCCACTAGAAATTGGATGTTCTGGGTGGTCTCGGCATCGTCACATTCCAAGGGATTGTCTTTGATGGATACAGTGTCCCCTTTGTCGATTCCGGGGTTGTTGATTAATGAAGAGAGGTCACTCACCTGATTGCCGTCGAGGTTTAACCACTCCAGTGCGGTCATGCCTTCAATCGCAGTGAGATCCTCGATCCCGTTCCTACCGAGCGCGAGTCGGGTGATGGTGGATAGGTCTTTGAGAGCATCGATCGTCATGATCTGGTTGCGGTATAGGTAGAGCTCTTGCAGACCAACCAATTTTCTGAGTGGGTGCAGATCACTAACGTCGTTCCCGGTCAGATGAAGCTTGGTCAACTGGGTCAAGCCGGCGAGTGCGGTGAGATCACTAACACTATTGCGGTTGAGAATTAGCGTCTTCAGACCGCTCAGTTCACGGAGTGGCTCGATGTTATTGGTTCTGGTGGACTTCAGCGAGAGAACCGACAGGCGAGTCAATCCGGCGAGCGCATCCAGCCCGCTCAACCGGTTTCGATCCAACCAGAGCTCGGTCAGCGCCGTGAGCCCTGCAAGAGGGCGAATGTCGTTGATACGATTGGCAATCAGGTTGAGCTTGGTCAGACCGGTCAGAGCGTTGAGGGCTCGGATATCGACCACTCGATTTCGATACAGGGATAGCTCGGTGAGGCCCGCTAGACCACTGAGCGGCTCAATATTGACGATTGAATTGTAGCTCAAGTCGAGCGATGTCAATCCGGTCAGGCATTGGATCCCTTCGATGTCTGATATCTTTTGGTTCTCGCCGACTCCGGTGTAGTCGAACACTGCAATCTCCCGTACATCTTCGTGAAAGAGCTCCCCGGTCGGCTTATAGATCGCGATTCTAATCGCGGTTTCGAGGTGTTCATCCGCAAAGGAGAGCACGCCTGCACACTCAACGGGAAGCCCGCCCGTATCGGTATCGGAATCGGTATCGGTGTCTGTATCGGAATCTGTGTCAGTATCTGTATCCGAGTCCGCGTCAGTATCCGTATCGGTGTCAGTGTCAGTATCCGTATCGGTGTCAGTGTCAGTATCCGTATCGGTGTCGGTGTCAGTGTCAGTATCCGTATCGGTGTCGGTGTCAGTGTCAGTGTCAGTGTCTGTGTCGGCGTCAGTGTCTGTGTCAGCGTCTGTGTCTGTGTCGGCGTCAGTGTCTGAGTCGGTGTCTGTATCCGAGTCCGAATCCGAATCGGTGTCCATATCGGTATCTGTATCAGCATCTGTGTCGGTGTCCGAGTCAGTGTCCGTATCGGTGTCAGCATCGGTATCGGCGTCCCCGTCTGTATCCGAATCGGTATCTGAGTCAGTGTCAGTATCGGTATCGGCATCTGTATCTGTATCCGTATCCCCATCTCCACCACCGCCGCTTTCGGGCTCGCGAGCCTCACTGCATCCCTGACCGTACAAGAAAACTAGACAAATAAGGTATAGATAGAAAAGTCGAAAATAGCTCATTATTACTTCACCCTTTCACTGGTTAATCCCGTTCACTGTCCAACGGTTAGTTGTCCCATCGAGCCGATATGTTTAAAAAAAATGACGTTTTACCGAAATATGTTGAAAGTTACAGAAATGAATAGTTTGGCGAATGGGTGATGTTAGCTCAACGAGAATGGGGTCTCGAAGTGCGCCGCTTGTGGGTATTTTTCAACGACCGGATGGGGGTGGGGGAAAGGCCAGCGATTCGGTCAGTACAAAGGCGGCCTGGAGATAGGAGGTGGGGCAGAGGGGAAAACAGGCTTTGCAGTCATTGCACTCCTTGGCCGCTATCTCCGGAATGAAGCTGATCTCCTTGCGCACCCCCCGATCGATGAAACCGATGGCGTTCTTCTTGGTGACCTCGGCGCAATAGCGCACGCAGAGCCCGCAATGAATGCAGAACGAGGCGTCCTTTTCGTAGCGGTCTTTGTCAGCGCCGTACACTTTGGCCAGCGCGGTCAGTTGGGGAG
>JANQET010000490.1 GCA_028278265.1 Myxococcota bacterium
ACTTTCATCGAGATCAGTGGTGTCCCGGCCGACGAGCAGAGCGACCTGCTTGCGGGCCTGATCGAGATCACCGGCAGCGAGGGCGGCGTAGACCCGGTCCGCGTGGTGCGCCAAATCCCGGGCGGCAAAGGTGGTGTAGAGCACGAGGATGGCGCTCAGATCGGCCACCACCGGATGGACCAGCCGTGCGGTTTCGATGATCCCCCAGGTGATTCCTCCTGTGATCGCCACGACGAGCATCGTGGTCAGCGCGCCGGCCAGGCGCGGATTGAAGCGCTCCCGGTGCAGCACTCGCTCGAGACCTCGGGCCAGCCGGGCGATCAGACGCACCGGGTGGGGGAGCCAGCGGGGATCCCCCAACAGCAGGTCGAGCAGGAAGGCGATGGCGATCTGCAGCTCCAATCTCATTGGACACCGAGGGCGCGGTAGATCGCCGCCATGTCGAGGGCTTCTCGGACCACCTGGGCCAGGCGATCCAAGGGGGGCTCCAGATCGTACCGGGCGACGACCCGATCCAACGGCGCCAAGCCCCGACGGCGACGCAGGGCATCGATGAACCACCGCCTGAACTGGTCCCGATCGAACACCCCGTGGAGATAGGTTCCCAGGATTTGACCATCGGTCGAAGAGACGCCGACCACGGCCCCGTCCTCGCGCACGAACGCCGGTTGCGCGTCAATTTGATCGGTCAATCCGTGGTGAATTTCGTATCCCTCCACCGGGTGCTGGGAGGGGAGGTGCACCCCTTGCGAGCGAATCAGGGTCTTGTCCGGATGCATGCGGGTCCGCACCGGGAGGAGGCCGAGTCCGGGCTGCTCCGTTTCACGGGCAGATTCCAAACCCGTGGGATCGGTGACCGCCGTGCCGAGCATCTGGAACCCGGCGCAGATGCCGACGATCCAAGCATCGGTTTTGTCGGCCAATTGCCGGAGCGCCTCCTTCCAGCCGATATCGCAGAGGTGGCGCAGGTCGGCCATGGTGTTCTTGCTGCCCGGGATGACCACCGCGTCGGGGTGGCCCAGCTGATCCGGGGTTCGCATGGTGCGCAGCCGGACGTCCGGTTCCTCCCGCAGGGGATCGAAATCGGTGAAATTGGACACGTGGGGTAGGTCGATGACGGCGATATCCACCGCCTCGCCGTCGATCCGGCGATCGCCGAACCCGTCTGTTTTGAAGCCCACCGAGTCCTCTTCGGGTAGCCCCAAGTCGCGGATATAGGGGATCACACCGAGAATCGGTCGGCCGGCCAACGAGGCGAAGGGATCGATTGCATCGGTGAGAAACCGCCGCTGCCCGCGAAATCGGTTGATCACAAACCCTCGAACCAGTTGCTGCTCCCAGGGGGCCAGCAGGGCCATCGTGCCCAAAAACGAGGCGAATACCCCACCCCGATCGATGTCTCCGACCAAGAGCACTGTTGCCTCTGCGTAGCGAGCTGTTTCCATGTTGACCAAATCCCGCGAGCGCAGGTTGAACTCCGCCGGGCTGCCCGCTCCCTCAATAACCACCACATCGAATTCTGACGAGAGGGAGTCGTAGGCGCGGCGGGTGATCCGTTTCATTTCCGCGTGTTGGTCGGCGTATTGATCGAATGGTACCGTAGCGATGGGTTTGCCGTTGACGATGACTTGGGATCCCTTGTCCGTATGGGGCTTGAGCAGGATCGGATTCATCCGCACATCGGCCGGCACCCGACAGGCCCGGGCTTGCAGCGCCTGGGCCCGACCCATCTCTTCGCCGTTTCTAGTGACGTGGGAATTGAGCGACATATTCTGCGCTTTGAACGGTGCGACCCGGATGCCGTCCTGGTGCAGAATGCGGCACAGGGCGGCCACCAGCACGCTCTTGCCCGCGTTGGAGCTCACTCCCTGGATCATGATCGCCGGCTTTTTCTTTGCGCGCTTGTTCAATGGGGCGGTGGTCGTGTCGGCTGCCCGACGGAGCCCGGTAACTAGGTGTTCGTTTTCGGCGGGTGTGCGCACCGCCACGCGGAAAAACCGATTGTCCAGTCCCTCGTAGTTGTCGCAAAGCCGCACTGCCAATCCGCGGGCCAACAGGCGGTCGGCCAATTTGCCGGCAGTGAACCCGGCCGTGCACTTGACGAGCAGGTAGTTGGCCTGGCCCTCGAATACCTCAAAACCGGGAATCGCCCCGATCCCCTGGGCCAGCTCGCTGCGTTGCTCCTTTGTGAATTGCCTGGTGCGTTCGAGATAATCGGTGTCGGCGAGGGCCCGGATCCCCACCAACTGGGCCAAACCGTTGACCGACCAGGGGGGGGTGATTCGGCGCAGGGCGTCGATCATCGACGGCGCGGCAAAGGCGCAGCCCAACCGCAGCCCGGCGATGGCAAAGGTTTTGGTCAGCGAGTAGAGCACCACCGCGTTGGCCGGCCGTTGTTGGCGAAAGCTCTGTTGCCCGGTGGTGAAATCGATGAAGGCTTCGTCGATCACGAACGCCGTTTGGGGATGGCGTTTCATCACCTGCCGCAACTGCTCCGAATCGCAGAGCAGACCTGTCGGATTCGCCGGGTGCCCGATGAAGACCACCGTATGCGGATCGATCGCCTCTGCCAGCGCATCGAGGTCGAGGGCAAATCCCCGTTTCTCGGCCAGCGGTAAATAGTCCACGGCGAGATTTACGGCGGCCGCGGCTCGTCCGTAGTCGATGTAAGACGGTGCCGGGATCAGGGCGCGGGTTTTCTTCAGTGCGCGGACGGCAGTGTACAACAGCTCTGTCGAGCCGTTGCCCACCAGCACCTGATCGGGGCGGACGTCGAAGCGGTCGGCAATCGCCTGCACGAGCTTGGCGCAGTCCGGATCCGGGTAGCGGATGATCGCGTCGAGCTTGGCCGCGAGAAACGAGGGCAGCCACCTCGGCGGACCGAGGGGATTGAGATTGGTGGAAAAATCGACGAGCTCCGAGGGACGAAGATTCGCCCGCTGACCCAATCGAATCAAATCCCCGCCGTGCCCCAGTTCGTAGAAGAAGTTTACCATCGGCCCTCACAAATCAGCACCGTCAACAGGGGAAGAAGCTCGGCGAACTCACATCCCGCACCGAGGGTGTCTCCGGTCAGCCCGCCGATTTTACGGTAACAGTAACCGGCGAATCCGAGGGAACCGACGGCCCACACCGCTGTGATGAATAGCCCGATGGTGTTGAGGGTCAGCCAACCGGCTCCCCCCATCACCACCGCGGCCCAGATAAGGTAGACCGTTCGGTGTCGTGGGATGAACAGGTCGGCCAGGCCGCCGTTCGAACGGGCGTAGGGCAACAGTGCGAGCTGACACAACAGCGCCGTGCGGCCCGCCAGGGGCATCAACAGGATAACGGTCCAACGGGAGGCCGGGTTGACGGCGGCCAGGGCGGTGAACTTGAGTAGGATGGCACTCACCACGGCGACGGTTCCCATCACACCGATGCGACTGTCGCGCATGATCTCCAAGATGCGCTGCTTGGGTCGCGCGCTGAGAAAACCGTCCGCCGTGTCGGCCAGGCCGTCGATGTGCAGGCCGCCGGAGATGGCGATGAGCAGCACGGTGGTGATCCCGGAGGTCAGCAGTGGGGCCTGCCACAACAGGCCCAAGCCGTGATCGGCCGAGGCGATGAGCCCGCCGATGCCCAGTCCGACCAGGGGAAAGTACTTTGTCGAAGCGCGTAGCGGGCGTTCCCCGTCACACCAGCGGGACGCCACGGGCAGCACGGTAAGGAATCTCACCGCCGCCAGACACCCTTTGACCTCTGTCAGCAACTCAATTCGCCTCAGAGACCCCGGCCTCTTCGAAGGTCGCCACCTCGGTCAGCACGCGGCACGCCGCTTCGACCAGGTGCATCGCCAACGCACAACCCGTTCCCTCACCGAGGCGCAACTCGAGGTCGAGCAAGGGATGCAGACCTAGGTGATGGAGGGCGATCCGATGTCCGGGCTCCACGCTTTGATGGGCCGAGATCATGTAGCGCTTCGTCGATGGCGCCAGATGGGCGGCGAGCAGTGCACCGGCGGTGGAGATGAACCCATCGATTAGAATCGGTTTTCCCAGCCCGGCCGCGCCGAGGATCAACCCGGCGATGGCGCCGATTTCGAAACCGCCGACCTTGGCCAGCACATCCACAGCGTCCGACGGATCAGGGGTGTTCGCCTGCAGCGATTTTTCGATGATCTTAATTTTGTGGAGCAGCTGCTGATCCCCTAGCCCGGTGCCCCTTCCGGTGACCTTCTCCACCGGGGCGCCGCAGAGCAGGGAGACGATTGCGCTCGAGGGCGTGGTGTTGCCGATGCCCATGTCACCGGTGCCGTAGAGGTCGGTGCTGTCGGCGAATTTGTGAGCGACGTCGATCCCGGCGGTGATACTCTCGATCGCCTGTTCGCGAGACATCGCCGGACCGACCGTCATATTGGCCGTTCCCGGACCGACCGTATAGGAGAGGATCTTCTGCTCGCGAACCAGGTGCTGAAGATCGCCGCAGACCCCCATGTCGACCACCACCACCTGGGCCCCCGCTTGACGGGCCAGGGCGTTGATTCCCGCGCCGCCGGCGACGAAGTTTCCGACCATTTGGGTGGTGACCTCCTGGGGATAGGCGCTCGTGCCCTCCTTGGCGACGCCGTGGTCACCGGCCATGACCACAATGGTCCTCCTGGCAACGGGCGGTCGCAGGGACCGGGTCATCTCCGCCAGCCGTTCGGCCAAGTCCATCAACTTGCCCAACGCCCACAGGGGCATGGTCAACTGTTCGAGTCGAGCCCGTGCTCGAGCGCGAATGGCCTTGCCGCTGGTGATGTCGATTCGCTGAATCGTTTCTTCGATGCGGTTCATGATTGATGCTCCTTTTTGATGTAAAGGGGGAGGCCGGCGGTCATCAGCACCACCTCATCGGCCCGTTGGGCGATCAACTGGTTGCAACGGCCGACGAGATCCCGATACCGCCGGGAGAGCGCATCGGCCGGTACCACGCCCCATCCGACCTCATTGGTCACCAGGAACACGGTACCCCGGCAAAGGGCGAGTTGATCGAGCAGCTGACCACACAGCTCGGTGATCTCCTCTTCAGTGAGCAGTTGGTCGGTCGAGGCGCCGTAGAGCAAGTTGTTGATCCAGAGGGTCAGACAATCGACCAGCACGACCGGGTGATCCCTGAGCTCGGCCATCACCTCGACCAATGCGGTTTGTTCTTCGATCGTCTCCCAGCCGCGTCCGGCGCGGTCTCGTTTGTGGCGGTCCACCCGTTCGGTGAGCTCACCGTCGATAACCGGGCAGGTGGCCACGAAGGTCCGCGGTCCGGGTAAGGCTTCGGCGCGGCGCTGTGCATAGTGGCTCTTGCCGCTGCGACTGCCGCCGGTGATCAAGACAACTTTGGAGGTCGGCGATGTGGGTGTGCCGTGGAGCGCGGTATGAGTTGATTTGTCAGTCGTCATTTCCGCCGGCCTCTCCCTCGAAGGCATGGCTGAAGGTTGCTGTTGCCGGCAGGTTTTCGGACTCGAGGGCGATCAATGGAACAACAGGGGTCGCATGCCTACTAATCGCCGCTTCCCAGTCCAGCCGCGGACCAGTGCTTTGTTGGCGATGTTCGTTCCCTCTTACCGCTGCGGGGCAGTCCCGGACTCTAACCGGGTTCCCTTTTAGGCTCGGTCCGTACTTTCGAGACAGAGCCTAGTCTCCGGAGAACCGGCATTGGGGCCGAGCTCCAGAGACATACCGGCAACAGCGCGTAGTTAGTAGATTCCCCAGTTTTTGTAAAGGCTAATCGAGGGGGGGCTTGAACGGGTCGACGGGGTTACTCCTTGAGGATGGTCGCCCGGGTGATGTAGTCGAGTTCGGGAAAATCCTTCTTGAGGTAGGCGTTCCCCTCCCGCTGAATCCGTCCCTGGCTGGGGCCCTTGCCCCGGGGTGCCCCTTCACCGTAGCCCGCATAGAGCGCGTTGACCGGTTTCATGTCCCGCACTTTGCCGAACGGCGCAAATCCCATGCGGTCCAGCCGGCTGTTGTCGCCGAAGTTGATGAAGAACTGGGTTGTCCGGCTGTTCGGCCCGGAGGTGGCAAAGGTCACCATTCCCTCGGTGTTGCTCTGTTTCACCGGATCGTCCTTGATGCGTTTGCTGCGCCAGGTGGAATTGACCGACGGATCGCCGCTGATACCGGTCTGGGCCATGAATCCCGCGATGACCCGGAAAAACGCCACATCCTTGAAATATCCACCGGTCACCAGCTCGTGAAAGCGGTCCGCCCCGATGGGGGCCCACTCCCGGTGAACGTCAATCACGATGTCCCCTTTGGGTGTCTCCAATTTGACGGCAAAATTTTGTGGGGCCGCAGCCGCTTCTCCGGCAGGTTTCTTCTGGGTTACTCCCGCACTCAACGGTTTGGTCGGTGGTTCTTTTTTGGACGCTGGTTGGGGATCCTCTTTGGTTTCCGTTGGTGGTTTGGTATCCGTTTTATCCCTGGCACAGCTTGCCGCGATCATCAGAGCCGCCAGAAGCATGATCGGTGTTGAGTGGTACGCTGTCATCACTGACTCCTTTCTGTTCATAGGGTATTTTTCTTTTCCTGGTATTTTTTGAGGCGCTCGGTCAGCGCTGAAAAAGTGTTGCTGTCCGGGGCCCTGGCCCACGCCCGGCCCACCACATCGAGACATCGTTTGGCCAGCGGCGGCGTCCAGTGGCGGCGAAAAGGGGGGCGCTCGCAGCCGGCAAAGGCATCCAGCGCATCGGCCAACCAGGTGCATGCGGCGATCGTCGATTCCCGGCCCACGTCATCGTGCTCGACCAGGGCGCGCACTTTGCCCATCCGTTCGCGCACCTGGCGGCCGCACTGTTGAGCGGCCGGTGTTCCGGTGGTCGGCATCTGTTCCCAAACGCGTCGGATCAGCTGCAACGAGGCCACTTGGTCCGTATCGGCCAGTTCGCCCGCGCGCCGACAGAGTTGCTGGGCTTGTTTTTGAGCGTCGTAGCGGCACGCGGGAAGCATCCCGGCCCACCCGATCAGGCCCATCACGAGCGCGTTTCTGGTTCGCTGTTGCACACTCGGATAGTGCACTAAATCATCGGCCGCGGGCAAGGACTCATTGACCGAGTGCAGTACCGCGCCTTACACTAGAGAATATGGGGTATGCGACGAAAATAGTGGCGATTGGTTTCGGTATACTCGTATGGATCGCTTCGGCCGTCGCCCGCGCCGCCCCGCCGCTTCCCGACGATTATCAACTGCTCGAACGGGGGTTCTGTCGCTTTGCCGTGCCGAGTGCCAACCAGGGGGTCGTCGGCGAGCTGGAATCGGTTTGTGAAGACCAATTGCGTATTATTTATCAGCAGTTGGGAGTTGAACGGGATCCTTCCGTCGAGTTGATTGATGTGCGCATCGTCGTGCGGCCGGACCAGATGAAAGAGGTCTCCCCCCCTGATGCGCCTCCCCCCCGCTGGTCCAGCGCGATTGCCTACCCAGAATCAAACCTGATCGTGTTGCCCCTTCGTCATCGATCGGGTCAACCCCTGCTGGATTTGGACATCGTACTGCTGCACGAGCTCTCCCATCTGGCGCTGCGGCAGGCGTTAAACGGCGCCAAGGTTCCCCGTTGGTTCTCCGAGGGCATCGCCGTGCAGCAATCGGAGGGATCGTCGCTGCGGCGGTACTGGGTGCTCTGGCGTGCGGCTCGGGGGAACAATCTGATCCCCCTGAGCGACGTGGTTCACTATCCGGCACAACCGGGAAAGATCAATCTGGCCTATGCTCAAGCGGCGGACTTCGTCGGCTTGTTGCTGCGCAAACGGGGCTGGCTCGGGGTGCGCATCGCCATCCGGCGCATGGCCAGCAACGCCACCTTCGATCAGGCGATCAGCTACAGTTACAAACGCACCTTGAAAAGTCTCGAATCGGAGTGGCGCAAGGGGTTGCTGGGGCGTTGGCAGTGGTTGCCCCTGTTGACCGGCTCGGGGCTGATTTGGGGCTTGATGGTGGTGCTGTTCGTGGTCAGTTACTTTGCGGTCAAGCGCAGGCAACGACGGCGAATGGAGGAGATGGAGCGGGAGGAGCAGCTGCAGGATCAGGCATTCGACATGGTCACGACGAGCCACCATGCGGGTTCTCCCGCTTTGCCCCTCTCCTTGAAAAAGACAAAGATTCGCATCGACGACGACATTCACACCCTGCACTGACCCGATTGCTAAAATACCCGCAGCTGTTTCGTTCGGCCGAACCGATTGATTTCAATTGTCTTTCCATCTGTTGAGATACGGATCGCGCCCATTCTATCGGTGCGCAGGAGGCGAATGCCCCGTTGGGCGAGGCGCCTCAGTACCGGCCGATGGGGGATCCCGTGGCGGTTCCACAGGCCGGCGCTGGCGACCCCGATTGCCGGTGAGGTCAGCTCGAGCAGCTGGGCCGATGAAGAGGTGTTGCTGCCGTGGTGGGGCAGCTTGAGGATGTCGATTGGACCGATCATGCGGCGGCCGATCAGCAGCTGTTCGGCTTCGGTGCTGATGTCGCCGGGGAGAAGAAACGAGCGTCGGCCATAGGTGAGGTTCAACACGATGGAGTTGTCGTTGAACGAGAGGGTGGGATCGTAGCTGTGTTCCCCGTGGCATGGGTGGACAATTGTGGTCAATACCCCGCCTACTCGCGCTGATCCGCAAATCCGGGGAGGTCGCTCGATGGGAATGTCCTGCGCCCGCGCCATGGCCAGCAGCTCGTGGTAGCGGGGATCGGCCCCTTCGGCGAGACCCTGCCCGTTTTCGATCAGCCGTTCCACCGCAAAGGTGTCCAGCACCGCGGGCATACCCCCGACATGGTCCACGTCGGGATGGGTCAGCATCAAGGTATCGATGGTCGACACCCCCAAGGCGCGCAGGGCCGGTACTACGATTTGCTCGCCCACATCGAATCGGTCGCTCGACGATCCGCCGGCATCGACGAGCCAATGGCGGCCGTCGGGAAAGGTGATCAAGGTGGCATCCCCTTGGCCCACATCGAGGAAATCGACAGTCAGTGCACCTGGGCGCGGCCGATCCGGCGCGTCGCTGAGGAGCCCGGCGCAGCCCAGCAGCAGGGCCACACTCAGAAGGAACCAACTGCACCGCCGCTTGCCCGCCAAGGCGAGGAGCACGGCCCCGCAGAGAACGGTAATGGCCCAACCGGTTAGGCCGGAGGGGTGGTCGACGGTGCAGGGGAAACTCGAGACGAATGTGAGGAATCGTTCGAGTGTTTGCAGGAGCATTCCCAGGGGCTGAGCGATCACCGCGGCAGCTGCCGGAGCGAGGAGGGCCAGCACGGTTACGATGAGCAGACCGGGTAGGATAATCAGACCGGTGAGGGGTACGGCGAGCATGTTGATCGGCACGGAGGTCAGCGAAACGTAGTTGAAATGAACGATGACCAGCGGCGTGGTCGCGGCAGCCGCGGCCAGGCTGGCGCGGAACAGGGAGGTGGCGAGCATCGCACATCGTTCCGAGATGACTCGCCATTTTGTCGGGGGCACCTCAGGAGGGGTACTGATGGTCGAAGAGCGGTCCGGCCTACCCATTGCGATGAACCCGAACACGGCGGCAAACGAGAGCTGAAATCCCGGAGAGGTGAGGAGCTCCGGGTCGAACGCCAACAGGGCAACTCCGGCCAGCGCGACCGCTTCGACGGTCGCCGCCTGACGGCCCAAGGCCCGGCTGAGCAGGGCACTGAGAACCATCACGCAGGCGCGCACCACTGGCGGCCGACACGAGGCCAGCAGGGTAAACGCGAGGGCCAGGGGCATGGCTAGGATCGCTGCGAATCGCCCCACGTCGTCGCGGTGGGCGAGCACCGGGATGCGGATCAGGACAAAGCGAATGAGGGCGAATACAAAGGCGATCAACAGCCCCAAGTGCAACCCGCTCACGGCCAGGAGATGAGCAGTGCCGGTTCGGCGAAACACGGTGCGTTGGGTCGGGCTGATCACCGCCGCTTCCCCCAAGGTGAGTGCCCGGGCCAAATTGGCTTGGTTGGGGGGCAACGTCTGTCGCCAGAAGTGACCCAAATCGTGGCGCAGCTGATCAAAAAGAGAGCGAATTCCCGGCCCGGACGTGCGAACCGGGGCGATTTCCCCTGCCGTGGTCAATCGGGTAAAGAAGAGGGGGCGTGGATAGGAGCGGCGCATCCCTCCCGGGTTGACCCGCGGTACTACCGGGCGGATCGTCGCGCGAAAACGGAGATGGTCGTTTCGTCTGAAGCGAAATGTGTTGGCTGAGGTGTTTGTTATCGACAGGATCAAGTCGCCGCTGGTCGGATTTATCGGGCCGAGGGTTCGGTCGGCCAGACACGCGGAACAACCGACGAGCTCGAGGCGGAGCTCGGCCCGGTCTTCGAGGTATACCGGAGGGGTCGTAACCCTCCCCTCGAAAATGCGTGAGCAGGGGGGCATCCTCGGTGGAGGCGGCGTGATGGCGGCTTCGTCCCCCACCCGTATCCAGCCGAGGCAGAAGGTGAAAACGATGGCGATCCAGGCGATTCCTCTGCCCCACGCCAGACTGGCGACGAGTGCAGCGCCGCCAAGGGGGATGACCAGCGCGATCACCCACGCGGGAGTTGGGAACAGATGCCCCATCCCGACGCCCAAGGTGTAGGCGAGCGACAACAGTAGCAACACACTCATGACCCCCGTGAAATCAAACAGTGTGCCAATACACTCAGGGGCCGGATCACCGGAGAATGGACCGGCCGTCGGTGATCGATCCGGTGGCGGCGGTGGCGGAGCGGCGATATTCAGCCCGATTTCGCCGTACTCAGCGCTTTATCGTATATTGAAGATGCGAATGGTTTGGTACCTTGCGCGGCCGGATGACATCGTCTAGTATTCACCCGCCATGAGAACGATAACTATTTTACTAGGGGTGGGTCTGATTTGTGTCGTAAATGGATGTTTGCCCGATACATCCGGAAATGATCCGCCCAGTGATCGCCTGATTTACCCTGTCGGTCTGACCATGTCCGCCGATGATCAATATTTGTTTGCGGCAAACTCCAATTTTGATCTCGAATACAACGCCGGGACCCTCGTGGCCATTGACGTGGGCGAACGGCTTACCCAGGCAATCGCCGAGGCTCAACAGGATACCAGCGATGCAGACTTTGTCCACGTCCCCATCGAATCGTTGATTCGCTCGGATCAGACCATTCGATTCGGTGCCTTTGCCAGTGATCTGGAGATCACCCCGCTGGGGGATCGCTTGCTCATCCCCGTCCGGGGAGAACGGGCGATCCTGCTGATTGATGTGGCCCAGAACGAGGCGGGTCTGCAGCTGAACTGCGGCCAGGGACCGGATCGGCGGTGTGACAGCGCCCACAAGGTGGAGAGCAACGATCAGTACAGCTTGCCCATTGAACCGTATGAAGTGGGGGCGCTGAACTACGTGGAGCCGTTGAGCGGTCAGAATGGCGAGGAACAGATCACCACGCTGGGGTTCGCCACCCATCTCGATGGGGGCGAGGTTTCCTTGTTCGTCGTTCGCGACGGCAGCATGGGGGGCCGGGCCGCTGCTGAGCTGATTCGCGTGGTCGAAGGGGTCGTTCCTGGAGCGAGCGGTATTGCGGTCAATCCCCAATCCAACGATATTTACGTGTCCGGGCGGCACGCGGCCTCTCCGTACGTCGCCGTGATGCGGGTGCTCACCGATTCGGAGAACGGATCGTTTTCCCGCAATCCCTATTTCGGCTCGGTCAAGAAGATCAACATCAAGGACGATTTGACCGCCGCTACCGATATTCGGGGTATCGCTGTGACGAGCACCGGCGATCGGGCCTATGCGGTGGTGCGAAAGCCCGAGGCACTGATCAAATTCGATTTGGAGAGCAACAAATTTCTCGACATGGTGTCGGTCGGTGCGACCCCGACGACGGTAACCCTTATCGAAGACAATCGCGGCACGCCGCAGGACCCCAGCGATGATCAGGTCTATGCCTTTGTTCTGTGTTTCACCACGGATCAGGTCTTTATCATCGACACCCAGTTGATGGAGGTCATCGCGGTTCGCGAAGCCGGTTCGGGTCCCCAGGCGATGGCTTTCGATCGCGCGCGACAGCGGGTTTATATCGCCAATTTCAGGGAATCGACGATATCCATTTTGAGCACTCAATGGCCGTTCGATTATTTCAAGGCACCGGACGGTCGGATGATAAAGATTGGCGAGCCTCGCCTGCCCAAGGGTCATGACTAGATTACAACAACACATAACACAAATGTTGCGGGTCGCCGGGTGCGCCGCTCTGGTGATCACTGGGGGATGGGGACTGGGGTGTGACGAAAAACCCGAGGAACAGGAGATCAGTCAGTTCGAACGACCGCAAGACGTGGCCTTGGTCTGCTACCATGAAACCGATGACGGCCTGAAGGAAACGCTGCCACTGCCCTGCTGTAAACCGGCAGGGGGCAATATCGCCGGATATTGCGGCGGCCCGTTGCTGGGGGTGACCATCCTCGGCTTTGTCACCCAAACGACCACCGGAGAGGTGGCCCTCGTCGATTTGTACGAGGGGCGTGTCGTCGACCAGGATGTGCGCATTCCGTTCAACAGCTTCATCCCGGTCGGTGGTCAGCCCAATGACATCGCTGCCACCTGGGACGGATCGCGGGTGTACACGGCGAACTTCGAAACTGGCGACCTCTCGGCCATCAGCGTGCTCGATTCGTTGGGCCCGACGATCTCTCCTGCCTCATCCATCGACCTGGGTGGGCCCGCCGCCAAAATCGTGTTGTCCCACTCGGCATCGATTCGCGATCAATACGCCTTCGTCACCCAGCCCACCCTCGGACGGTTGACGGTTGTGGCCCTCGATCCGGCGCAATGCCCCGGCGGTCAGCCCCAGGAGCAAGCCGTGGGGAATGACGCGCTCGGCGGTTGTGTGCTGGGCTATATGCGCCTCGACGCCGGGACGGGTCTGGACCACGTCATCGAGGACACCAGCCCCGAAGGCATCCATCCCTGGTCGATCATCGCTTCGGATTTTTCTCCCTCCATTTTTGTCGCCGGCATGAGCGGTGAGTACATCGTGGAGCTCGACAGCGAGGTGCTGGTCGAGCACGCTCTGGCCCTCGCGGCGCCGGGTGAGTTGGGGGAGGTGGCGCTGGTCCGGCGACTGGCCATCGATGGGTACAGCGTCAGGTCGATGGCGATCGAACCGGAGTTGGAGCGGTGGATCTACGCCATCGAAAATGAAACCGGTGGGATTCTGGTCCTCGACTTGATCACCGAGGAGATCGTGCAGGTCAATGCGGACAATCCGTTAATCGATTCCGAGGTGATCGAGGTGCCCGGAAAGGCGCGCTCCATCGCTATGATTCGGCCTCAAGAGGTCTCCGGTAGTGACCCGGTGTTCACGTTCAACGGTTCGTTTGCCGTGGTGAGCACGACGGCATCCAACCTCTACGTCATCGACGTCGACGACCTCAACGCCACCGTCACATACCCCCATACCCTTCGGTCAGCCAATCCGCTCGATCCCAACGCGCCGAATCAAATGCTCGAGGGGGAGCCTCTACTGACGATGGATGATCAGAATATTGCCTACAACGAGCGCTATGACTACGCTTTCCTGGCGGACGCGGGTCTGGAAGACGTGGGATGTGACGCCGGGGCGGAGTTTCGACAGAAATCCAGTTACGGTGTCCATTTCAAATGCGATCCCAGGCAGTCCAACGACGAAATTTGGGCACTGTTCTGGCAAGGGCGGATTGGCCTGTCCGGCGCCGCGGTCCTCGACGAGTCGGTCGAGGCCGCCCCTGGTACGGTGGCGGTGTTGGACGAGACCAAGGACCTGTGCCGACGCGGATTGCTCGGACCGGGGATCTATCCGGAAATCAAGGACTCCATCGAATACGAAGGCGACCTGTGGGTGATCACCTCGGAACCTCTGCCGGATCCGCTCCTCGACGGGGGCGTAGCCGACTGCACCGAGTATGAGAACAAGGAGCTGATTTACCAGGTCAAGCAGGTGATCGACAAGAATACCCTGCTCATCGGCAATGTGGTTCCCAACGAATTCCTCGACGTCTCCAACATCCCCCTGCCGCGCCGTGAATGCTTCGGCCAGGCATTCAGCTACGATATTCGCGCCTATGATCACTGGGTGTTGGAGGGACAGAAGACCGGTCGGTTGCACCACGGGGCCTTTGACGGGCAGTGCATCCCGGTGGATCCGGATCCCGAACAGGAAGAGCGATTGAAATGGCGGCGCAGCCGCGTGTTTCGCAATGCCCCGTTTTTCAACTACTATTTTTCGTTTATGTTGAAAGAGGGGGAGCTGCTGACCGAATCCGATGCGGGTGTCGTCGACACCGATGTGGAACAGGAGGCCATTCCTCGCGTCTCGCTCACCTTCACCACAGCCAAGGGATTCAAACCGCTCTACACGACAGTGGCGGCCAATGTCACTGACATCGAAGTGACCCCCGAGCTCGATCTCATCCTCATTGACCAATCCGGTCAGAAACTGTTCGTTTTCGATTTTCTCAGGAATTTCGCCGTGGTCGACCAAGTCGATTGAGCGGCATGGCGTCGGTTGGAACGGTTCGGCTCTTTCCCATCATCGTCTCTCGGTTCGCCCTCGATGGGGGGGCGATGTTCGGCATCATCCCGAGACCCTTGTGGGAACAGACCCATCCCGCGGATCAGCAGGGCAGGATCTCGATGGTCGCGCGGGTGTTGGTGGCGCAATTTCCCGAGCAGGGCCGCTTGGCGGTGATCGACGGGGGCATGGGGCCGGGCCGGGACGAGCGGGATCGGGGGCGCTACGCGATTGATGGTCAGACCCCGGGGATCGTACGAGCCCTCGCTCGACTGGGGATCAGCGCCGATGAGGTCACTGACGCGGTGATCACCCACCTGCACTTCGACCATATCGGCGGGTTTGTCGTTCCCGGTTCGAGCGGGGAGGGGGTGCCCACCTTTCCCCGAGCCCGCTACCACGTGCAGCGGGAGCAGTGGGAATGGGCCAATGACCCGTCGATTCGCGACCGCGGGAGCTTTCGCGAGGAACAGATCCGACCGCTGCGGACCTCTGGTCAATTGAATTTTATCGATGGGGATCACACCCTCTTTCCCGGATTCCAGGTGCTCAATGTCGGGGGACACACCCCAGGGCTGCAAGTGCCGCTGATATCCGGAAAGACCGGCACTGTCGCCTATCCGACGGATTTGATCCCCACCTCGGCCCATGTGCGGAGGTCGTGGATTATGGCCTATGATCTATTTCCCCTCGATTCCCTCGAAGCCAAGGTGCGGTTGCTCAGTCGAGCGGTCGATGAGGGGTGGATGTTGCTGCTCGAGCACGATCCCCAGGTGGCATCGATAACCGTCTCCACGGACGGCGAAGAGTTCACCGCTCATCCCTGCGTTTGTCCGGCAGTGCTGTGATCCGGTCCGAAAACACCCCACTGTAGATTTCCTGGGCGCGGACCGTGTCTCCGCCGGCGCGTTCCTTGAGGATTAGCGGCGGCTCGACCGTGAGGCGGCCGGTCTTGCCCGTGCGCGCTTCGATCAGCGACAGCTCGGCGGCTGCGTCGGCAACCGGATGGACCAGGCAGAGCCGGGTACAGGTGAGGTTCCGGCGATTCAGGGCGATGAGCAGCGAGTCCAGTCGCCGCACCGGAAACACCAGGCAGACACGACCCCTGGGGTGGATCAACCGTGAGGCGTTGGCGATCCAGTCATCGAGTCCCCCCAGAATTTCGTGGCAGGCGACCCGTCGCTCCTCGTCGTGGGGCAAAAGCCCGCTGTTGGGGTTCCAAAACGGCGGATTGCTGACCACCAAATCACAGCTGTTCGGCTCGAGTGCCGAAGAGAGGTCGCGAATATCGCTTGCGATCACCCGGTAGCGCTGATCGAACTGGTTGACCCGGGCGTTGTCCGAGCAGAGGCGGGCGAGCTTGGGTTGTACTTCGACGGCGATGATCCGTTCCGCTTGGTCCGCTGCCAGTAGGCCCAGGCCGACGACACCACAGCCCGCCCCCAGGTCGGCGACCGTGTCATCCCGGTGAGTGCCACAGGCAAACCAGATGAGCAGATAGGAATCGACCGAGAACCGGTATCCTTGCTTGGGTTGGCGGACGATCAGTCGTCCGTCGAAGAGGGTGTCCCGGGTCGTTTCGCGGTGTATTTCCGCGATCGGAGCATCGGGTGGATGAAAAGGGTTCACTTCATTGTTCATAACGAGAAAAAGTATTGAAACAATTTTTCCACTCGTACGTCAAACCCTAATGATGAAGAGAAAGGAGATTTCAAATGCGGATGTCGATTCGAAGAAGGGTTGCCCCAGCGGCGATTGCGGGACTGGTGATATTCGGCCTGTCGAGCGCGAGTGTTTCCGCTGGGACGGTGAAAAAATCGGGCCCGTTTTATGATGTCGAGATAAGTAAATCCAAAAAGGGCAACAAAAGCATCGCCACGATCAAGGTCACTGGAAAGAAGGGGTATCATTGCAACATGCTCTACCCCTGGAAGCTCACCCCGGCCAAGGCCGCGGGGATAGCGTTTGACAAGCCGGTCTACAAAAAGGCCGATGCCAAGCGGTTCACCGAGCAAGCGGTTGTGTTCGAAGTCGTGTACAGCGCTTCGGCCGACCAGCGGGCGTCGGCCACATTGAAAATGAGTCTGTGCAACGACAAACAGTGCGACCTTGCCAAAGAGGTTCTCGAGTTTTAGTCCCGTTTTTTTCTGAAAATATCAAACAGTCCGGAGGTTTCGCTACTCCGATGGCGCAGTCTGAGTAAGCGCAGTTGCCGCGCCGAATCGATGTGTTGGGGATCGAGCTTGACCGCCTGCATGAAGTAGGCTGTTGCCTTTTTTTCCTTTTTTTCCCGTAACATCAAATTTCCCAGCAGATAGACGAACAACACTTCCTCCGGTTGTTCATCGTGCAGTTTGTTCAGCAACTGTTCGGTGGTCTGCTGCTGCTCGATGGGATCGGACAGATAGCTGGCCCAAGCATGGTATGCTTGGTAGCGGGGACTCGGGGAGAGGGCGTGGGCCTGTCCGAACAGATCCTGAGCCCTGCCGAAATCCCCATTGCGGAGCGCGAGAAATCCCTCCTCGAACAACACCAGATCTCTCTTCTTGGACAATCCGGCGCGCTTCTGCTTCAACCGGCTGCGGGCGGGGCTCATTGAGACGCTTTCGACTTTTTGATCAAGCCGCTGGACATATCGTTTGCGCGCCGCCGGATCGACGAGAGTGCGGTAGGCGTTGTGGATGCGAACGTAGAGCTCTTCCACTTTTTCGTGAATCAATCCGGTGTCGATACCGATCAAGGTGTCGGGATGGTAGCGCTGTTGCCGGGTCTTGAACGCCTCGGTGATCTCGGTCACTGACGCCTGACGGGACACGCCGAGCAGCTTGAAATAGTCGGCGGTTCTCAACTTGATGTACTCACTCAGCAGCGCTTTGGCGCGATCGTCCTTGGCCCCATCTGTCATCTGAGAGGCCGATGAGTCGAGGGGCGAGAGGTCCTCGCCGCCGTCGTCGAGGACAAACCCGATGTGCTCCATGATGTACAGGGCGAACAACGTGCCGGTGATCAGGTTGATGTCTTTGACCTGACGAATGATATCGATAATCGTGGTCCCTCTTCTGGCCAGGCGCAACACGCGCGCCTCTTGTGTGGAGAGGCCGAGGTGGTCTTCGAGATAGGGAGATGCATCCAGCCCCACCGTCTCACTGGAGTCATTGATGCCCAACCACTTCTGAATCCTCGAAGGGGTCCAATACCGTTGGATGCCGTCGAGAAGGATGCGACCCGGGGTCATTCTGGCAACGATCACTTCGTCCTTCCAGTTGTCCCCTTCCTCGAAGTGATAGGTGCCCTCGGACCAATTGAAAATCGAAATGACCTTGTTCATCAGGTGGGATTCGATTTCGGTGAACAACTCGTGAGGGCCCAACAGCCCCAGCTTCAGCAACACCTCACCGAAGTGCCGGCCCGTGCGGGTCATCTGGGCCAGCGCTTTGTTGTGTTGAGTCTGGGAAATTTTCTTTTTGCGAACCAGGTGGGCGCCCAAGGTCTCCTCGGGCAGTGACGATTCCGCATACACCGGCATCCCGTTTTGAAAGAAGACCCGCTTTTCGGTGCTGCCGGAGCAAATTTGCAGCTGGCCCGTGCGCGACACGACGAAAATGCCGTTGAGCAGCTCGGGAATCGTCACCTGTTCGAGATTGCCGGACTGGGGAATGTTGCGGCGCTCCATATGGATGCGACGTCCCTTCTCCCGTGGGGGATCCTGTTGGCCGACCGGAGCCTGACGAGAGGGTGACTGGGACAACGCGCTTTCGATATGATCGATGACGGTGCGCATCTGAAACGGTTTCTGGAGAAATGACGAGACGTGAAGGCGCGCTGTTTCCACCTTCAAATCCTTGGTTTGCAGCACTGCGCTCATCATGATGACCGGCACATCGGAGTGCTCACTCAACTGGCGGATCCGTTTGAGGGTCTCGATTCCGTCGAGGCGGGGCAGCAGGACGTCGAGGAGAACCACATCGGGTTGGAAGGTGGTCAGGGTCTGCAGTCCCGCATTGCCGTCGATCGCCTCGGCGATGGTGTACCCGTTGCGTTTGAGGTACAGGCAGATGATGTTGCGCACATCCTCGTTGTCCTCAACGACCAGTACGCGCTTCTTGGAAGTTGGTAGAGTCATCTCGAAGGGAATTCTAATTCGACCCTGGCGCTAGAGCAACGTCTTAGCTCAAGAAACGACAATGTTTATTTTTAGACGAACGTCGAGCTGAGTTAGTGAGGCGGCCGGAAAAGGACTACTTGGCGATGGAGGGTTTGAAGGGGAAGTGGAACAGAAAACCGATGGCGATGCTCTGGTTCCAGTTCCACTTGCGATCGTCCTTGTTGATCCGACCGTCGGGATAGTCACCCTCGCCGCCGCCCTCGGAGTACGTCCAGGTGTAGATGGGGTTGCCTTCATCATCTTCCCCGATCGACATTTGTTCCCACTCACCGCCCGATTGACCCGCCTCATCGGTTCCACCCGCGTTCCATCTGAACGGGGTGACGCGATACTCCAGGTGTACGGCGAACCAGTCGTTGAAGTAGGCGGCAAAGCCTGAGCCGAAGGAGAAGACACCCGTAGTGCGACTATCCCGCGTCGGTTTGTAGTCGTTCGGATCCAGTAATTCGCCGGTGGATTCGTCGAAATAGGGCTCACATGTTCGGCTGTCCACATCGTCGGTATAGATGCAGTCGGATCGTTCGTCGAACATCACCACACCGCCACCGAAGAAAATCTCCCAGTCGAGGCCGACGAACAGCTTTTCGAACATCGACATTTTGCCTCGGAAGGGCACCAGCGAGACTTGACCCAAGAACATCATCTTGAGCTGTGCGACCTGGTGTTTGAAGTTCGCCGAGCCCGTATAACTCGGGTAGTTACTCTCCGAGGGGACGGTGGACTCGCCACCGATATTACTCGCATCGGTGATGTGGTCGGTCAGTTTGGTCGTGATGTTGAGGGCGTAGTATCCCACGCCGCCGATACCGAGCCAATCGGTGAGGTTGAACTCGAGGCGGCCGCCGAGCAAGATGTTGTGCATGTAGTCGTTGAGAATCGTGTAGCCCACCTGCGGTCCCACGGAAACGCGGAGCTTGCGGTATTGAATGAGCTTGCGAACCGCCGGTTCTCCCGCCAACGGACCTTCGAGGAGAATCTCCTGGGCGAGTACGGGTTTGGAGACGGTCAGGCTGCCCAGAATCGCCGCTGCCATTGCCAACGCCAGTATAAATCGCATCATTGTCCTATCCTCCTGAACCAACATTATTTGGGCAGTTCGTACTCAAAGGTGAATGGAATGAACAAACTCAGACCCACGTGAAACATGACATTATTGGTTAGCTTGTGTTCCTCCTGCAACCATTTGTCCGGGTCGCGGCGATCTTCGGCGCGGGCGAATGTCTCTAGGCTCTCGAGCTCCTCGGGAAAGATGTAGTCTCGCAGTTCGAGATAGATAGCGGCGAACCGGGTGAGGTAGAGCCGTCCGCCGATGCCCAGGTTGAAACAGAATTTCATCTTGAAGTCGAATTCTCTGAAGTCGGGATCGATTACCGGTTGCGGTCGGGTAAAAATGAAACCACCCCCGCCGAGAATCCAGACATCCCAGTGGAAGATCCATTGGGTGTGTGATCCGAATAGGGCGAACTTGCCGTACATCGGCACATAGGTGAAGTTGAGCTGGCCGCCCCAGAAATATTGATTGATCGGAACAATTTGGTGGCTGGCGCGGCTGACCTCGAAGTTGAGCTCGGATTCCGCCTCCAGCCAACGGTAGAAGTTGAAGCTCACACCAGCGGCGAGCACCTCGGTGATATAGTAGGCCGCGCCCAGGTTGACCGATTGATGCTGCATGTACGGATCATTCATGGAAATACCGAATGACGGTTGCACATCGAGGCGACCCCGGCGCAGGGCATAGATTTGTTGCACCGCCCAAATCGGATGGCGGGCTTCGATCGATTTCTCTTTTTCTTCAACATCGATTCCGGCAGCCGCTGCAGCCTCTTTGTCGACCGACACATCGCCCTCGTCGGAGAGCGCGCTCAATATGTCCGCCTCTGATACATCCTCTCCGGTTTCCTCGGTCGCTTCTTCAGATGCCGCTTCCTCTTCGACTGCCTCTTCGGGTGGTTCAGCCTCAACTTCATCCTCGCTAAAGGACATGGTATTGTCTTCTTCCTGCGCGAAAATCTGTGAGGGCAGGAGGACGAGTGTGGCCGACATCACCATTCGTTTGAAGATTGCTCTGTTCATCGCCTGATCCTCTCGCAACAGCTGTGTTGCAACCTGTGCCGAGTGTAACTATTCAAAATAATTTGCTTTTTTTTATGCTACGACATTGGCCGATAACTATAGCATAACGACCAAATTGCTTTCAATATATTTGTCGCCTCCGGTTATATTGTTGCGTTTGCCTAAGCGAAGAACGAAAAAAAATATGTTGTGAGGCACCGTCAAGCGTCTTCAGAGTTGGATTCTTTGAAGAACAGCGCTTCGATAAAATCGTCGACTTCGAATGTTCGAAGATCTTCTTTTGCTTCACCGATGCCGATGTAGCGAATGGGCAGTTTGTGCTCGTGGCAGATGCCGATGATCACACCGCCTTTTGCCGTCCCGTCCAATTTGGTCAGCACTAGACCGGAGATGTCGAGGGTCTCCTTGAACATCGCCACTTGCTGGATCGCGTTCTGTCCGGTCGTCGCGTCGAGTACCAGGAGAACCTGGTGTGGTGCAGCGTCATGGGCCTTGGTCATGACCCGCTTGACCTTTTTGAGCTCTTCCATCAACGGCGTCTTGGTGTGCAGTCGCCCCGCCGTATCGGCGATGACGATGTCCGCGTCGGACTCCTTGGCTTTTTTGATCGCGTCGAAAACAACCGATGAAGGGTCGGCGCCCTCTTTGGATTTGACGACCTCGGCGTTGGCCCGTCGTCCCCAGATTTCTAGTTGGTTCACCGCAGCCGCGCGAAAGGTGTCCGCCGCAGCGAGAACGACCTTCTTGCCTTGATCGGCCCACGTGGTGGCGAGTTTGCCGATGGTCGTGGTCTTGCCCACCCCGTTCACTCCGACCACCATGATGGTGTACGGTTTATCGGAATTGAGCGCCAGCGGTACATCGTCGACGCTGAGGACGCGGCGCACCTCTTCTTTGAGAAACTCCCAAACCGCTTGGGGATCCTGAAGTTCGTTTTTGTCCAGCGCCGCTTTGACCATCGAGACCAGCCATTCGGTGGTCTTCGCTCCGATGTCAGCGGTGATCAACGTCTCCTCGAGCTCTTCGACGATGGCCGGATCGAGCTCTTTCTTTTCTTTGAACAGATTGCCGATTTTGGCGATCAATCCGCCCCGGGTCGGTGCGAGGCCCTGGCGGAGTCTTTTCAGTTTTCTGTCCCGCCGTGCTTCTTTCAGCTTGGCCGCTGCTTCCCGTTCGGCGGTTTCATCGACTTCGACGCCAGGGATCAGTGATTCACGGACAGGCTCTTTGGGCGGGGCCGCTGGGGGTTCTTCCGGTGGGACCGGTTCGAGTTCGGCAGGGGTCGGTTCGGCTTCGGCGGCGGCCGGTTCCTCCTTGGCGGGGAGTACCTCCTCGGCCGTCGGTTGAGGCTCTGCCGGTGCCTTCAACTCGCCGGCCGGTTTGCCTTTGGCAGAACGGCTGACAATGAAAATAATTAGAGCGATGACAACAGCTGCTGCAGCGATAATTCCCCAGATTTCGATGGTCATTGCACGCCTCGAGTTATTTAAGATGCTGATATTACAGCATTTTTTGTTGTTCTGCTGATTTGCGACACAGTCTGTTATTACATTCCCGGATACATAAAAAGTCAATAGCTGCCTGAAGTGTAATCGTGAGATCGCCGGTCGAGCCGCGCGCAAACCACGCGCTTTTACGCACCTACGGCGTTAAAATGTTGGCCTAATCCCCAGCGTCTCGTATGCTAAAAAAAGGCAAAAGAACCGAGCCCGTAGCGAAAGCTGAAAATTTTGGGTAGAATATTCCGTTTTCGCAAGAAAAAGGATCGGGAATTTGATGCGTTTGTCTTGTCATTCGTCAAAAGAGGAGGGAGTGTTCGAAGGGAGTGTTTGGCATGACAAAGGCTAGCTGGCGCTTGGTGCTGGGACTTGGGGTGATTTGGTTGATGATGTCCGGCGCTCGCCTGTCGGCTGCGGCAGACGCGCGCACTGCCTATCTGATCAACATGCTCGAAAACGGTAGAAATTATCGGCTCAAGGTCCAGGCGGCGACGACTTTGGGAAAGCTTCGATCCAAGGAGGCCATCCCCGCGCTGGTGCGCGCGTTGGACGATAAAAACGAGCTGGTGGTGATCAGCGCGGCCAGCGCATTGGGCCAGATCGGGGAGGTGAAAGTGATTGCCGCGATCGAGCGCGCGGCCAAACGGCACAAATCGCCGGCGACCAAGTCCCAGCTGGAATCCACACTACGAGTGCTGAGAGCGTTGTCGGTCGATAGCGAGGGAGCTAAGCCGACGAGCGGGAAACCCCGATTTTTGATCCGTGTCGATCCGATGGGCAATTCTTCCGGGGTGAAGGACGAGCAGCTCACCAAGAAACTTCGCGACGAAGTGAACCGGCGAGTGGGTCGGGAACCGGGGGTCGTGATGCAGGCGGAAGGGCTTTCGGCGGCGGAAGTAAAGAAGAAACTGAAAAAGGAGAGTCTCGGCGGATTTATTTTGTCCGGCGCGATTCTGAAGTTGTCGCGAGTCGATAACCGCATCACGATGAAGATCGGCCTGAACGTGTTTACCAACCCCGAGTACAATCTGTTGATGATGCCCACAGCTCAGGCGGCAATCACCCTTCCGTCCGGTGATCTGTCGAAGGCTTCCGAGCTCAAGGCAAAAGAACGGGCCATGAAATCGGTGGTGAGCAGTTTGGTCAGCACCGTGTTTGATGAGCTCAATCAGTTGGAGCGTCCGTAGGGGAGAAAAAGACGCGCTTCGAACGGAGGGAATAGAAATGAAAGCTACCCAACAGGCAGAGCAGACGCCCGATCCGCAGCCTGCCAAACGGCGGCTTAAAAACTACCTTCTCGATCCGCATTTTCAATTGCGGTGGGTGCTGCGCGTGGGGGTGGCGACGGCGATTATCGTTTCTATCATGGGGTATTTTCTCTATGGAACGATGTCCGATGCCACCGATCAGCTCCTCGCTCAACAGCTGGGCAATCCGGATTTGACTCCGGAAGCGGAAAAGGCGTTCTTTTCCCAAAACGAGCAGGACAAGGCGGCAACCCTTTGGACATTGGTGGGGGGCTTGATCGGTCTCGTGCTGTTGCTCAGCTTGGGAACGATTGTCGTGACGCACAAAATCGCCGGTCCGATCTACAAGATGCGGCGGCTGTTCGGCACCATTGACGGAGACCACCTCCAACTCTGGGCCAAGCTGAGAAAAGGGGATGAGCTGCAGGACGCGTTTTCCGATTTTGAGGCGATGTTGTTGCGGCTGAGAAAACATCGACACCGGGACCTGGAGGAGCTGGCCGAGGCGCGTCGGCTCATGGCCGAGGAGAAAAATCCGGACGAAGCGATAGAGCTGCTGGACGGACTGGCGGAGCGCTACAAAGACAGTGTGAAGATGAATTAATCGTCCGGTGAGCGTTAAAAGGCGTTTTCGAAATAGTCGAACTGCATGGAATTCCAGATAATGGTCGCCACATCGAAGCGAATCGGGCACGGCGCGATGTTGTTTTTAATCAGATAGTACTCGGCGGACCGACGGATATGACGCTGTTTGTTGGGAGTGATCGTTTCTGCCGGGTGGCCGTACGTGGTGTCTCGACGGGTCCGAACCTCGATGAAACACAGCGTGTCACCGTCCATCGCGACAATGTCGATTTCGCCGATTTTCTCTCGCACGTTGCGGTCGATGATCTTGAACTTGCGTTGGACCAACCGGTCGCAAACGAGCTCTTCGCCGCGGGACCCTTTTTCAATGGTGTTTCGTTGGTTCATTTTTCGTTTTCGTCGAGGGGTGTGAGTTGGGCAGGAGGTTCGGGAGCGACGGCATCGGATTGCTCCCCCTTCCCGAATGGGGGCGTCTACTCTTCGATGATGGCGTCGTCCTCGCGTTTGGCGCAGCTCCACTCCCAGGGTTTCTCCCCATCCTCCGAAGGCACGCAGATCTCATCCTGGTTGCAGGGGTTGCTGGCAATGCAGCTGGGAATACAGTAGTCGCCGATCACTTTTTCCGGAGCTTCTTTAATGTCGCCCAGCACCGGCTCACAGAATGTGTTTGGCGGACATTCGCAGAGTTGGTACTTGTCGGGGTTATCCTCGTATGTATGTCCATCCATGTCCCTGCATCGACATGAACAAAAGGAGTACTTTGCTTGGGTCTGCTCGAAATTCGGATTTTTCTCGACTTGCGTCAGGCACACCCGGGTCTCACATTGAACCGAGCGCGTTTCGATGGAATAGGTCACCCCCTCCAATTCCATGTTGTAGTCCCCCTCGTCCGTCTCGGAGAGACAAGGAGCTCCAACCATCTCGTCCCCACAACTTGAGGTAAACACGGCGCCGATCACCACCAATACAGCAATTGAGAAAAGACTTTTTTTCATGATTCGGATGCTCCTTTTTGTCCCAAACATGTGTTGTAGTCGCAAAAAGCTTATCAATCTCGTGTAGATAGATTAACTACCCGTCAATGTCAAGAGTCCAGCCGCGCCGGCTGCAACAGCCTGGTAGTCTACTCCTTTTCTTAGTTTTCTTCTAGCGCAAATAATATGAATTTTTCTTTACTGTTTTGTGGAAGTAAATTTCGTTTTAAATTCAATTTCAATTACTTTTCATTAAATATAATGGTCCGAATCAGTTGGGGATTGGTGGGTAAGATGCTCGCTCTGCGTCGGCGGTGTTTTACAAATATTGCATTTTAGCTGAAAAAGTAGAATCATAATTATAATCGCAAAACACCCACTAATTTTTCGAAGAGCCTCATCACGGGTCGAGGCATGGGAATTTGATTGTAATTTTTATCTATTTTAGACAGAATTATGAAAATTCGAAACGAGGCCAATCCTCTGATCGACGAAAAATACCGCGAAGTGAATTCCCTTGACTTTTGCCAACGATACTCATAGCATACACTGTTGACATATCGTCTAATGCTATGAAATTTTTATTCATTTTGAATTAATAAGCTTGCTGGAAAAAAGGACGAGCCGTTTTCAAATTTTGGAACGGAAATCATTTTTATAATGGTTTCATGTGAAAAGAGGACGTACTGATGAAAAAAAATGAGGTGTTCGCCGGATTATTGGTCTTCATGTGCATCGCCTGTGTCGGTTCTGTGGCGGCAGCCCAAGATATGGTCTTTACCAGCTCGGATGTCGGAGAGGTGGCTGCACCGCCACCACCGCCCAGCGGCCCACCGAGTGAAGCGTTGGCCAATGCCCTCCGCCTCTACCAACAAGAGAGTTACGCCCAGGCAGCAGTGCAGTTCCAACGAATCGTCCAAGGGGAGACCAAGGACGAAGCGGCGAATGTGCAGAAAGCGCAGTTCTTTCTCGGCAAGTGCTTTTATCACTTGCGATACTATCAGGCAGCGCTCGGTGTATTCGAAGAGATCGCCATGATGTCCACCGGCCACCTCTATTTTCACACCTCATTGCAGTGGTTGGCTCAACTCTCGCGGGAGCTGCCCGAACCCGCCGGCATTATCGGGCTGGTGGGTCGCTATGGCGGATCGATCTCCGTGCTCAAGGAGTTCAACAAGCCCGAGACCAAGGATTTGTACAACGAGCTCCTCTACTTGATGGGCCGTCACTGGTACTCTCAGGGGGAATTTGCCAAGGCGCGGGACTTTTTCCTCGAGATCGATCGGGACAGCGACCTGTTTATTCCGGCAGTGTTTTTCGTCGGGATTACCCATGTACAGCAGCGCAAGGCGGCACCGGCGGCCAAGGCGTTCAAATCGATTGTCGACAAGTTTAAAGATACCCTCTTTTTGGGGGACGAAGAGGAGCGCTTCTTGAATCTCGGGCGCATTTCACTGGCCCGGATTTATTACTCGACCAGTCACTGGGCCAGCGCGGTCGATTCCTGGAACGCCATTCCCCAGGATTCCGAACACTACCTGGACGCACTGTTCGAGGAGTCGTGGGCCTATTTTCAGACCGATCAGCTCGATCGCGCGCTGGGGAACATCCATACGATTAACTCCCCCTATTTTGATGAAGAGTTCTATCCCGAGTCCCTCATTCTGAAATCGGTGATATTTTTCGGACAGTGTCTCTACGACGAAGCGAACATCACCATCAATGAATTCAGAACCAAGTACGAACCGATTCAAACCGAGCTGCAGAAGGCATTGACGAAATTTCAGGACAACGAGACGTTCTTCAAATTTCTGCGCAAGCTGCGCGAAGTCGAGGACGTCTCCGAGTTGGAGGTCGAGGCCAGCACTGACGGGAAAAAGGGTAAAGGGCCTGCCAAGACTGTATCGTTGATGGGATTCACAACCGAGGTGATCGATGTCATTCGCGGGGCATTGGGCGATCGAACGCTGCTCAAGAATTTGGAGTACGTCGAGATTCTCGAAGACGAAGAGTCCCGCCTGAAAAAGATGCCACCGATGTTCATCAATTCGACCGCCGGTGTGCGGATTCAGCAGGACATCAACACGGCCAAGGCGGTGGCGATCGACAACACCGGTAACCTGGCCCGCTCGCGATACGAGCGAACACTCAGTGAGATTCAAAATTTCCTCAACGAGGCCACGCGAGTGGAAATCGAAATTCTCAAAGCGCTGCGCGGCGAAATCGAGCGGGAGCTGGCCACCGAGTCGGAGCAGGTGGGTCCGGACTCCCAGTCGGCGAGAATCTCGAGTGATGCCGAACATGTCCTCTGGCCATACGAAGGTGAGTTTTGGCGGGACGAGTTGGGATATTACAAACAACCGATCAGCAATCATTGCGGGAGGTAATCAGGCATGATGCAACAGCGTATTTGGAATCTATGTAGCTCGGTTCTTGCAATCGGCCTGGCCCTTGCGGTCGCCCAGTCAGCCGATGCGGCGACGAAAAAGAGGGCCGCCCAGTCCGATATCGGTGTTTGTATTGACCCGGCGATCGAACAGAAACTGACGACCTGCCCCGGCGGCTTCAAGATGGGTAAGTTCAGCAGAACGCCCAAAGCCAAAGTGGGAACCTCCACCAAGGAGCGCAAGGCACCGAAGAAGATCGAGGTCGGTCCCGGAATCGGGCGGGGATTTGCCGCCCGGGTGATGGAATCGGCGTTCAGAAAGAAACGCGAAAAGAAAAAGATCGATATTCTCAAAAAAGAGATCACGCTGATTCGGCGGCTGCTCTCTACCACGGCCAACGACGATCCCGAAAAAGCGGAAATCCTCAGGCGGTTGGCCATCGCCTACAGTGAGTTCTACGGGCAGCTCAACTACATGGCCCGGGATATGGACGAGAAGATCTTCAAGGCCAAAAAGAAGAAAAACACCAAGCGGGCCGCCAAGCTGAGAGCACAGCAGAAGATCCTCGATAAAAAGGCGCGGGAAAACCGGGAGTTGTCGATTAAGGCGTTCGTCGAGATTCGCAACAACTTTCCGGATTACCCGGAGTACGATCTGATTCTCTTTTCCATCGCATATGAAATTGATCAGATTGCCAACGAGATCCAGGACAAGAAAAAGAGCGCCGCATATCGTGAACGGGCGCGGATCTTCTATCAGGAACTGATTCGCAATTACCCGCGGTCGCGCTACATTCCCTACGCCTGGATGGCGTTCGGCGAATTCTATTTCCACACCGCCAAAGAGGTGGACCGGGCGATGCGCTCCTATGCCAAGGTCGTGGAGTGGGGTTCCAAGAACAACCCAAACTACGTCGTGGCGATGTACTACCAGGCGTGGTGTCTGTTCAATATGCAGGAGTTCAAACGGACGCTCAATCAATTTAACAAGGTGATTCAGTACGCGGAAAGCCATCCTTCCGACAAGGACGCCAAGGCCCTGGCCAAACGGTCCCGGTTGGAGATGGTCAGCCCTTACTCCAAGATCGGTAACCCCTCCCAAGCGTGGGAGTTCTTCCAACGGGTCGGCGGCGACCTCGCTCACCAGATGCTGGTCCGGCTGGCTGATCTGTATTACGGCGACGGCCATTGGGCCGACACCGTCATCGTACTCAAAAAGCTCCAGGAGCTGGAGATCGCCAACTACTTGAACAACAACAGCGACGACCTGTGTCACTACCAAGCGATGATCACCAACGCGGTGATCAGCTCCCGTCCCAAGCCCGAGCAGCTGACCGAGCTCAAACGTCAATTGGCCCTATACAAGCGGTTTGCCAAAGACAAACACGACAAGGTCAAAAAGAAAAAGTGCGCCGAGGAGACCATCGCCCTGGCCTGGGATCAGGCGACCCACTGGCACGTGGAGACCAAGGGCACCGACTCCTCACCGGGAACCAAGGACAAGAAGGTGATGGGGCTGACCACCCAGTTGTACGAAGCCATCTTGGACAGCTTTCCCAAAATCGACAGCATCAATATCGAAGGGTATGACAAGAACTCCAAACCCACCCGCTACCGCGTCGCTTTCTACATGGCGGAGCTCTTCTGGGAGATGGAGGACTGGGACAACTGCGGCAAGGCGTTCGACAAAGTGGTCGATATGAACCCCTCCGGTGAGTACACTGCTGATGCAGCCAACGCCGCTGTGCTCTGCTACAACAAGGTCTACACGGCCAAGCGCGGTAATGATCAGACGCGGAAGCACAAAATCGAGGCAGATGTCACCGGTGACAAGAAGTGCGGCAAGGCCTGCAAGAAGTGCAAGAAGAAGTGCAAGGGCAAGAACAAGGCGGACTGCCTCAGCAAGTGCGAAGAGGGACAGCAGAAAGTGATCCAGGCGCGGGCCCTCACCGAGCTCGAGAAAGGGATGCTCGAGTCTTATGAACGGTTCCTCTGCTACGTGACCCAGCATGAAGATTTGGTGACGATTAAGTATCGTCGGGCCCGGCTCTACTACGAAGCCAATATGATCGCAGAAGCGGCGGTTCTATTCAAAGATATTTTCACCAATCACGCCGATGACGAGGCGTTGGGCGTGATCGCGGCGAACCTCTACATCGACTGCCTCAATATCTTGGGCAGCCAGATGGGGGAACGGCGACCCGGGTGTTACGAGGATCTGGGCAAGGCGGTCGATCTGACTCTCGACACCAGCAAGGCGCCCGGTAAATTCCTCATGCGCGACGAGGAGTTCGCCAATCAGCAGAAGAAACTAAAGGCCGAGGTGCTGCGGCTCAAGGCCGAGGCGTTGACCGACTCCAAACAGTTCATGCTCGCTGCTGAGACCTATCTCCAGATCTATCGGGAGTTCAATGAAGTCTATAATGATCGGGGCATGTGCGAGGTGATGTTCAACACGGCCATCGCCCTCGAGGCCGCGCGTCTTTTGGGACCGACGATTAAGGTTCGCCGCAAGATGATCGAGCGGTTTCCCAATTGCGAGCATTCCAAGCGCGCCGCGCTGTACATCGGGCAGAACTACCACGCGATGCAGATGTTCGAATCCGCCGCGGAAAATTACGTGACGTTTGCCAAAAAATATACCGGTGAAAAGGAGGCACCAGAGGCGCTGGCCAATGCGGCCGTCTTCTACATCGGGCTCGGGGAGTATGACAAGGCGTGGAACGTCGTCAAATCCTATGAAAAGTCCTATAAAAAGCGCAGACCACAAGATGCGGCCAAGGTCTACTTCAGCGCTGGATACATCTATAAAAATCAGGCGGATGAAAATGACGACGATAAGATGCGGGAGAAGGTGCGCAAGCACTACACCTCCTATCTAAAATCGTATGGTCGGGTGAAGGCGCTGCACGAGCAGGTACTGGCCCATGTGCTGGTCGGCGATACCTATCGCGAAGCCAAGAAGAAGCCGGACCACGGCAAGGCGCTCAAGAGTTACAAAAAAGCGTTGAGCATTTTCGATAACAAAGCGATGGACAAAGTGGCCAACAATGTGGACAAGGCCAAGATGCTGAACGCCGCGGCCAAGGCCCGGTTCTACGTCGCCGAGCAGAAGTTCAGAGAGTTTCGCGATATCAAGTTCCCGGACTTCAAGCCCGAGAAAAAAGTGCCGGGTAAAATCGAAAAGTGGCACAAGAAGAAGACCCCCAAAGAAGAGCTCAAGAAGATGGAGGAGTGGCGCAAGAACCGCCGCCGTCTGGCCCGTTGGGGATACTACGACGAGAGTATGTCTCGGCGAGAGCAGATCAAAGAGGTCAAGAAGATAGAGAAGCAAGAGATTTCCAAGGTGCAGTTCGAGTACTGGCTCGAGCACAATTTCGTGCCCTGGATGGAAAAGAAGGCCAAGGTGCTCCAGGCGGCCACCGCGCTGTTCAGCAAAGTCGCGGAGATGCACGTCCCCGAGTGGGAGATGGCCGCAGCCGCGCGTTCGGGTGACATGCAGTACGAGTTCATGCAGGCTCTCTATGATGCCCCGATCGATCCCTCGATGAAAGACGATCAGGAGCTGGTGGACATCTATCTCAGGGCGATGGACGAAAAGGCCAAGCCCTATCGGGACGGGGCCATCGGCGGTTATGAATACTGCCTCAACATCTCCACGAAAGTGCGCTGGTTCAACTCGAACTCGATTCGCTGCGAGGCAATGCTGAACAAATTGGATCCGCGCAAATACCCGATTTCCGACGAAATTCGTATTAAACCGGTCAACAAGCTCGCCCGCTGGGCCGTGCCGGACGCGGTGTTGGAGCTGGAAACCATCGAGATGAAACGCGAAAAAGCACTGGCCCAATCGGCTGATGACATTTCCGCTGCTGAGAAATAAGGAGGCGATGATGAAGTTCAGATCTCAAGTTGTTGCGGTTTCAATTCTCGCTTGTCTGATTTGCGTGGTCATCGGTTGCGGTGGTGCCCCGGGGAGCGGTTTGCGAGGGGGGGTGCCGGATGTCAAAAAGGTCAGCGTGACCAAGGACGGTCGGGTGATCAGCAAACAAACCCGCAATGCATTCGCCGCCGCTACCTCGACCTACGAGGCCGCTGAGAAATCCGGCTGGTCCAGCCAAGCCTGCGACAAAGCCATCGACGCGTTCAAGGACGTCGCCGAAGAGTACGACGACATGCTCGAGGCGCACTACAACATCGGTGTGATCTTTCGCAATTGCGGCAAGGACAAAGAGGCCCGGGCAACCTTCACCCAAATCGTAAAGGCCTATCCCAAAGACCAACGGTCATTGACCCATTTGGCGGTCTACGCCTTGGAGGACGGCAACACCAGCCGGGCGGAAGAGTATTTGAAACGGGCCGTAGCCGTGGGGATGAACCGGCAGGAGGTCGTGCCGGCATTGGTCAATGTGGCGATCATTCTCGGACGTCGCGCAGAGGGCGGAGACGATCCGTCGTTCGACAAAGCGGTGCTCAACCTTCGCCGGGCCCTGGCCGTGGATGCGAACTTTATCGAAGCGCTGTACCAACTGGCCTTGCTTTACTTTAACCGCTCGGTTCAGAAAAACAGGACCTCCTTCTTGGACCTGGCCACGTTGGTGTGCAATCAGGCGATTAAACTGAACCCGGAATACGGCCCCATCTACCACCTGCTCGGCCGAATTCAGCTGCGCCAACAAAAGCTCGTCGATGCGTTGCAGTCGTTCCAAACCGCTTTCCAGAAAGACTCGACGCTTTTTGAGTCGTATATGAACTACGCCGCGATTAACCTGAATTTCCGCGGGTACGAATCGGCCAAGATGGCGTTTGAGAAGGCGATCGCCCTCAATCCCAAGAACTACGACTCCCATATCGGGCTCGGCGTGGCCCTCCGTGGATTGGGAGACTACAAGGGGGCACGCGCGGAGTATCAGAAGGCCGCGGCAATCGATCCCAAACGAACCGATTACATTTTCAATATCGGTCTTCTGGAGATGGATTACGAGAATGACGGCACTCCCGCCGGCTATCGTAAAGCGAAGAAAGTCTTTCAGAAGTTTATCAAGAAGGCTCGGTCGGAACACAAAGTGGATCCGGACGGCAAAGGGCCGGAGCTGTCCTGGGTCGGTCACGCCAAAAAGCGGATCAAGTCCTGCGAAAAAGCGATCGAGCAGATCAAGATCGCTGAAAAGGAAATGGCCGAAATGGAGCGTTTGGCTGCGGAGCAGGCCAAGCGTGAGGCCGAAATGGCCGAAATGATGAAAAAGGCCAAAGAGCTGGAGCAAAAAGAGGCTTCGGGTCAATCCGCGCCGGAAGAGGGTGCCGCACCCGAGGCACCGGCTGAAGCCGCCCCCGCTGAGAAACCGGCAGACGACGAAAAAGCTGGTGACAAAAAATCTGGCGACGACAAGAAGGCGGACAAAAAGAAATAATTTCAGCTTGTTGCGACCCAATCTGACGGTGGGGGTTTTTTTTCGCGACAGTTGGAACTTGTCTATTGAAAATTTGTCTAGAGTTTATGAGTGAATTTTTATAAACTAGTTGCGGCGACACATAAGAGCATCCGCGATTGATGCAGTTACCAGGCGGAAAATTGTAGAACAGGTCGCTTCACATAAATAGAAAAATAGTGTTTACATTATATAGGGCGACTTTTGAAAAGTGAGCAAAAAGCGGTCTAGGAGAGCTTCAATGAAACGCGTAATCAGCATTTGTATCGGAGGAATCTTGGTTTTATGCATCGGCATCGCTTCGGCACAAGAGACGAAGTACGCCGAGAAGACCGAGTACACATTCGACGATGACGTCGTCACCGGTGATTTGGTTCGGCCGGATGGAGAACTGATCGTCAAGCGGAAAAAGGGAAAAGAGCGAAGTCTGATTCGGGTCCGCAAGCACTTTGTTCCGGAAATGCTCAAGTCGGTAGAGGATCTCTAAAAAACAGTCGGTTTGGGCGGACGAGCATAGCGCTCGACGAAACCGGCATGTAACACGAGGAAGAGTTATGGGTGCACTGGCAATTACCTTTCAGGTGTTAAAAAACGGCGAGCTACAGCGCGAAGAGACGCTCGCTCAGGACATCATCAAGATCGGCAAGATGGCTTCCAGCCATCTGCAGATCGATGATGACAGCGTTTCGAGAATGCACGCAGTGATCGAGGTCAACGGGCCCAATGATATCTACATCATTGACCTGGGAAGTGCGTCAGGGACGGTGGTCAACGGCAAGAAGGTCAACAAGGCGCAGCTCAACAGTGGTGACGTGGTGTTCTTGGGTGACACCGAAATTCGCCTCACTTTCGCCGGTGCACCGGAGGCGGACGCCGTCGGGGCGATGTACGCCGAAGCGCAAGCGGCACCCGAGGCCGCGGCGCCACCAGCGCAACCACCGGTGATGCCCCCCGCAGCACCCGAGATTGCCGCCCCGCCCCAAGCGGCGGCTCCCCAGGCGCCACCGATGCCGCAGGCCGGCGTTCCGGTGAGCTCCCCGATGGCCGCGCCCGCTCCTCAGATGGCGCCCCCGATCTCACAGGCACCTCCCGCGGCGGGACCGGCAGCCGGGTTTGTCGACCTGAATGCCATCGAAGACGTGTCCAAGCAGGCCATCGAAGTGGTCGTGATGTGGAACGGGTCGGTGCTTCAGGTCACCCACTACAAGCCGGATGAGAAGAAACCGGAAAATTACTACGTCGGTGAGGATCCCAGCTGCAATTTCCCCATTCCGGCAGAGAGTCTCAATGGTCAGACCAAGATTCCCCTCGTGGTCAATCAGTTGGGCGGAGCTGCCAGCTGTACGTTGCTACCCGGCGCTCAGGGAGACATCACCTACGAGGACGGAAACCGGGAATCTCTGGCCGATCTGGTCAGCAGCGGTCGGGCCCAGGGAAGTCCGGAAGGGGGCTACAGCCTCAACGTACCGGCTCGGGCGCGAATCAAAATGGACCTGGGTCCCTGGACGTTTTTGATCAATTCAGTCCCCAGCCCCAAGAAGTTTGTCGCTCCGTTGGAGTTTGACTGGACCCAGCAGATTTACTTCGGTCTCTCGCTGGCCTTGCACACCATCTTCCTCTTTTTAATCTATTTCATTCCACCGAGTCCCGAGGGCTTGTCCCTCGACCTGCTCGACTCGAACAACCGCTTCATCAAGTACATGCTGCAGCCCCCCGAGGTGCTCCAGGACGAGGTGGAGTGGCTGCAAAAAGACAAGAAGGATGATGAGCAGGGTGGTAAAGGTAAGCGCCACAAGGGCGAAGAAGGCCAGATGGGTAAGCGGGACTCCAAAAAGACCGATAACCATTATGGTATCAAGGGTCCCAAGGACAACCCGGATCCCCACATGGCCAGGTCCATGCAGAAGGAGATGGCCAAAACGTCCGGTATTTTGAGTTATCTCTCGGCGGCCAATGCTCCCACCTCCCCCTTTGGCCGGGACACGGCTCTGGGGGTCGACCCGGAGAACGCGCTCGGTGCTCTGATGGGCAATCAGGTGGGCGAAAACTTCGGTTACGGCGGCCTCGGTCTACGGGGTACGGGTCGCGGTGGTGGCGGTACGGGTGAAGGCACCATCGGTTTGGGCAATCTGAACACGATTGGCCACGGTGGCGGCGGTGGTTCCGGCTCGGGCTATGGTCGCGGTGCAGGCGGTCTCGGCGGCCGGCGAGGTCGGGCTCCTCGAATTCGCTCCGGCGCGGCGATGGTGCGTGGTTCGCTTTCCAAAGAGGTGATTCGGCGTATTGTGCACCGGCACATCAATGAGGTTAAATTCTGCTACGAGCGTCAATTGGCCAAACGTCCCGATCTCGCGGGTCGTGTTTCGGTTAAATTCATCATCTCCGGTACGGGCGCGGTGCAGATGGCGGCGGTGGCCAATTCGACCGTCGGCGATCCGATGGTGGAGAACTGCATTGTCCAGGCGGTGCGACGATGGACCTTCCCCCAACCCGAAGGCGGGGGTATCGTCATCGTGACCTATCCGTTCATGCTCACGGCACCGGAAGGGTAATCGTAGCCCCCAACCCCGTCCCAGTGATTCCCTCACATCATCACCCAAAAATCTTAAGTCTCTTTGATCATCAATGACTTATGCGCCTTGACACCGGTGCCCGCCTTGCTAGAGTGGCGAGCCATGAAAGCGCTGCGAAGTGTTAAAGGAATGCACGATATCTTCCCCGACGAGATGCCCCGGTGGCATTTTGTCGAGCAGACTTACCGCGAACTCGTCGAGCGCTACGGTTATGGCGAGATCAGAACACCGATCCTTGAACCGCTCGAGCTGTTCGTCCGCAGTATCGGCGAGGCCACCGATATTGTCGAAAAAGAGATGTACGCATTCGAGGACAAGGGCGGCGCACAGCTGGGGGTACGACCCGAAGGCACCGCCTCGGTGATCAGGGCCTACATTCAACACAACCTGCAGGCCAGGCAACCCATCTCCAAGATGTACTACCTGGGGCCGATGTTTCGCCGCGAGCGGCCGGCCAAGGGGCGGTATCGACAGTTCTATCAGGCCGGTGCCGAATTGGTCGGGATCAAGTCTCCGGCTGCGGACGCGGAATTGATCGATATGGTCGTGCAGTTCGTCAAGCGTTTGGGCATCGAGCAAATCAACGTCCAGTTGAACACGTTGGGCGATCGGCAAACCCGGCCGCGATTCCGTGCGGCGCTGGTGGACTACTTCACCCAGTTCGAGAAGGAGCTGTGCCCGGACTGCGTTCGCCGGCTTCGCGTCAACCCGCTGCGCATTTTGGACTGTAAAGTGAAGACCTGCAAAGCGATCGCCGCCGACGCTCCGGTCGTTCTGGATCATCTGAGCGAGGAGGCCCGAACCGACTTCGAGCAGCTGCAGTCGATCTTGGACCGGTCGCAGACCTCTTTCACTGTTGTACCGACCATGGTGCGTGGGCTGGACTACTACACCAGCACGATATTTGAAATCGAGGTCAACAGCGATGCCCTCGGTGCTCAGGCGTCCATTGTCGGCGGCGGGCGCTATGATGATCTCGTCGAGCAGTTGGGTGGACGGTCCACGCCGGCGATCGGGTACTCCTTCGGAATAGAGCGCTTGATTGCGGTGTTAGGCTCTAGTGCATCGATCGAACCCAGGCCGGTGTACTACGTCGCGGCCGTGGGGGACAGCGGTTTCGAACGAGCGAGCGATCTGACCCGGGAGCTGAGAAACAAGGGATTCCACGTAGAAGTGGCCTACCAGGCGGGAAGCCTGAAATCTCAGCTCAAGCGCGCCAATCGATTGGCGGCCGACGCGGTGATTATCGCCGGCGACGACGAGGCTGCCCGTGGCGCGGTCACCCTGCGGGACATGAAAACCGGAGAGCAACAAGAGGTACCCTTGGCCGAACTGGAGCAAAGAATCGAGGCCCGCAAGTGAGCACGGGTTTGTTGAGCAACACATATTCGCAGCGGCGCGGGCTTTTGTCACCTCTATCGAACAGCGGACCGGCAATTGGGTTAGGCTTCGGCTTGACGCTCATGGTGCTCGCCAGCAGTGCGTTTGCGCTGGATGAGGGAGAGGCACAGCCCAAGAAGGGTGAGACCGATGAGCAGCAGCGTCCCTCTGTCGGGTTGACCGGGATTGAACTGGAGGAGCTCGAGTCCGACTACAGTCCCGAGGTCGATCGGTTCTTCATCCCCCCCTACTACCAGGAGACTGCGGGGAATGTGAAACTGCGCCTGGTCTTCCCCCTGTTCTTTTATCGAGAGCGGGTGGGAAAGGGCGCCAGGTCGGATTTGGGTATCATGCCGTTCTACTGGCGCTACCGGGAGGGACCGGCGAGCGCAGATGTCTTCTTCCCGTTTTACTGGCGGTTTCGCGATCCCTCGTTTGATACGGACATCGTCCTGCAGAGCTACTACAACCGATCCTCGCATGGATATAATTTCGGCTTCGCACCCCTGTTGTTTCTGGGTAAAGACACCCGCGATCAATCGGACTACCAGGTGATCCCCCCGCTCTTCTGGCGCTTTGCCAAGGGAGATTCCCTCTTTCTGCTAGCTGGACTGTTCTACAACAGGAAAAAGGGCAGCGATTACGATCTCGGCCTACCGCCGATCCTCTTTGCCGGACGGGAGCGCTACAAAACCTATCTGACCGTTTTCCCGCCGCTGTTTTGGCGATTTACCGACGAGATCAACTACAAGACGACGACCGTATTGCCACCGCTGTTTTACAGCACACGGGAACATGGCTACAGTTTCGGGTTGCTTCCACTGCTCTACATCGGGCGGGATAAAAAATGGGACCGTACACTGATCACCCCGTTCTACTACGGCTCCCGTTGGCAGCACAGGGATCAATTCGGCGATCCTGCAGGAGAGGGGCGCAGCTACTACCTGCCTCTGTTGCTCTCCTACTATCGCCATGCCCCGGGGTTGTCCCAAGGGGGCGCGGCCCTCTTCTATCACTGGTACGAGAACGAGGGGAGCTACCTCAGAGCGATTACCCCGCTGCTGTGGATGTGGGGGAATCAACGGACCGACGATCGGGCCGTGATGGTGCCGCCGCTCTTCTATCGTCGCACCACGCCGGTAACCACCAACACGATGGCCGGGCTGATTTACTGGGATTTTCACGAGCATCACAAAGAGCGCACAGTGGCCGTGGCCCCGCTGTTTGCGACCAACTGGAGCCTGTACGAAGATCGTTGGCGAACGTGGGTGGCACCGACGTTCGATTTCGGCGTTCAGCCCGACGGGTACCACTTCCGCATTCATCCGTTGTTCTACCTCGGCCGGGACAAGTACAGTGACCACCTCGTCCTCGCGCCGTTGTTGTGGAAATTCCGCAACGAACAGGACGATGATTTCGTGATTTTTCCCATCTGGTGGTCGTTCAAGGATCGGGAGCACGGGGATTCGGTCAAGGTGGCTTTTCCTTTCTGGTGGGATTTCAACGATCCGGGAAAACAGACGGCGAAGCATATCGCATTTCCCATCTATTGGGATTTTGCCAACAACCGGAAGAAGGAGCGCACCTCGGTCATCTTTCCCCTGCTCTGGCGGGATCGGGATCCCCGCAGCACGATGTCGGGATTCTTGAATTTCGTGTGGCACAAAGGGGAGATCAAGGGCAACCCGTTCTGGACCTTCAAAATCTTTCCCCTTATCGGGCTGGGGCACCCACCGGCCCCGTCTGGGGCGTATTGGTCCGTGCTCGGTGGTTTGGCCGGTTGGCGCCGACAGGGCAGCACCAAAGAGCTGAAGGTGTTGTGGATTCCCTTCGATTTGAGCGACTAGCTCGACCCCCTGTTAACCCCTCTACCCTCTTAGCCCAAATGGTTTTTTAGGATGGGCAACATGCGCCGAAGCGGCTCGGCCGCGCCCCACAGCAGCTGATCGCCGACGGTGAACGCGGCCACGTATCGGGGCCCCATTTTCATTTTGCGGATGCGCCCCACCGGAATCTCCAGTGTACCCGAAACGGCGGCCGGGGTGAGTGCTTGCATCGACTCAGTCTTGGCGTTGGGAATCACGCGGGTCCATTCTGAGCTCTCTTTGATCAACGCCTCCACCTCATCCAGGGGCAAATCTTCTTTCAGTTTGATGGTCAGCCCCTGACTATGGCAGCGCATCGCCCCCACCCGCACGCAGATGCCGTCCACGGGGATCGGATCGGTGGTGCCGAGGATCTTATTGGTCTCGACCTGTCCCTTCCACTCCTCCCGGGTTTGCCCTTCTTCCACCGCTGAATCGATCCACGGAATCAGACTGGCGGCCAGCGGCACGCCGGTGATCGCCGAAGCCAGCTTTGGGCTGTGGAGCTGTTGGGTGATAATCCTGTCGATCTCCAGGACCGAAGCGGCCGGATCGACCAACTGCTCTTGCGCCGCACTGCCGAGCAATCCCATCTGGGAGACCAACTCTTTGAGAAATTTGGCGCCTGCCCCGGAGGCGGACTGGTAGGTCATCGTAGAAACCCATTCCACGTGGCCGGATCGGAGCAGACCGCCGATTGCCATCAGCATCAAACTGACGGTGCAGTTACCACCGATGAAGGTTTTGATCCCGTCCTTAAGCGCCGCGTCGATCTGCGCCCGGTTGATCGGATCGAGGACGATCACCGCATCGTCGGCCATTCGCAGCGCCGAGGAGGCGTCCACCCAGTAACCGGACCATCCGGCGGAGCGCAGGGCCGGATAGACCCGCTTGGTGTGTCCGCTGCCCTGGCAGGTGACGATGACATCCAACTGCTCAAGCTGGGAAACGTCGTCCGCATCCAGCAGGGGCGCTCCCCCGGGGCCGGGTTGCCCCACCTGTGAGGTGCTGTAGTAGAGCGCCTCGACGGAATCGATATCCCGGTTCAACCCGATTCGCTCCATTAGCACCGAGCCGACCATTCCCCGCCAGCCGATAAAACCAAATTTCAACATAAATCACCTCTGTTGGTGTTGAGCGTTCGCTTCGCACATCCTATTCCAATCTTGTTGGATAGGAAAAAATACCAGCCTGTCAAGCCCTAATCAATTGAGGGGTTGCATTTGAACGGTACATCCAAGTACATCAAGTGGTCCGTGTTACCCAGGAGATAGATGTAATGCTCAAGAAGGTACCCGACGTTTTCGTGATTGTATTTTGTCTGATCGTCCTTGCGGCAGGATTGACCTGGATTCTCCCCGGCGGCTCGTTCGAGCGCCACCAGGAGACCGTCAACGGAAAGCTGCGCGAGGTGGTGGTGCAGGGGTCGTTCGAGTATGCGGAGTCGGAACCCCAGCTGTTTCAGGTGTTCACCGCGCCGATTTTGGGCTTCCTGAAGTTGGGGGAGATCATCGTCTTCATCTTCCTCGTGGGCGGGTCGTTCTATATTCTCAACGAGACCGGCGCTGTGGCCGCAGGCACCAAGAAGCTGGTGGCGCGGTTCAAGGGGCGGGAGTACTTCGTCATCCCGGTGGTGATGCTCTTTTTCTCGTTCTTCGGTGCGGCCTTCGGCATGTGTGAGGAGGCGATACCGTTTGCGCTCATTTTCGTCCCCCTTGCCTTGGCCCTGGGCTATGATTCCCTCGTCGGCGTCAGCATGAGTTTCGTCGCTGCGGGGGTGGGATTTGCCGGGGCCTTTCTCAATCCCTTCACCCTGCAAATCGCTCAGGGGATTGCCGAGCTTCAACCAATTTCGGGTTGGGGGTATCGGCTGGTGGTGTGGATTTTGGCCACCACTCTGGCCATCACCTGGGTGATGGTCTACGCCGCACGCATCAAGAAGAATCCCCGCAAGAGCGCGATGTACGAGCTCGATCAGAAGCGGAAAGAGGATATTGCCGAGAAGCTCAAATCCCAATCCGAGTTTTCCGTCCGTCACGGTATCTGTCTGATGATTCTCGGCCTCACCGTGGTGCTGATGATCTACGGTGTTGTGGCCAAGGGGTGGTACATCGTCGAGCTCGGCGGGCTGTTTTTCGCGATGGGGTTGTTTTGCGGCATCGCCGGCAAGATGAGTCCCAATGAGCTGGCCCACGCCTTCATCGCCGGTCTCAAGGATATGGCCGGAGCAGCGCTGATCGTCGGGTTTACCGGGGGCATTCTCGTCATCCTCGAACAGGGCAAGATCATGGACACGGTGCTCTTCGGGATGAGCTCGGTGACCGCAAAGATGCCTTCGATCCTGGCCGCCGATGCGATGTACGGGCTGCAGATGGTGCTCAACTTCTTCATCCCGTCCGGCTCCACCAAGGCCGCGTTGACCATGCCGCTGATGGCCCCGTTGGCCGATCTGTCCGGCATCACGCGGCAGACCGCGGTGCTGGCCTATCAATTTGGGGACGGATTTACCAATATGATCGTGCCCACCTCCGGGGTGACCGTGGGGACACTGGCCATGGCGAAGATTCCCTTTGAAAAGTGGTTTCGTTGGCACCTGCCGATGCAGGTGGCCTTTTTCGTCTTTGCCATCGCGATGCTGATTTGGCCGGTGGTGACCAATTGGGAGGGATGATGACCGCTACCCGCCAGCGATGTGCTTGGATTCCGGCAGACAATTCACTCTACACCCGGTACCACGACGAACAATGGGGCGTGCCTGTCCATGACGACACCCTGCTCTTTGAGATGCTGCTTCTCGAGGGTGCACAGGCCGGGCTCAGCTGGCTGACCATTCTCAAGAAACGGGAGAATTACCGGCGCGCCTTCGACCAGTTCGATGCGCAGCGAGTGGCCCGGTACGACCAGGCCAAGCTCGACGAGCTGGCGCAAGATTCGGGCATTATCAGGAACAAGCTGAAGATCAATTGGGCGGTCAAGAATGCCCAGGCTTTTTTGGCGGTTCAAGCAGATGTGGGGTCGTTCGACCGGTATATTTGGCAGTTTGTCGACGGGAGGCCCTTGATCAACCATTGGCAGAGGGTCGATCAGATTCCCGCCAAGACCGAGATTTCCGATCGGATGAGTCGCGAGCTGAAAAAGAGAGGGTTCGGTTTTGTGGGGTCGACGATCTGCTACGCGTTCATGCAATCGATCGGCATGGTCAACGATCATACGGTGGATTGTTTTCGCCATGCGGAATTGCTACCGTAGCAGCTCAGCGCCATGATCACCTTGTCAAATCTCGATGGATTGAAGACCGCCATGGGCAGTCGGAAAGGTCAGCTCGTCCTGTTGGGGTTGGTGGTGGTCGTTGCTCTCGTGTTGCGCTGTTGGAGTTTCAACGAGGTCGCCGTGGCCAGCCTGAAGGTCGAGCCGGATTCGTGGGAAAAGGTCAAGCTGGCTCGCAAAATAGCGTTCAAGGACAAGTCTCCCAAATACTTCAAGCACCCCCGGCTGATGCTCAACACGTCGGCCATTTTGCTGCGCATCGGCGCGATCTTTGGCTACAAAGGTAAAAAGAGGGCGGCGCGGATTATGGTCGGCTATATGGTCGCGCTCTCCATCGGAACGCTGCTGGTCATCTACTATATCGGCCTGTTCGCGTTTTCGAGCCGCCGAATAGCGCTCACCGGGGCGTTTGTTTTCGCGGTCCTGCCGATCGGCGTGGTCAGCCCCCACTATATCAAGGAAGACGTTCCAGTAATGTTCTTCAGCAATTTGGCACTGCTGATGATGATTCTGCTGCTGCAGACCAGAAATCGCCGTTACTATCTGTGGTGCGGATTGACCGTCGGGTTGGCCATCGGCACGAAACTGATTGCGTTGACCCTCCTGCCGATCGCCGTGTTGACACACCTGGTCTACCTCCGGCAGGGCAGAACGACGAGAGAATCGCGGCTGTTCTGGCAGCTCGGTGCCGGGTGTGCGCTCATCGCCGTCGGGTTTTTTCTGTTCAACCACCAGCTGCTGATTCACTTCGGCGAGTTTATCTCAGAAACCACGGAACAGGCCGAGTACGCGCGCAAGGGCCATTTCGACGGCACTATCTTCAGTCCGTGGGACTACCTGTGGACCTATCAGCTGCGCTACGGACTTGTGCCGGTGATGACCGGCGGGATTGTCCTCGCCTCCCTGACCGGAATGGGATGGGTGCTCTACCGTTGGCGCCGTCATTTGGCGGGTGTCGTGTTGCTCGCCTGGGTGCTGACCCTGTACATCATCGTCGAGCGATCACCGGCCAAACCGTTTCCCCTGTTCGTCCGCTACGCCTACCCGATCATCCCCGGATTGGTCTGTTTCGCCGCCTTTGCCCTCATCAGGGGCGCCGCGGCGGTGACGAGATTTCCCCTGGGTCGGGTCTGGGGGCCACTACTGGTCGCGGCGGTGCTGGCCTGGCCGTCGGTGCATTCCATAGTTGTCGTCGCCGGAGTGACCCGGGATACGCGGGTGCGCGCCGCTGATTGGATCCATGACAACCTTTCCGAGTCCTCGACGATTATCATTGACGGCAAGTTCTATTGTCCCCGGTTGAACCGAGAATATGACACGAGGCGAAAACGGCTGTGCAAGAAGAAGCGGATGTGGTCGCAGTACGACGTCGATTACGTGATTACCAACGGGTTCAATTTCAACCGGTACTTCGTCAACGAGAAATTCATCCCCCACTCCAAGAATGCCGCCGATTGCTATCGCCGGCTGTTTGCCAACTGTCGTCTGGTCAAACGGTTTCTACCCGAGTACGGGATTCAGACGATCGGTTTTCACAATCCGGAGATCCGGATCTTCGACATGAATGAGTGCGGCACCGTACCGATTGACACCGATTCCTGAGCTTTCGGAATGGTGCTCGCTCAGCCCATCAGGTAGGCCAGGGCGAGCCAGAGGGTCAATCCGCCGAGGCAAGCGGACCACTTCCAGACGTTGGCAGTGAAGCCGGCGGCTTTCGGCGACAAACACAATGCGCCGGCCCCGATGCCCCAGCCGAGCAATCCGGCGAACAGCAGCAGGGAAGCCCAGGGATCGGGATCGTCGGGACGCGGTAGATCGTTGCGCGCGGTAAATGACTTGTTCGTGTGCTGGCGGTGCAGCCGTTCCATTTCTCGTTCTGCGCGCGTCAGCCAATCCGGATGGGGTTGAAAGATGTGGCGCGTGGCCAGCACTGACCGGCGCACCACCTCCCAGGTGTGGATCGCGTCGTCTCTCTCCCCTCTCATCTCCGCCCCTTTGGCCAGGATGGCGAGGGTGTTCAACGCTCGCGCGGGATAGGGGCTGCCCGGAACATACGATTTGGCGGCATCTTCCAAGGCGGACACCGCGGCCGGCCGATCATGGGCATCGATCAATCGGGTTCCCCGTTCCCACTGGCGCTTTCCGTCTACAATCAGCCGTGTGGCAGCAGCCATCACGACGAGTGCCAGCACGAACAGGGCAGCGCTCGTTGCTCTTAAAAGGGTTGACAGATCGGCCACTTAGATGAAATCCCGCCGGCCGAGCAGGGCGATCGCCAGCGCGAGGAATACGGCAGAGTAGAGCGCACCGTAGCCCACCGCCGAGAAGGTGTATCCCGAAGTAACGAATTGGCCGTGTACGCTGGCCCAGGAGCTCTCGACCAATTTTCCGCTGGGATAAAAGAGATAGAAGTTGGGTAACACAGCGGTGATGCCGTCCAACAACGGCGCCATCCAGGCCATCGATTTGCGCTCGGCGAGTTGGCCGATCAGATCGGCGTTGCGTCCGGCAGCGAACAGACCCAGGCAAAAGAGCCCGCTCAAATACGGCCGGGAGAAGGAAGTGAAGAACAGGGCCATCGAGATGACGAGCACGACCTCGAAGAAGATCAACAACAGGGCGATGAAAATGCCGCTGCTGGGGGTGCCCCCTTGAATGCGGAGCACGATCAACCAGACCCCGGTCATGAGGAGGAGTTGTACCAGTAGGGTGGCCACGAGGCCGAAAAATTTTCCGATCAGATAGACCGGTCGGGAGATCGGCTTGGAGAGCACCGTGTAGAGGGTGCGTTTTTCAATCTCCTTGTGCAACAAGGTGATGCTGAGAAAAATCGCCATCAAGACGCCGAAAAACGAGACCCCGGCCATGCCGATATCGATCACCGCCCGAATCTCCTGGTTGAACGATAGCTGGCCGAGCACCAAGCTGAACAGAATCAGGCAGACCGCAAAAAACAGAAAGCCATAGAGCACCCGATCGCGGATCGCTTCTCGAAAGGTGTTTTTGGCTATGGCGTAGATTTGTCCCATCTCGTTCTTTGATATCTCTGGTTGTCCCGCTGATTGGATTTATACCAAACTCTCGGCTCCCATTCCAAATTCGCGCCATCTCTGGTAGATCAGTGAGCCGAGGTGGGAAGCGAAAGCGGGCACATTCCGATGAACCAACGCGTCAATGGTCGCCGACTCGGCGCTCTGATCCTTCTGCTCGGCTTGGTGGTCGCCGGAACGGGTTTTTCTGCAGAACCGATGTCGTCGGACAACGACGGTTCCCAACACAGAGGTCCGTTTGCCGCGGTGGAAGGCCATTTGTCGATCCTCAGCGATGTGACGGATTGGTCGGTGCTGGCCAGCACCTTCGGCTATGCGGCCCGAGGCGGATACCGTTGGTGCGGATTTGGGGTGTTCGCGCAAGCGGAGCACAACATGTGGCTCGCTACCGAACAACAGAAACAGGTCGTTCGCGGTGCAGTGAACATCGGCTTGGGGGCCGAGCTCATCTATGCCAACGGTTTTGTGCGAACCAGTTTGGCCCTCGGTCCGTCGATCCTCGCTTTTGACACGGTGCTGGATGACGCGGGGACCACCGGCCTGTTTTTTGATATTCGCCCGGTCGGTTTGCGCTGGGCGGCCAGGCGGTATCTGGTCATCGGTCTCGACCCGCTCACCTTTGCCATTGTGGCGCCCGTGTTGGGAGGCATCCCGCTGATTTACACCCAATATCGCACGGCGGTCTATCTGGAGGCGGTGTTTTGAGACGAACCGGACAGTGGCGGCTGTTGGCCGGGTTGGTGATTGCCGTGTGCAGCTCGACGCCGGCTTCCTGGTGTGTCGCCTACTCGGTTTCCAGCGGTTTGACCGAGTCGTGCCATGAGCGAATCACCCTTCGAGCCGGTGAAGCGCTGGTGCGGGAGATGCCCGTGCCCCCTGGATTCACGCCCCCAGAGGGGGTGTGGTCGGACCTCGCCGAGATGCTCCTCGGTGAGATGAGCGGCGATCCTCAGGCGTTGAGTGAGCACCATCGCTTCATGTTGGTCAGCCTGATTGTCGGCGTCCGCGCACCGGACACGGATGGACATTCCGTGATGAATCTGGAAAACCTCCACCGGCTGCACGGGGATCCCAGCGCCAAGGGCCAGTACGCCCACTGTCTGAGGGGACCGGACGACGATGGGGCGGGCGGGGACGCGGCGGCGATTGTCGGCACCCGGCAAGTGATAATCGAGCTCATCGAAGAGGGGGTGCGTCGCTACGGCCTACTGATGGCCGATCAGCTGATCAATGCGGTGGTGTACCTGGATTTTTACGGGCGGATCGAGCTGAAGATCTGGGCCCCGTTCTTCTTTGTCGGTCGGGCGCTACACGCCTTGCAGGACTCGTTTTCCCATGCACTGCGTTCAGATGCGGACGGGTTGCGCCAGGTGGTTCACGTAATGAACTATATCGACGCGATTGCATCTGACTTCAACCATCAACGGGACGGTCTGGCCCACTCTGACACCTTGGATGATTGTTCGGATCCGCGGGCCAAAGCGTTGTTCGAGGCGGCAATTGAAGCGTCTGCCGAGCTGCTGGCCGGGGTCCTCGATCAGCTCGAGGGCGAGGCGCCCGGGGCGACGGTACAGGTGCTCGATGATTGGCTGATCCTGAAGGTCGGATGTACGCCGGGCAACGATTTTTGTGGGAACAGACGCTGGGTCGAGCTGGCCGAAGAAGAGCAAACCGGGCCCTATCTCTCCTCACTATTGGGCTGCGCGATGGGATCGAGCAGCGGTGTGGGACGGAGCGTGCTCGGCCTGTTAGTCGATAAACTATTTTGAACTAATCCGAAGAAACTAGCGGGCATGACCGGAGATGACGATGTCCCCGGCGTCGAGGGCCAACCGCAGCGCGTTGGGGGCGCTGGGTGCCGGGTCGACACCTTGCAGATCCACATGGCCCGACCCGGTACTGGCGTCGATCTGGTAGGCGGATGCCGGTACCTGGAGCGATGCATTTCCCGCCAGAATGTCGATGTCGACCAAGTTGGGAATCTCGTCGAACGATAGGGAAACATCGCCGCTCCCGGTGGTGATCGTCGTCGTTGCCCTTCCGATTCCAACCCCGTCCACATCACCGGAGACGGCGGTGACCTCTACCTGGCCTGAGAGATGGTTCAAGAAGACCTCCCCGTCATACGAGACGATGTCAACCGACCCGGTCAAGCCGGAAGCGGTGACCTTCCCCCGGTCGGTTGCGAGGGATGAGGAAACCCACTTTGGAACTGCCAGAAAGAAGGTCCCCCCGCATGCGCTGGCATCGAGCCCGGCGTCTATCGTTACATACAAGGTCCGGCCCTCCACATATATGGAGTAGTCCGGCGTTTCGGTGCGGCATTCGAGTTGGAGATCGACATGGGTCAGGGTTTCGTCCTGACTCGCTGAGATCGATATGTCACCGAACGGTACAGCAACTTCCACGTGATGAATCGGTTGATGGAATTCAACGGTATCTACGACCGCGCCTTGGTCACAGGCCATCATCAGCAGCACCGGAGCCAGGGTCAGTATTTTGTAAGTCCACATGGCGCTCTCCTTTGTCCCGAGGGAGACGGTGTGTCGTCACTGACCGTTGAAATTGCAACCGCCGGGCCAATGGGTCATCGCCGAGATATGTCTAGTAATAACAAGAAGTTACAAGATGCTGTCTTCCCGCGCGGGGGACCGAAAAACAAACTTGTGCCGTGTCAAAATGGAGGATCTGCGAGATAACTGTTCAAAATTAAAAGGCAAATTTGCGAATGCACCAAAACGAGAGAGGTGATCTTCACCGGGAAGAAGGAGCGGTGCGCTGATTAGGAATGACGGGCCAGGGTGAGCAGCATCCCGAAGGCCAGGACAGAGGAGCGAAAACGGCTGGAGTCACCGAACCGATCGACCATGGTGAGGAGCTGTCCAGCCAGTCCCAAGCGCCAGTCGTTGCCCACCTGCCAATCTTTGCCCACCATCACCGACGTACCCCAGCCGGTGTTGCGCCCGTCGATCGAAACCCCGTCACCCGTGGAGATGTTGTTCAGGGAGGGCCCCAGGGCCACACTGAGATACAAATCAGCCGGGGTGAGTCGACCGCCGAGGCCCGCTCCGAGCACAATCCCGAACACGGGGCTGTTGAGGTCCTGTTGGCACGACCTCTCGGCACAGCGGGCCGCCGACTGGGGATCGGTCAGCATGGTGAGGGTGCTGGCTTCGAAGAAGATGGAGAGACCGTTCGCCAACCGCCCGCCCAGCTGCACGCCGTCCAACACCGACGGACCGGTCAGCGATATCGCCTGATCCTCACTCCTTACACGAACGCTCGTCATGGCGATGCCTGCGCCGAATCGCAGATGAAACGACGCTCGAGCGGCGTCCGTTTCGGCGTTTAACCGCGCAGCGTAGAGCAAGACGCTCAGCACAACCAGGCCGACGACCCAGGTGCGGGGGAAAACCCGGATCGGTGAATTCGGCAGGCGGTTTGTGGTCAGGCGAGTCATCATGGTCTGTTGCCAGCGCAAGGGCCGTGCCAGGAAACTGGGTCGGTCTTTTTTTCTTTTATTTCAAATATTTAAGAGTTTGTGCAAGGTCCGACAGGTCGGTGAGCGGGAACTGTTGAACAAGTCGTTCTGGGGGGATCGGAGCAAAAACCCGCATCGTTACTGGATCAGGGACGGCGTGTGCCAAAACGGGATAGGCAAAATCGGGAGGGCTAGGATGGGGGAGCAATTAATGGACGGAAGCTAATCGAGCAACTCACAGATCGCGTTGTGCAGATCGTCCGGTTCAAAGGGTTTTTGCAGAATCGGGATGCCCTGTTGCTGGATAGTCTCGATTTCGTCGGTGGCCGCTAGACCGGTGATGACGATGATGGGGAGGGTTGGTCGCGTTTTTCGAGCTTGCTTGATCAGGTTCAGCCCCGAGTTGCCGGGCATGGTGAGGTCGGTGAGCACCAGGTGAAAGGAGTCCCCGTCCGGTCCTTCGAGCACGGTCAATGCGGTGTTCACATCCCCCACTCCCTCACTGTCGTAGCCGTAGAGAAAAAGCCCCCGACGGACCGTGTCCAGTTGGTGAGGCTCGTCGTCAACGACGAGAATTTTCATGGTTTTGCTGGTCATCGGTCTCCCCGCGTGGTGCCAGTCAACGGCATGAAGTACCCCGCTGCAAGGGATGGACCCAAATTGGAGTGTTGTGGAATTATTAAATAATCATAAATGGTTAGACGAAATTCCAGCAATCTCAAACTGGTGCTGATGACTCGAAACAGGTATACCAAAACGGTACGAATGGGGCGACAACCACTGAAAAGTATTAAGAAAAATATTCGTCGGTTTATTTTGGGATAGGCCACAATTCGGCGAGCCGTTGGCAACAGGTCGGTCGTCTGCTCCGTAACGATTGTCTCACTTCACGCTGTAGGCCTTGAGCTTGCGGTGGAGGGTCTGGAGACCGATGCCGAGCACACGGGCGGTTTGACTCTTGTTGTTGTTGGTCGCCTCGTAGACGCTGATAATGTGGCGGCGCTCCACTTCGGCCAGTGGCTCCAGCTCACCGGTCGTGGTTCGAACCCCTTTGACAGTGAGACGGGATTTCTTCTTGGGCAGTCTGAGGTGCTCGGCATCGATGGGTTTGCCGTCCGCCAGGTTGGCGGCCGCTTCGAGTACCCCTCTCAGCTCGCGCACATTACCCGGCCAGTTGTGGGCTTCCAGTTCGACCGTCGCGTCTTCGGTGGGGGGGACTTGTTGATCGGGCAAAAATGTATCGACCAGCAGGGGAATGTCTTCAGCCCGATCACGCAACGGGGGTAGATGCAGATGGGCGAACTGAAGTCGATAAAACAGATCCTTGCGAAATTTGCGTTGCTGGACCTGTTTGTCCAGATCCTGGTTGGTGGCAGCAACGAACCGCACATCCGCTTGCACCGAGCGCGTATCGCCCACTGGCGTGTATTCGCCCTCTTGGAGGATGCGCAGCAGCTTGCCCTGAATTTCCAACGACAAATCCCCGATTTCGTCGAGAAACAGCGTCCCCCCGTTGGCCTTGCCCAGGTAGCCGACTTTGTCTTTCTCGGCGCCGGTGAAGGCCCCTTTGATGTGCCCGAAGAATTCGGACTCGAACAGCGTGGGGGACAAGGCCAGCATGTTGACCGGAACGAACGGGCCCGAGTGTCTGCGACTCGCCATGTGGATGGCGCGGGCCAGCAGCTCTTTGCCGACGCCCGTCTCACCGGTGACCAGGATGGGAATATTGGAGTTGGCGTGCAGCTCGGCCTCGTGGAGGAGGCGGAGCATCTTCTTGTCACCGGTGACGATTTCGCTAAAGGCTTGGGGATTGTGCAGGCTTTTTTTCACCGCCCGTGACGATCGCAGCAATAGGGATTCCATCAACCGCCGCCGCTCCAGGGCGCGGTTGAGCGCGTGGGTCAGCTGCTCGGGGGTGAGCGGTTTGACCAGGTAGTCGTATGCGCCGCGCTTGATCGCCTTGATCACCATCGGAATGCTCTCGTTCGCGGTGATCATCACGCATTCTGTTTCCGGGGAGCGCTCCTTGATGATCTTCAACAGATCCAAGCCGTCCAGTTCGGGCATGGTGATATCCAGGAACGCAATATCAAAGGAGTGCTCTTCTAGCATCTCCGGCACCGCTGTGGGGTTGGAGGCGGAGACTATCTCGTCGTATCCTTCGATTCGCAGCATGCGCACCACGCTGTCCAAAAAAGCGGTTTCGTCATCGACGACCAGGATGGAGGTTTTCATGGCGCCATTCCCTTTCTACGCGTCCCGGGGATCTCAAAGACCGGGCGATTGGCAGCTGGATGCAGAATACCATAAACGGGAAAGGAAGAAAGGGCAGAGGCGCGTTCCGGGGACTCGGTGAAGGAGCGGATTAGATGCCGAGACCGATGGCGACACCGTACATCGGGGTGCTGAGGGTCTCCTCGTTTTCGTCGTCTCCAACAAGCCAACCGGCAAAGGCCTCGGCGTTGATCGCCAGGTTGCGGCTAAAACGGTACTCGTAGCCGATGGTGCCGCGAAACCCGACCCCCAGTGCGGCATGGTCGTCGCTGCGCTCGAGGTGGTTGTCCAGGCAGTCCCAGCTGCTGCAGTTCGGACTGTCCTCGCCCACGTGGTCGTCGGCAAAGGTGAAGGCCAGACCGCTGGAGACCCCGAAGTAGATGCCGGTGTCGGTGAAGTAGCGATACTCCGGTCCCAGGTAGTAGGTGGAAACCGCACCCCAATGTCGATCCCCTTCCCACTGGTCGAGCACCGCTTGGGTCGATCGCCAGTACCCTTGGAACAACAGGCCGAACAGGTGGCGATCTTCGATCACGACACCGCCGCGAACGGCCAGTCCGGCCCCCAGGAGGCTCTGGGCGTCATGGCTGGTCACCCGGTTGTCCCCATCTTCGTAAAGGACAGCGCCCACGACCATCGGGTTGACGTAGTACACCGGTCGTTTGCTTTGCGCAGTCGCGGTGACGGTTGGCTCCTCCTGTTCCGAAGGTGTAACACCGGCATCAATTGGGTTGGCCAGCGACTCGATTGACCAAAAAGTGGTGACGGAAACAGCCGAAATGATGATGAGTGCCACAAATGCATTGATCGTTTTCATTGTTTTGCTCCTTCGGGTTGCTGTTGTTTACGGCCCGGGATACCGCAAGAGCGGGGCCACTTTTCGATGTCACATAAAAGTGATTGATTTTAGCTAGTTGCCAGAGAAGCCGGTGTGTCGACCGAGGTCGCGGGTAAGGGCGTTGGTATGCTAAAACGAGATGGTCCGGGCGTTAACTGCTGGAAAATAATACGTGTTTTCAGATGGACGGCGTAATGGCACAGTCATTTGGGCGTGGTGCGCTTGGGTCGTCGGTAGGTGGATCGCGAAGCGGGCCCCTTGGCCGAGCTTGCTGGTCACGACACATTCGGTTTTAGCTGAATCGAAACTACTGGAAACAACTACTGAATTTCACAAAAATTTTTGTCCACACCCTCATCGGCAGACGTTTACTTACTGAAAACGTAAAACGGCGCGATAGACGATCTAAACCGCCAACCATTCTTTTTTTCCTTCCAGTAGCGAGGAGACTAAAAATGAAAAAATTTTCCGTACTGTTGGTTTTTCCCGTCTTGTTCCTGGCATGGAGCTGCGGGGATCAGGGCCAAAGCAATTTGACCATCGAGAGCAACATGGCCGCCTGGATTACCATTGAGAAGTGCCCCCCTGGCTACAATATTATCGAGGGGACCGACGGCGACGATATCCTGCGGGGAACCTCAGACAGGGACTGCATTTTCGGACACAAGGGAGACGATGAAATTAGGGGAGAAGGAGGAGACGACATTCTGTACGGCGGAGAGGGAAATGACGTCTTGCGCGGTGGTTTTGGCAATGACGTCATCGACGGAGGATGGGGCGACGACATGATTGTCGGATGGCTGGGCGATGATCTGCTGTACGGCAGCGCCGGCAACGATTTGATCAACGGTGGGGGCGGCGCCGATAGCATTTGGGGTGGTTCTGGTGAGGATACACTTATCGGTGGTTTTGGCAACGATGCCATCGACGGAGGCTGGGACAATGATCTGATTAACGGTGGCCCTGACAATGACACCATCTTCGGTGGGCCGGACAACGATGTGGTGCTCGGAGGGTGGGGAGCGAATACGGTGTTGGGTGAACGGGGGGACGATGCATGTGACGGAGAGTCCTGTGAGTTTCCCGAGCCCGACAACACTTGCCGTCGAGACAGTGATTGCGAATCTGGCCAAACCTGTGACCAGCAAACCGGCATTTGCCTTTGGTGTCGTGTCGATGCTGAATGTGATGATGGGAACCCGGTCAATGGTCGGGAAAAGTGTGTTCCCACCCAGGGATGCTCGGTCCCCGATACCAGCCTGCGGTACATTCGCGTTCAACCGGGAGTGGACGTCAATCTGGTCATCGGAGAAACGGTTCAACTCACTGCGATTGCAGAATTTGCTGATGGTTCCACCTTGGATATAACAGAAGAATCCCACTGGACGTCGTCCAATAGTGGGGTTGCGGAGGTCGGCAACAACGTGGGAAATAGGGGGTTCACCTCGGGGCTCACCATGGGTACGGCTAAAATCAGCATGTTCTACGCTGAATACACCGAAACCGTCGAGATCACCGTGATGCCCGCTGAGCCAGTCAACATTGTAATCTCTCCTAACGATCCCACTGTAGAGTTGGGGCAATCCATTCAATTCAAAGCGACCGGTGAATTCGCTGACGGTAACAGCTACGATCTCACCGAAGACGTTAGTTGGTCGTCCTTTAATAAGGCGATTGCCGATGTTGACAATACGCCGGGTAGCAAGGGGTTGGTTCAAACGTTCTCGCCGGGGACCGTTGGCATTCGCGCCATATACGGTGACTGGGGAGGGCTGACCGTCAATCTCACCGTTGAGATCACAGAACTGGTCGATATTGAAATTCAACCCACAAATGTCTCCATTCCGGTCGGCGATTCTGTCGATTTTAGGGCGATGGGCACTTTGGCGGATGGATCCACGTTGGACATCACCAGAGTGGTCACATGGAGTTCCTCAGCTCCCGAGGTAGCCGAGATCAATCCCCACTGGGGATCGGCGGAAGGTCTATCGACCGGGACCACAGATATTATTGTCCAGTACAAAGTATTACAGCGTTCGACGATCCTCACCGTTCGGGAAGCCGAATTGGAACGCTATTATTTCGGCCATAGACCGTACTCTGTCGTCGTCGGGGAGACCGCTCAAAAGACAGTTTGGGGAAAGTATACCGACGGTACCGTTCGGGATCTCACCGAAGAAGCGACATGGAGTGTGTCAAATCCGATGATCCTGGAAGTGAGCGACACGCCCGGGAGCAAAGGCGTGGTGCTGGGGATGGCCATGGGCTCCGTAGCGATCAATGCCAACTACAATGGATTCGATGCGAGTATGCACTTCGTCGTCACGCCCGCTGAGCGGGTCGAGTTGGGCATTTACCCCAGTTTCGCGAGCATGGTCGTGGGGGAAACGACTCAGTTCACAGCAATCGCCACATTTGCGGATGGCTCCAGGCATGACGTTACAGGGGACGCTGTCTGGAAAGTTTCCGATTGGGATTCGGCCGATAAGGATGCTATCGTGTTCGATGATACACCGGGAAACGAAGGTCTGGCCCGCGGAGTCAAAGTGGGATCCACCGACATTTCTTACTTGTACAGTGAATCGGGGTTGATCGCCGACGTGATGGTGGTCGCCTATTGACCTTTGACCGCTAGTTGATGGCACAGTCAATTAGGCGTGGTGGGCTTGGGTCGTCGGCAGGTGGATCGCGAAGCAGGTTCCCTTGCCGAGCTCACTGGTTACGCCAATCGAACCGCCGTGATCCTCGATAATCTGGTGTGAAATGGCCAGTCCCAACCCGGTTCCCGATTCCTCCGCCTTGGTGGTGAAAAACGGCTCGAAAATCTGGGCCACATCCTGCTCGGCGATGCCGCTGCCGTTGTCCTCCACCCGAATGGTGACCCAGCCCTCCTGCTCCCCCGGGCCCGCGGTCAACCGCACCCAAGCGTCCTCTTTGTCAGCTGCCTGACCGGCGTTGAGGATCAAATTGATCAGCACCTGCTCGATCTTGCCGGCGTTCATCTCGACCGGGGGCAGCCCCGGTTGGACCTCAACGTTGAGGGTGCTGACCGACTTGCTCACCTGCTTGCCGACCAGGGTCATCACCTGCTCGATGACCCCGTCGATGGCACCGGGGGTTTTGTCCTTCTCCTCGCTCGAGCGAACATAGTCCTTGAGATCGGAGACGATGCCGGTGATGCGAGCCGAGCCGTGTTGCATATTCTCGATCAACTTGTAGAGATCTTCGATGAATGCCTCATAGGGCAGGTTCAGTACCCTCAGATCGCCTTCCTGTGCTGCGCGATCATCGAGCAGGGGTTTGATCGTATCGACGTATTTTTTGAGGATCGGGAGGTTGAAGTAGATGAAGTTGTTGGGGTTATTGATCTCGTGGGCTACCCCGGCGATGATTTGACCCAACGCTGCCATTTTCTCGGCGCGGAACATCTGTTGTTCAGCGCGTTTTCGTTCGGTGATATTGAACGAGGTGGAGATCAGCGCTTCGGCCCCGTCGACCTCCACCAGTTGAGCGCTGACCTCGTATCGTCGTCCCCGCCGATCCCGACTCTCATAGCGAAACTGTTGCTTGCTCTGCCGCTCGGCCTCGGTTTGGGCCCGGCGGTTGGCTTCGATGGTTTCCGTCGAAAAGATCGTCGAAAGGGGGGCTTGTTTGAGCGTTTCCCAATTCATGCCAGTGGCCTTGATGAACGTCTCGTTGGCATAGACCAACCGGTCCTGCTGGACGATGGCGATGTGAGCAGTGGTCGAATCGGCCAGGGTGCGAAAACGCTCCTCCGATTGGCTGAGCGCTGCCTCGGCCGTATCCCTGGCGCTGGAAAGGGCGACCGTTTCGGCCTGCAGTTCCCGATGTCGATAGACGAGGGCAAAAGCGAGCAGGGCCACGTTTAAGCAGCAGCCGGTCTTGAACAACTGCCAACCGTGCACGCCGATATCGATGGGCAGGGCAAAGAGGAACGTCCCCAGGGCAAACGAGCCCCAGGCCAAGAGGTATAGGCGGGCCGGTTTGAATCCCTGCCGCAACCGCACCATGCCCGGAATGATCGTGGCCAAGGGGGTCAACAGCGGGGAGATGGTCATCAGTCCGCGCCAGATCGGAAAGATCGCTTTGTAGTCGATCTCCAACACGGGCAGGCAACAGGTCACCAAGATGTTCAGCCAAAGGTAGCCGACCAACAGCTTGTGCAGCCTCGGCGTGTGCGCCCGGGTCTGCAGAAACGACTGGGTAAATAGAATGCAGATGATGATGATCGCACAGATGGCCGCAACCTGGAGGTAGGCGAACGACATCGGCCCGAGAAAATCGACCACGATGCAGTGAATGCTCACACTCGAGGTGATCGCGAAATAGTAGCTGATGGCCACGACGAACAGCAGCTGCCAGAAGGAGCTACGGTCCCGCAACCAGAGAAAGACGAAGAGATTGAAGATACCGAAGACGAGGATGGTGCTGAAGAACAATCCTTCGATCAGTGCCTCCTGCCGGCGGGAGTTGGCGGTGTACTCGGCAGTACTGAACGTGGTGGGAATGAAGATGTAGGCATCGCTCTCGACGCGAAGGTAAATGGTTTGGGGTTTTGTGCCGCTAAGGGGAAGCTCGAAGAAGTGGCGAAGGTCGTCCCGGTGGGTGCCGGCGGTGTCGAGATGTTGTATCCGCCAACGTCCGGGAGATGCGGCTCCCCCGGCGCTGTGCGGCGTGTAGCAATCGATCGTACCGGCGAACCAGGGATTGGCCACGGTCATCACCCAGATGTGCGAACCGGCCTCCTCTGACGCTGCTCGGACCGAGAGCCGAATCCACCAGGCCGACGCGGTGACGCCCAGCTCGATGCCCCGCGCATGATGAACACCGCTCGGCATCGGCGCGAACCGGCCCGAAAAACCGGGGTGGGAAACATCATCGATTGTCCATCGACCGATGGGGTCCTCCAGCAGGGCCGCCGCGCTGTGTGCGGGGATTGGTTCCTGCTCTGCTGTTAACGAGATGGTCTCCATCCCGTGACCCGGCGCAGCCCAGGCCATCAGGCCCAGCCAGATGGCGAACGCGCCGATCAGTTCGAGCGCGGTTTGTGTGGAGGGTCGGGGCATCGACTTTGAACGGTACACCAGCGGATGACCGAACACAAACGGTCGACCCCCTCGATCCCGTCGACAGTGCGTCCGGTTGTGTTCGCCGGTATCGTAGAGTAGGTTGGTCAATGGATGGGCGCGAATGGCACAAACAGACGAGCCGGCGGTGGATGCACCGTATGGCCCCGCGTTTTGGGAACGATCGGCTTGGTGTTTCTCGTCAGTGTCACGGCAAGCGCCGACGGGGTTGTTTCGTTGGGCAACGAAACCTCACGGCACTCGCTGATTCCGGCCGTTCGCATACTGGAGGATCCCGACGGCAAGTGGGACATCGACCAGGTCTCTTCCCCGCCGTTGGCCGATCGCTTCGGACCGATCGTCAGCCGATTCGAGGACGCCTGGGGGCTTGACCTGGGGGTGAGCCCGTCGGTTTGGTGGGTTCGCTTTGATGTTCGAGGGGAGAATCCGGCGGCCGGCGAGCGCAACTGGGTCATGGTGTTGAGCACCCACCGGTTCATCGGCGAGGTGACGATCTATTCGGCGACGGCCGATCATTGGGACGAGGCGACAACAACGCGATGGAATGTCCAGCAGCTGAACACGGATCAGCAGTCCCAATACGGAAAGCGCGTGGTGTTCAAGCTCCCCCGTATCGGTACGACCCCCCGTCGGGTGTTCGCCCGGGTCAGCAGCGATTACTATTTGTATTTCCCGTTATCCATCTGGACCGCGTCTGAGTTCGTCGACACTACTGAGCACATCGGCGTGATGGTCGGCCTGTTCAACGGCGTGCTCATCGTGATTGCGCTGCTCAACTTGCTGTTGGTGATCTTCCTGCGGGAGAAGAGCTCCCTGTGGTACCTATTTTTCGTATTCTTCATCTGGTTCTATTTTTCCGGGTTGCGGGGGGAGACAGCGCCGGCGATCAAACTCTTCGGCCCGATGTATTACTCCTATGCCCATATCATCGGCATTTGCGGCATCAACTTCTTTTGCATCCTGTTCACCCGATCGTTTTTGCACACCAAGGAATTCACGCCGAGGATTGACAAGGCGCTCATCGGCTACTTGCTGCTCACCCTCGTTGTGCTGGTGATATCCCCTTATGTGAGCATCGACTACGAGCGGGGCTTCATCGTGCTGCAGCGGGCGACCATCGTGTTGGGGATACTGGCGCCTCTGGGAACGATAGCGCCGGCGATCGTCCGGCTCCTACAGGGGTTCAAACCTGCGCGCCTGTATTTGGCCGCCTGGAGCGCGTTCGCTATTTCCGCGTTCATCTTCGCCGTGCCCTGGCTCGCCCCGACCGACGGCTGGCGGTTGTTCCAGCTCGGCAGTCTGCTCAACGTGTTGTTGCTCACGTTGGCCATTGTGGATCGGCTGCGCATCTTGCGGCTCGAGCGAGAAGCCCTGTCTGCCGCGAAGGATACCGCTGAAGCGGCGTTGAGTGAATCGGAGGAGCGGTTTCGGTCGGTGGCCGAAGCGACCACGGCCCATATCGCGGTGATGCAGGACAATCGGTTTGTTTACGCCAATCAGACGTTTCTCGAAAACGCCGGCGTGACCTGGGCCGAGCTCAAACAACAGGAGATCACCGAGTTCTTCTCACCGGAAGCGGTGCGGGTGGGCCTCGAGGCCTGGAACCGGGCCTATGAGCAGGGCGAGACTCAGGTGCGCTACGAATATCGCTACGATGACGGACGGTGGTTCGAAGTGAATGCGAGCCTGGTGGAGCTGGACGGCAATGACGCTTTCATCACGACCTCGTTCGATATCACTGAGCACAAGCTGGCCCAACAGCAGATGTTTCGCGCCGAGAAGATGGCCTCTCTCGGTCAGGTGATCGCCGGCGTGGCCCACGAAATTAACAATCCCAACAACTTTATTTATTTCAACCTTCCCATTTTGAAAAAGTACATCGACTCGATCAGACCTTTCTTGGATCAACGCGCCCGCGATAACCCACGCTTGAGTTTTTTGAACATGCCTTATGACATGTTCATCGGAGATCTGTACAAATTGCTCGAGAACATGCAGCATGGATCATCGAGGATCACCGGCATTGTCTCCGAACTGAAGAATTATGTCCGCTCGAGCGACGAGGAGGACAAATCATCGCATCCCCTGGACGAGCTGATTCAGCGCGTAATGACCCTGGTGGGCAAGCAGGTGCGCAAATTGGTCCAGCGGTTCGAAGTGGATGTGGCACCGGGATTGCCCCGAGTGAACATCAATCCGGGCAAAATAGAACAGGTATTGATCAACCTGGTGATCAATGCGGGACAGGCGTCGGACAAGGAGGATGCCTGGGTCAAATTGACCGCGGGGCACCCCGGCGGCGATTGCCGTTGGATCGAGGTGCGGGTCGAAGACAACGGCAGCGGTATCTCGGCAGAAGACCGCCACCGAATCTTCGAGCCGTTTTTCACCACCAAGGCCGACGAGGCGGGGACCGGGTTGGGCCTGGCCATCTCCCATCAAATTGTTCAGGATCACGGGGGAGAGTTGACCGTGGAGAGCCGGGTCGGCCAAGGAACCACTTTCGCCTTTCGTCTGCCGGTCACCGACCCCGATAATTGAGCGAACCGTCTCGGGATCGCTTGCCAAAAGCCGGATAAACGCATATCGGTTGTGGAGGAGGCTTATTGTGAGCGGGATCAATACAACAGAAGCGCTCGAGGCACTCGAGCTGGAAGGGGGAGAGACCTATCAACTGTTTGCCCGGGCCCATGCGGTGCGCCTGCAGCACCGGGGACTGTCGGTGAACTTGTGCAGCGTGGTCAATGCCAAGAGCGGGTTGTGCGGTGAGGACTGCAAGTTTTGCGCCCAGTCGGCACACAACGATGCAACGATTGACTGCTATCCCTTGATCGGGACCGATGAAATGGTGCGGGCGGCCCAGGTGGCCGGGGAGCATCGCGCTGCTCGGTTCGGCATTGTCACCTCCGGGTTGGCGCTGGAAGAGGAGCCTGAAATCGATGCGGTCTCCTCGGCGATCAATCGAATCGCCGACGGGAAACGGATTCACCCCTGCGCCTCGTTGGGCAATGTGAGCGAGGAGGTGCTGAGGCGGTTGAAAGAGGCCGGACTGACCCGTTACCACTGTAACCTGGAAACCGCTGAGAGCTATTACAAGGAGATTTGCTCCACCCGGTCCTGGAGTGAGTCTGTGGACACGATCCGAGCGGCCAAATCCCTCGGCTTGGCCACCTGCTCGGGGGGCTTGTTCGGGTTGGGAGAGTCACTCGAGCAACGGGTGGAGTTGCTCGATCAGATTCGGGAGCTGGATGTGGACTCCGTACCGCTGAACTTCTACCATCCCATTCCCGGCACGCCGAGCGCCGAACAGTCCTCAATCGATGCGCTGGCCTGCCTGCGGGTGGTTGCAGTGGCCCGGTTGATGATGCCCGAAAAGGAGATCCGGGTCTGCGGAGGACGGGAATACAACCTGCGGGATCTGCAGTCGTGGCTGCTGCTATGCGGCGCCGACGGCCTGATGGTCGGCGGATATTTGACCACCTCGGGACGGAATGTGGCCGACGATTTGAAGATGATTGACGATGCGGGCTTTACGGTTCGATTTGACCGATGACCGAAGGGCGAACAGCGATCGTCGCGATGAGCGGGGGCGTGGATTCCAGCGTGGCCGCAGGCCTGCTCCTGCAACAGGGGTATCGGGTTGTCGGGATCACCCTCTCCTTTGTGCCCTGCGGGGACGATCAACAGGTCAGTTGGTGTTGTGGTGTCGGTGCACAAACCGACGCGCGGGCAGTGGCGCAAAAGCTGGGGTTTCCCCACTACACCATCGACTGCGTCGATCAATTCGAATCCCATATTCTGCGCACCGCCTGGCAGGAGTACGACCACGGACGAACCCCCAGTCCCTGTGTGGCCTGCAACGGTCAGATCAAGTTCGCCAAACTGCTGGAGTTGATGAAGAAGTTCGGTGCCGACACCATCGCCACCGGGCACTACGCCCGGGTTCGGCGCGCTGCATCCGCAGATGCGGTGACCCTCTGGCGCGGGGTGGATCCCCAAAAAGATCAGTCCTATTTTCTCTTTACGTTAACCCCGGAGCAGCTCGAGCACGTCGCCTTTCCCTTGGGGGAGCTGGAGAAGACCCGGGTTAGGGCGTTGGCCCAGGAGATGGATCTGGTCAACGCTGAGCGGCCGGAGAGTCAGGACGCCTGCTTTGTCCAGGCGGGGACCAATTTTGCCGAGAGCTTGCGGCGGCGGTTCGGTGCGCCGGCTCGGCCCGGTCGGGTGGTCGATCCCAAGGGGCAAGAGTTGGGGGCCCATCAGGGGATCCATCAGTTTACGATCGGTCAACGCAAGGGGTTGAACATCGCCCTGGGACATCGCGCCTGGGTCACGGGAATCAACGCAGAACGGGCCGAAGTGGTGCTCAATGATGATCCGGATGCCTTGCTCTGCCGGACGCTTCGGGCAACCGCGGTGAGCTGGATTGGTGGAGAGCAGCCGTCACTCCCCGCACCGTGTGAGGCTCAGATTCGCTCCCGTCATCGGGCGGCGCCGGCGGTGATCGAAGCCGACGATCAAGGGGTGGTGCAGGTGCGGTTCGATGAGCCCCAGCGGGCGATCACCCCCGGACAGGCCGTTGTGTTCTACCGGGACGAGCGCGTGCTGGGCGGCGGCTGGATCGAATGAGGTGAGTGATGTCCCAGTTTTACCAATCGATCGCACAGAACTACGATCAGGTGTTTCCGGTGCGCCCGGCACAAGTGGCATTTGTCGCCCAGCGGGTTTTACCCGAGGGACGCATTGTGGATGTGGGTTGTGCCACCGGCGGCCTGGCCCTGGCGCTGGCTGAACGGGGATTTTCCCTCTGGGGTATCGATTTGGATTCGACGATGATCGATATCGCCCGCGCCAATGCGAGCGCCGGCGGTCTTGGGGCGTCGTTTCTCGTCGCCGACATGACCCGGCTCGACACAGCGCCCATCCCCTGTCCGGTCGATGGCGTGGTCTGTCTGGGCAACACTCTGGTTCACCTCACCCCGTCCCAGGTGCTCGACTTTCTCGTTTGCACCCGGAAAATGCTGACCGAAAGTGGGGTGCTGATTTGTCAAATTGTCAACTACGATCGCATTTTGAAAAACGATATCCGATCCCTGCCGTTGATTGAGAACGAGGCGATCCGCTTCGAGCGCACCTACGCCCCCGCTGCGACGAAAGAAGCGTTGCGTTTCCAAACCCGCTTGTACGTCAAATCCACGTCTGCCGTGCTCGAAAACGAGATCACGCTCTATCCCCTCGACCAAGCGCAGCTGAGCGCATCACTGGCACAAGCCGGTTTTTCGCGGGTGGCCTATTTTGGGAGCTTCATGGGCGATCCGTTCGATTCTACGCAGAGTTTTCCCACGATTTTCGTCGCGGGTTGTTAAGCGGTGACGGGGGATTCTCACCAGAGGTCGATGCGCTGGGTGTTGGGGGGGCTCCTGACGTTAACGTCGCTTTGCGCCTGTCATCTCGGCAAGTCCAACACCGGGGACGGACTGCTCAAGGGAATGACCATCTCCACGCGGGAGTGGGGCCACGTCTGGGGGACCGATGGGTTCGGAGAGACCTTGGACCGGCTCAAGGAACTGGGGATCAACAGCGTGGCGATCCATCCCTATGCGCGGATCTTCGCTGACGGGCGCGTCTCCTCCCGGTGGACCGACTCGGCCCGGCGACCCATCCACATCACCCGCCCCATCGAAGAAGCACATCGTCGGGGGATGGCGATGATGATCAAGCCCCATCTGGCGTATTGGGGCACTCCGTTTTCTTGGCGCGGGGCGATCCGATTTGATCGCGAGGATCAGCGTCAACGGTTTTTTGATACCTATCGCCAATGGATCCTCAGTGTCGCCCGTTGGGCCAAAGCGGCTGATATCTTCGTCGTCGGCTGTGAGCTCAAACACCTCATCGGGGATGCCGAAAAATGGCGAGCGCTGATCGCCGATGTCCGCAAGGTCACGTCCGCCAAGCTGACCTATGCGGCGAATTGGGACACGGTCGAGCGAGTCCGGTTTTGGCGGGAATTGGATCTGGTTGGGGTACAGGGCTACTTTCCACTCAGCGAGAAGAAGGAACCGACCGTGGAGGACCTGAAGCGAGGGTGGTCAGGGGTGGTCGATCGATTGCGGGGGATGCACCAGCGGACCGGCAAGCCGATTGTGTTCACCGAATTGGGCTACAACCGATCGTCAAAAGCCGCTCAAGAGCCCTGGGCCTATCGTACGGAGCCGACCCAGCGGGCCGGAGAGTTGCAGGCCCAATGCCTCGAGACCGCATTGCAGACGATCAATCAACAGTCCGGATGGATTGAGGGAGTGTTTTTGTGGAAGTGGTTTGTCCGCCACTCAGCCGGCACTAATTTCCTGTTGGACACGCCGCGAATCCACCGGATCCTGACCAAGGCGTGGAGGACCCGTTGAGCCTCCGGGGCCACGGAACCGGATAATGGGCGAGAAGAAGTGGATGGAGATCATCAGCTTGGCCACCCCGGTGGTGATCTCCAAACTGTCGTTCACCGCAATGGCGTTGGTCGACACCGCCATGGTCGGCCGGTTGGGTGCCTCCGAGCAGGCCGCGGTGGGTATCGCCACCACTTTTCTGTTCACCGTGTACGTCTTCGGACTGGGGTTGATCAGCTCGGTCAACACCCTGGTCTCCCAACATCATGGGGCCGGTCAACCCGAACGGTGTGGGATCATTCTCGGTCACGGCCTGCGCTTGTCCACGATTATCGGTGTGGTGACCTTTGCCGTGTTGGCACTGTCGCGTCCCGCGTTCAGCTGGGCCGGGCTCAGCGAGGCGGTCGCCGAATCGGGTTACGCCTATCTATTGTTTCGCATTTTCGGGCTGTTCGGTGTGTTTTGGTATTGGACTTACAACGCCTTTTTCGAGGGTATCGGCCAAACCCGGACGCCGATGGTCATCGCCCTGGTGGCCAACGTGATCAACATCGTGCTCGACTATGTCTTGATTTTCGGTCTTGGACCCATCCCGGCGATGGGGGTACAGGGGGCCGGGCTGGCGACCGCCCTGAGCAACCTGTTCATGCTGGCCTGTTTTGTCTTCGTGGTTCATCGGCGCAGGAGCCCATATCGGCGGTTCGGCACGAATCGGCTGTTCGTTCCCGTGGAGTGGCCGTTGATGCGGAAGATGGTTCGCCTGGGGGTGCCCATGGGGGGCCAGTTTTTTGCCGAGATCGGAGCGTTTCTGGTATTTTCGGTTTTCGTCGGATGGGTCAGTGATGAAGCGCTGGCCGCACACCAGGTGGCGCTGCGGCTGTGGAGCGTCAGTTTCATGACCGCCTGGGGGATCTCCATCGCGGCCACGACATTGGTCGGACGACATCAGGGCGCGGGAAAGAGCGAATTGGCGTTTGCCGTGGGAATGCGCAGTTTGGTGCTGACCCTGGGTTTTACCGCGTTGGTCGGTGCGGTCTACATGGCGATTCCCGGAATCCTCAGTGCCGCATTCACCGCCTTTGCCGATGTGGCGCGTATCGCCACGGTGTTGATGTATGTCTGTGCGATCAATCAGGTTTTCGACGGGATCAATATCGTGGCCTATGGCGCCCTCAAAGGCGCCGGCGACACCAGCTGGCCCCTTCGGCTGGTGGTATTGACCAACTGGGGGTTGGGGGTGCCGCTGGTCTACCTGCTGACCATCGTCGTCGGACTGGGGCCGCTGGGGACTTGGTTCGGCATCATGGCCGTGCTCGGTTGTCAGGCCATGGCGATGTTCCTCCGATTCAAAGGCGGTAAATGGCGAGAGATTCGCCTCGTCGAGGATCGGGCAACCCCCTAAGAGGATCGAGCACCTAAACAGAAGTTCCCCCTAAATTCGCAGCAAAATCGATAGATAATTAGTTGAGAAGACACAGGAAAAGCTTGTTTTGAAAACTTCAAAATGTTCCCAT
>JANQET010000497.1 GCA_028278265.1 Myxococcota bacterium
TGGCATGCCGATCACCCGTTCGTCTCCTTCATGAAGGGCCGACTGTCGCCCCGCCGGGCAGAACAGTTCAAACAGCAGGTGATCGACGCCTACGACTACGCAGTGTTTCGAGCTGATCGGACGCTGGGCGCGACGATCGATCGGCTGTATGCCCGCGGCCTGTTGACGGATGAATCGCGAATGGTGATCACCAGTGACCACGGGGAGTTTCTCGGGGAACACGGTCTGCTGCACCACTTCACCTTTGTCTACGAAGCGAATGTCAGGGTGCCGTTTTTGTATTGGCACAAGGGGGCGAAACAACCGCTCAGCCTGCCCGAGCCGTTCGCCGCGCTGCAGGCCTACGATCTGCTGCTCACCGGGGCCCTGCCCCACCCGGCACGCCCAGTCCGGGCGATGGGCAATCCCGCCAAGCTGATGGTCGATCTGGTCGGTGAGGAGATGGGTAAAACCACTGCAGCCGTGTGGACGGACCACGAGAAGCTGCTCTGTCTGAATGACACCTGTTTCGAAATCGATCTACGGGGCGATCCGGACGAACGACGTCCGGTCGAGCTCCCGGCCGATCATCCCGGACTAGCGCGGTTCAACCCCTATCGCCGGCTGATCAGACAGATGAGCAGCAGCGCTGCCGATCTTCCCCCCGATCTGGTCGAAACCCTCCGGGGGTTGGGCTATGCTCAATGAGCGGTTCGGTGTCCACCGCCGCCGACCACAGCGTCCTCAGACGGGCGCGCACCTGACGGTGTTGCCGATCCGTGCCCCGAACCACCCCTGAGACCGGCGCCACCACCAGTGTGTCCTCCACCCCGTCGTAGACAAACCATTGCTCGGGAGTGCGCAATCCCAGGGTGCGCCACATCTCCCGACCGCTCCGGCGATCGGTTTGCGGCACAGGAGTACAGGTGCTCGAAAAGGTGATCGCCTCGGGAGCGGGTGCGGGATCCCCGTTGAAAATACACCCCACCAGGGAACACCCGTCGGCGGAGCCGTCATCAAAAGGCACGCCGGCGAGTTGGGCCAGGGTCGGTCCGACGTCGACGCCCCGGGCAATTCCGCCGAGGCGCTGGGCCTGGGGAATTTTCTCTTGGGCCGCGTCGCCCCAAAACAGCAGGGGAACGCGAACCGTCTCATCGGTGATCCAGCGGCCGTGCAAATCGCAAATCTTCTGCGCGCGATGCCCCTGAGGGAAGGAGGCGCCCCACGTTTCACCGTGATCACTGGTCAGGGCGAGGAGCACCCTCTCCCCACCTCGGGCAGCCGCATCCAGATAGCGGCTGAGCAGCTCCCGGGAAAAGTAACTCAAGCTCTGGTAGTGGGCGGCCTGAAGCCGGCCGGCGACCAGCTCGGGGTTCCGACCCAGCGACTCGACCGCCAGGTCACACGCTTTTTGCCAGGCGGATCGGCTCAGCTTTGCGTTGATATAGGGCAGATGGGTCCACCAATGGTGGATCAACACCAGCCGATCGTGCCCGGTGCGACCGAGCAGGGCGTCGACGACGCGCTCGGGCTCCTGACTGTCAATGATCGTCCCGCGGATCGGCACATTGCGCCAACTGTGATGGGGCCGGGGGGAGCAACAGATCACTTCGAACCCCGCTTTGGCAAAGGCGGAGAAGAGAGTGGGGGTGTGGGATTGAATGCGGTGTCGCCAGCTGGTCACGCCGAGGCGGTGTGCCCACTGTCCGGTGAGCATCGACACCATCGAGGGAATGGACCAAGTGGCTGAGGCAAAGGCGTGCTCGAAGCCGGTTCCCGAGGCGGCCAACTGATCGATCAGCGGTGTCTCGGCGTTCGTGTCGAACGGCCAGCGCGGGCTGCCTCGCACGCTATCGGCGATGATCAAGATGACAATCATCTCTACTGCTCACTTCTGACTCCTCCGGAGCTGGTGTGAGGGCCGAGCGGATGGGTGCGCTGTCATCGGCAAGATCCTCTGCTGCGGTCCGAGCAATCCACATGCCAAGAGCGATCACCTAAAAAAATACAAAAAACGGCGCTCATCGCTGGGTCAGCCGCCATTCTCTACCACCCTGCTGTGCCGGGTTGTGCCATTTCTGTTGCGGTTTGTTGACACCGAAGAGGCCGAGACAACCGGTCGGGTGAGGTCCCTTCGCTGGAAAAAAAACGCACGACGCGCTACGCTGCGATTTCTGTATCGACATGAACTCGCGAACGGCATTCAAACAAACGGCTCAAACGGTTCGAGTCAAGCTCAACGGGGCCCGCGCACTCCTCGGGACCGCCGGTGTGTATCCCGACGAAGCCGCACCGCTGTTGCTCAGCGGTTGGCAGCAGCTGGCTCGGGCGATCGCCGCAGACGGCGCCGCGGCGGGGAGCTATCGGCAGGTGGTGGCGGTGGCCCGTGGCGCCGGTGGTGCCCTCGCCCCCTTACCACCCCATATTTTTGAAGACTTCGACCGGATCGAAACAGCGGTCCGCCGGCGGGACGGTTCCACCCCCTCTGACCTGCCGGCACACCATTGGCATGACGCGGTCGATCATCTCCAACAGGCCCTGGGGTGTCTCCACCGATGGCACGGTCAGGTGAAAGGGGGTCGTCTTCGGAAAATGGTGCGGTACGCGGCGCTGGTGGTGGTGGTCCTCGGCGGTCTCGGGCTCACCGGGACAATCGCCACGGGTTTCTATTTGGCGTCCCGCGTCCCGAATGCGGACGAAGGATTGACAGCTACGTATTTCACTGGTCCGAGGTTCGCTGGCCACCCGTTTCGCCGCATCGACCACCAGCTGGCCTACCGCTGGCATCAACGGCCGCCCCTACTCGGATTGAAGCGACACCAATTCTCGGTGCGGTTGGAGGGCTGTCTGGTGATCGACGAAGCGTCGCCGAACATGCTGGTCGCCGAGTCCGATTTTCCCCTGCGAATCCACATCGATGATCAACTCTATGCCAATCACCATCTCTCACCGGGCATCCACACCATCCGCGTAGAGATTTCCGACGCCAAGCTCCCCGGAGCGGCCGCTGTGAGCTGGGTCCGTCAAGCGGGGGATCGGCCCACGCCGATTCCGGCGGCGCAGCTGGTGCCTTCCGGGGGCAATCGCCGTCACGCCTGCCCGGCCGTTGCCCCGCCCACCGCATTCGAGGCACAAGAGCGATGAACGACCGCTACCGCCCGCCCGATGACGGCACCTCTCGTATAATGGGAATTTCGGTTCGTGCCATCCTGGCCGGTATCTGTCTCTGGGCGGTCCTCATTCACCTCCCCTTGTTGTGGGGTGATTTCATCAACTACGACGATGGTCGTTGGATCTTTCGCAACCCCGACGTGGGCAACGCCAACCTGGGTTTCATCAAACGCCTGCTCACTTCTATTTACGGCGGCGCTTACTCCAATCCGATGTTCCTCACCTTTGCCCTCAATTGGAAACTGACCCCGTCCTATTTCGGTTTTGCTCTGTTCAACCTGGTGTGGCTGGTGTTGACCATCCTGGTCTACGACAAATTCGCTGGCCTGTTTTTCAAGGATCCCCGGCTGAGACTATTGGCCGTTGCCCTGTTCGCCGTTCACGCGGTCAAAGCCGATGTGGTCGGCTGGATCAGCGCCCGTTGCCACTTGATGGCGATGCTCTTTTTTCTCTACGCGTTCGTGGCCTGGCAACGCTATCGGGACAGCTTGACCCTCGGACAGGGGGTGCGCTGGTACATCGTGGTCTGCCTGGCCAGCGCGGCGGCCATCGTGAACAAAAATCTGTTCAGCTCGGTGGTTGTCTTGGTGGCGCTGTACGACCTCTACCAGCGCCCCAGGTGGAATCTCGAGTTCTTTTTGAACAAGCTGCCCTTGCTGGGCGCGGCTTTACTTGCGGCCACCGTGCCCCAACGGTACGCCTCGGCGATGAACCGGCTCAGCCTGACCTCGGTCGAACACCGGGGATTCGAGGTGCTGATCAACGACGCCAATTTGCTCGTTCAATACGTCCTGCACTTGGTGGTACCGTTGCCCTCCTCGGTCGTGGTGCACGTGTACAAAGTCAAAGGGGTGTTCGAAGTGTCTCCCCACGCCTCGCTGGTGGCCACCCGACTCACCCCGGCGGCGAGCGCCGCAATCCTCATCGCGCTGACCGCGGCGGCGGTGTACTTATGGCGGCGATATCAGGCCCGCCTGCCCCTGTTCAGCCTGATCTGCGCCATCATCACCCTCCTCCCGGTGCTCAATTTCGTTCCCTTCTGGGTCGAGTTCGCCTACCGGTTCGATTGGATTCCCCTGGCCTTTTTCTGTGTCGCGCTGATTCAGGTGTTCGGCCTGCTGCTCTCCCGCCTCTCCTTTACCGGCCGCCGGGTCGCGG
>JANQET010000023.1 GCA_028278265.1 Myxococcota bacterium
CCGCGACATATGTCAGCCGACCGCCGTTGCGATGGCGGGCGGCTTTGGGCGCCACGATATCTGACCACTTATTCGCCAAGCGAATAAGTGGTCGAGACCACGGATTCGGCTCGCCAAATCGCCCTGATCACACAACAACAGCAAACCGGCACCGAGCAGGTGACCCAATCGATGGATGAAATCCGCGATCTGTTGAACCAAACGGTGATCGGCTCCAAGGAGTCGACCGAGGCCGCTCAGGAGCTGATGCAGCTCTCAGAAATGCTGCGGGTGCTGGTGTTCAACTTCAAATTGAACGAGGATTCGGACGTCGAGGATTCCGTTGCGTGATCGGGACGCCATACGCCAGCGGATCATTGAGAAATTCCGCACAATCGCTCGCGAGCGCCTCTCCAAACTGAACAACGGTATCGTCGCCCTGGAAGCCAACCCCGCCGATCTCGCGGTGAGCGAAGAGGTGATGCGCGAGATTCATACGCTCAAAGGGGACTCCAAGATGGTCGGCTTCTCCGACGTCAACCTCATCGCTCATCGGGTGGAGGACCTGCTGATCCTGGCTCAGAAGCGGTCGTTCAATTTCGGCGGAGGTCTGGGCGACATCATTCTCAAGGGTATCGATACAATCAGCATTCTGATCCACAAGAAATCGGGCACCGAAGAGGAGAACCTGGAGCTGGACGGGTTCATCACCCAATCGGCGCTGATTCTCAATGTGGACGAGCGACAATCGATCGCACCGCCGCCGACCGAATCCGAACGGCCTGCCGAGGAGCCGCCCCCCCCGGCCAGCGAGGAGAGCACCGCGGTCACCAAGGAGCGGGCCGAATCCCTGCGGACCAACGTGAGCGATGACAAATTCGTCTACATCCACTCCGACAAGGTGAACGAAATGAGCATGCTGCTCGGGGACATGCTGCTCACCCGGTCGCGAATGATCAGGGCAACCCGCGATTTGAACGGACCGTTGTCCAAGCTCTCATCTGCCGAAAACACCAACGCCGTCGACGACGTCAAAAAGGCCTTTCTCAATTTACAAAAACACATCAGCGCCTATGAGAAAGAGCTGGCCGACCTGGACGAAAAGGTGCGTTCCCTGCGGCTCGTGCCCGCGTCCCAGCTGTTCGTTCGATATCCCCGCGTCATCCGGGATCTGGCCAAGGAGCAGCACAAACAGATCGAATTCGTCACCCTCGGCGAACACATCGAAGCGGACAAACAGGTGCTCGATCGCCTCGCCGATCCGATTCTGCACCTCATTCGCAACGCCATCGATCACGGTATCGAAGCACCGGAGGTTCGCGAAAAAGCGGACAAACCCGTAGCGGGCACGATTACCATGGTGGCCCGCCAGTACGGGGCGCAGATCGAAATCGAAATCAGCGACGACGGCGCCGGCATCGACTTTGAGCGGGTGGTGGAAAAAGCCCGAGAGCGGAAACTGGTGGCCGACGAAGAGGTCGGCATGCTGACCGACACGATGAAGCGGGAGCTCTTGTTCGCGCCGGGGCTATCGACCAAGACGACTGTCAGTCAATTGTCCGGGCGGGGCGTTGGGCTCGACGTGTGCAAACAGAAAATGGAGGAGCTCAACGGCTCGATTTACGTGGACAGCACGCTGGGACAGGGCACACGCTTCGTCCTCAGTGCACCGCTGGCGGTCGCCGTCTCCAGGCTACTGATCGTCGAAGCGGACAATGCGCGCTACGCCATCCCTTCGCTGACCATCGATCGGGTTGAACGCACGACCACATCCGAGGTGATGACCATCGGCGGCAGTCTGGGCTTGCGCGTGGGATCGGAGATCCTGCCGTTTACCGATATCAGCGACCTGATGGAGACCAGGAAAGAACAACAGGGCGGCCAGCTCAACGTCGTCATCTTGCGCTATCACAACCAACTTTTGGCTTTGAACGTGGATCGCATCATCGGCGAACTGGAGATGATCGTTCAGCCACTCGATCCGTTTTTCAAGCGCTTAAAGCTCTTCTCCTCCACCGTGACCATGGTGGACACGGACTTGGTCCCGGTGATCGCGCCGGCCGAGGTGTTTCGCATTGCCACCGAGGATCGGCGACGAACGGTCTCCCGGGAGATCGCTCCGGTGGCCAAGGATTTGGCGGACAAGACCGTGCTCGTCGTCGACGATTCGGACATCACCCGCGAGCTGATCGTCGAAATCGTCAGCGCGATGGGATATCGCGTGATCGACGCGGCCAATGGGGAAGAGGCGTTGAGCCGCCTGAGCGAGGCCCACGCGGACTTGATTCTATCGGATATCGAGATGCCCAAAATGGACGGGTTCGAGCTCGTCTCCCAAGTCCGCGCCCGCGCGGCAACCCGGGACGTTCCGTTCGTGATTCTCAGCACCAGGGGTTCGGAAGAGGACAAGAGAAGAGCGATGGAGCAAGGGGCTGACGCGTATATCGTCAAGAGCGAATTCCACGAGCAACTGCTCTATGATACGATCAATCGTTACTTCGGCGAAGGGGAGACAGCAATTCAATGATCGACAAGCCGATTCGGGTCTTGATCGCCGATGACTCCAGCATTTTCGTCCAGTCGCTCAACTACCTCTTTTCAGCAGATCCCAACATCGACGTGGTCGGCGTGGCGGAGAACGGATCCCAGGCGGTATCGATGACCGCCGAGCTGAGGCCGGACATCATCACGATGGACGTCCACATGCCGATCATGAACGGCCTGGACGCCATCGAGCAAATAATGGCCCACTGTCCCACGCCGGTCCTCGTCCTCTCCGATGACCACTCCGAACGAATGGCCTTTGAGGCCTTGGAACGCGGGGCCTTGGATATTTCGGAAAAGCCCCGCCTGATGCAGAACCATCAAGAGAACAAGGGATTTATCGACAATTTGAGATTCCTCGCCGGGGTCCATGTGGTGCGGCACATCGCCGGCGTGTCCAAGCGCAAGGTGGGGCTGAAACGCCACCATCCCGTCAGCGCGGATTTTCATGTGATCGCCGTGGCTTGTTCCACCGGTGGGCCAAAGGCATTGAAGCTTCTGTTGAGCGAGTTGCCGGCCGAATTCGAAGCATGCGTGCTGGTGGTGCAGCATATGTCACCGGGCTTCAGCCAAGGCCTGGCCGATTGGCTCAACGAGCTCTGCGCCCTGCCGGTGCGCATCGCGCTGGACAAAGAGAAGGTAGCGCCGTCACAGGTGTTACTGGCGCCCGACAGTCACCACATGCTCGTCGATCGGAACCACCGTATCCAGCTGAGGGACACCCCTCCGCTAAACGGTAATAAACCGTCGGCAACCCTATTGTTCCGCTCTGTGGGAGAACGATTTCGTCGCAAATCCGTCGGTGTGGTGCTCACGGGAATGGGCTCGGACGGAGCGGACGGTACCAAGGACATCAAGGCGAACGGGGGGGTGACCATTGCCCAGGACCAAAAGAGCTCGCTCGTCTTCGGCATGCCCAGCGCGGCGATCGAGCTGGGCACTGTTCAACACATCCTGAACCTCGAGGCGATTGCGGTAAAAATGCTCAGCATTGTGAATAGCATCTAATGATAAAAGCAGACATCGATAAATTCAAAGAGTTCATCCGCCAGAAGTTGGGCATCGAGCTTCCGGATCAGTCCGACGACTCGCTGCAGACATTTTTGTCCTCGCGTCTAGATGATGTCAATCAAAACACCGTCTCCGAATACATCAAGCGACTGCTCAAGAACAATTATCAAAAAGAAGAATTCAAGAAACTCGCCGAAGCGATCACCAACGGCAAGACCTCCTTTTTCAGACACGCCGAACAGCTCTCGTCCCTCTGTACAATTGTCAAACAACTGGCGCCGAAATGGCCGACACCACTGAACGTCTGGTCCGCCGGATGCTCCACCGGCGAGGAGGTGTACACCTTGGCCATCGCCCTCAACGAACGGGGGGTCAAGGCGCAGGTGACGGGCTCGGATGTGGACGGTAACGCCATTGAGACGGCCCAGGCAGGGACCTACCCGCCAGACAAGCTGAAACACCTGGAAAAGGATCTCGTCGACAAGTATTTCGTTCGCCAGTCCGAGGGCAGCTATGCGGTCAATGAGCTGCTCAAGACGCGCACCCGTTTTCTGTCTCACAACCTGGTCGGACGCACCTATCCGACGTCTGAATCGGGATGGTGGCATGTTATTTTGTGCCGCAATGTGCTGATCTACTTCTCACGACCATCGATGAGCCGGGTGGTCGAAAAATTCTCTCGGGTATTGAGTCCGGGGGGCCTGTTTCTCCTCAGCCCCACCGAGTCGATTCACGGGCTGTTTCCCCAGTTCAAGCTGATCGAGCGAAACGGCAGTTATTTCTATCAGCTCAAACAACCCGGTGAGCAGCTCAACGGGACGGAGTTGAATGACAACGGCACCGATGCCCTGTCGACCCATATCGGTGGATGGCCCTCGGTGACCACCGCGGCTGACAACAATCCCTGGTCCAAACCGCCCTTGCTGGATTTGTCTGAACAGGACACCGAACCACAAGGATCCACTGCCGATGATTCCGACGGCGGTGGGACAGCGGCCACCCATGTGGTGATGGACAAGCGAGCCATCGAGCAGGCCATCGATGCCTTCCAGAGCGGGGATCGGGATGATGCCATCATGCTCCTGTTCAAGCACCTCAAGAAGCTTCCACAGGACTTTATCGGGCGAATGACGCTGGGCAATGCCCTGACCGGCATCCGGGATTTCGACGGCGCTATTGAGCAGTACCTGATCGCCCTGGACATCGATCCCCTCTCCGCTGAGGCCCACTTCCTTTTGGGTATGGCCTATCGCAAAGCCAATAATTTGGAACCGGCGATCCGGGAGATGAAAAACACCCTCTTCCTGGACAAGGGACTCTGGCTCGCCTCGTATTACCTCGCCGATGTACTGATCAAGGCGGGCAAGAAAAACCAAGCGAAAAACGCCTACGAGAACACCGTGAGCAATATCAACAAGAAATCGATGAAGGACTACCAGTTCCTGTCATACCTCCACGGCATGAACGACGCGATAAACTACAAGAGCGACATCAAATTGCTGTGTGTGAAGCGATTGCGGTCTCTCTGAGCAGATATCCCTTACCATAGAGAGCTAGAGCCCCCACCCAGCCCTCCCCCGGTGGGGGAGGGTAAGGGAGAAGTTATCCTAGGCCCTGAATCCCCTCCGGTTCCCTCCTTCCGGTTCCCTCCCCCGCCGGGGGAGGGCCAGGGCGGGGGCCCGGCTCTATTTTTGAGTCGTCTTCACCGGAACACAGATATCGAGCTTGAACGGCGGCTTGTTGCTCTGCTCCTTGTAGATCTCGATGCACGGTCGATCGTCGGGCTGGTAGCCGGTGTTGGATAGCCACTCCATAATCGATCTCCACGCTCCGGCGAACTCATCGGGCTGGAGCGTCACGCTGGCCACAGCGTATTGCCCGCCGGGTAGGGTGGCGGTTTGGATGTCGTTCTCCCCGTCGATTCCGTCGGGTACGAGGATGGCGGCATCGACCCGTTGCTCCGCCTCGGGCACCGTCTCGGGGTCGTCGTGATACACGCAGAGGGTTTGCAGCTTCGGATCGGCCAGCAGACCTCGCGGGCCGGCCCACCCCATCAAGGTGTTGAACAGCTTCTCGAACACCGCGGTCTGTCCTTGGTACGGACCTCGATGTCGCGCGAAAGCGATACGCATTTCGGGTAGGGATTTGACCACCGGGTTGATCGTTTTTTTATCTGACATTGAATACCTCCATTGTTGCGGCCGTTGAGTCGACCGGCTGATGATGTCCAGCCTACCGCTCCTCGCCGGCACAGACCGCTCGCTCTTTGCGAATGGATTTGCAGATGATGCGAATCACTTTGCCGATCTTGCTACAAGGGGCGAACCGGGACACAGATCTTGACTTGGAACGGAGGGGTGTCGCACGCCATTCCATAGAGCTCGAAGCACGGCCCGTCGTCACATTGATAACCGCTCTGGGGCAGCCAACCGGCCATCACCGCGTCCCAGGCCGACCCGAACTGATCCACGTTAACCGTTGCCTCGGCCACGACGTACTTCCCGCCGGCCAGGGTCAGCTCACTGACTTCGCCCTCCCCCCGCACCTCCGGCGGAACGGTCAACCCCATGCTCACCCTCAACTTTTGCTCCTCCGTAATGCCCGGATCATCGTGATAGATGCAAATCGACTTCTGGTCGGGCAACCCGACCAGCTCCCTCGGGCCGGCCCACTTGAGCAGCCGATTGAACAGCTCGGCAAACACTGCGGACTGACCGGCGTAGGGACCCACGTGGCGGACGTAGATCAAATGCATCCGGGGCAGGGTCTCGACGGTAATTGGAATGGGTCGCAATTCGCCGGTGGTCACCTGCCAGCGCTGGGTGGTGGGACCGCCGAACAGATACGACACCTCGAACCGGGGATCCGGCCCTTTTGCGACCCGATGGGCAGTTACCTCTTTACCGTCTCGCCCACGATCCCCGCGATGAGATGCCCGAAACGCCGATGCACTCATGCCGAACTGTTCCTTGAACACCCGGGCAAACGTCGGCAGGCTGCCGAAGCCGCAATCCAGGGCCACCTCGGTGATCGACTTATGGGGCGCGGCGAGTAACGTGGATGCGGCCCGTTCCCCTCTGATGCGGGAGATGAATTGGTTCAGCGTCTCACCGACCATCGCCTGAAAGATGCGGTGAAAATGAAACCGGGAAAAATTGGCCACCCCGGCCAGTCTCTCCAGGGACAGGGGCTCGGCCAAATGCTGCTCGATATAGTCCTGCACCCGGTTGATCCGCGCGACGTACTGTTCGCGCCATTGCCGTTGTTGATCAAATCTCGTGTCTGTCATCGTTTCCCATTTATGGCGCTTTCTCACCGCCCAAGCAAACGACTTTTTCGTTCGCTTCATTTACAAGAGAAGAGGATCAAGCTATGCATTTTTGATGCAATGCGCAATACCGAATAAAACGGCACCCATCCGGCAGGCGTTGATTCCCGCCGCCGGCCGTGGCCTCCGACTGGATCGCCCCGGAACCCCCAAGCCGCTGGTGGACGTGGATGGACAGGGAATGATTGTCCGCGTGATCGGCCAACTGTACCGGGCCGGTATCAAACGGGTCGTCGTCGTTGTCGGCTATGACGGCGACAAGATCGAACGGGAATTAACCCGTCATCCCGCCCTGACCACCCGGCCCGCCGTGGTGACAAACCCGGACTGGTCAAGGGGCTTGGCCTCGTCGATTGTCTCTGCCCAAGGCGCGCTGACCGAAGGGGATCCCTTTCTCATCGCCATGGCCGACCATGTTTTTGATGATGAGTTGATCGGCCTCATCGCCGCGACCCCCCCCCCTCCGGACGGGGTTTGCGCGCTCGTCGATCCCCGCCTCGAGCAGATCTTCGCCCTCGAGCCGGCGGTCAAGGTTCGCCTCGACGAATCCGCCCTGGTCGATATCGGTCGGGAACTGGATCAATTCGACGCGGTCGACACAGGTCTGTTCGTGGCGGATTGGGCCCTGTTCGATGAATTGCGGGCGCTGCCCCAAGATGGTCACCACACCAATTTGACCCACGGGGTGGCCGCACTGGCCCGTCGAGGCCGGGCAACAGCGATCCGAGCCGTCGACGGCAGCTGGGACGATGTGGACACCCCGGCGGATCTGATTCACGCCGAAATGCGCCTGCGTTCCAAGCGCCGTCAGGCACAGATCGAACATCCCAGCCCGGTAGCCCTGGATCTGAACCGGGATCAATACGCTTTTATCGCCGGTCAGCCGGTGGAGACGACGATCCTGGTTCACCGGGGAGTGGTGGCCGAGCCCCAGCTTTTTCCCCTGATTCCTGTCGAGGCCGCTTCATCGCCCATTTTCGTCTTTACCGACGAAACGGTCGGCGAGCTCTATGGCAACACATTCATTCGAAAACTCAAGCACCAGGGCTACCATGTGCATTCAATCGTTTTGCCGGACGGTGAGGAGTCAAAGAGCCTGGCCAACTACGTCTATCTCGTCGAGCGGGTGCTCAGTCGCGGGGTGGACGAGCGATCGGTGTTCATCTCCCTCGGCGGCGGCGTGGTCTGCAACGTGTGCGGGTTCATCGCATCGACGATCTATCGCGGGTTGGGCCTGATCCACCTTCCGACGACCCTGATGGCCCAGTGCGACGCGGCGATCAGCCACAAGCAGGCGATCAATGGGTATCGGGGCAAAAACATGGTGGGGTCGTACTACAGTCCCTTGAGTGTGGTCGCCGACGTGGAGGTCTTGGCCACTCTCCCCGATCGGCTCAAGGGGGACGGCATCGCCGAGGCGATTAAACACGCCCTGGGACAGGATCCCGCCTATGTGGAACTGCTGATGTCCCATCAGGGTGAGGTGAATGACCCGGACTTTCTCGAACAAATCGTCCGGCGCAATGTGGAGTTGAAATGCGGGCTGGCCACCTCTGATCCCAAGGAGCTGCGCGAGGCCATGATCCTGCAGTACGGCCACACGGTGGGCCATCCGATCGAGCATCTATCGGGCTACAGCTTTTACCACGGGGAGTCGGTGGCGATCGGCATGATGGTCGCCGCCCGGGTCTCCCGGCTGCTCGGTGGTTGCACCGATGAGCTGGTGGAGACCCACGGCCGTCTGTGTGACCGCTACGGGCTGCCCACGACGATTCCCCGATCGATTCACGTGGGCGATATCCTCGAATCGATGCGCTACAACAAGCGGTACCTGACCGAAGGGACGCGGATGGCGCTGCTCACCGACGTGGGCCGACTGTGGCACGTGGACGGCGACTACGCGATCCCCGTGTCGGACACCGTGCTCGAGCAAGCGATCGAGCTGAGCCGGGAGGAGCAACCGTGAACCGACCACTGGCAATCGTCACCGGAGCGGGCAGCGGCATCGGCCGGGCCACGACCCACCGACTCGCGCGAGACGGCTACGACGTCATCGCCCTGAGCCGACGCCTTCAGTCATTGAACGACACCATCCAATCCCTCGACGACGACAGGGAACGCGTTCGCCCCATCGCCGTGGACGTGAGGGAGCACCATCGGCTCACCGAGATGATGGCCGAGGCAGGACCGATTCAGGCCGTAGTGGCCAACGCGGGGATCTGCCGCCAGGCGCGCCTAGACGACAGCGACGCCGATGAGGTGTGGAGCGAAACCCTGTCGACCAATTTGGACGGCGTCTATTACACCCTGCGGGCAGCGGGGCCGCACTTGGCGCCAAACGCCCGGGTGGTCGTGGTCAGCTCGGGATTGGGCAAGCTGGGCCGCGCCGGCTACAGCGCCTACACCGCCTCGAAGCACGCCCTGCTCGGCTTGGTCAAATGTCTGGCAAAGGAGCTCGCCCCGTCGGGCACCACGGTCAACGCGGTCTGTCCCGGGTGGGTCGACACCCCGATGGCAAGGGCCGACTTGGAGCGCACCGCACAACAGACCGGGCAACCGGTGGCCGAGATTCGGCAAGCCGCCCTGGCCGGAATTCCGCTGAACCGATTCGTCAGCGCCGACGAAGTGGCCTCGCTGATTCGCTGGCTGATCTCCGAGGAGGCCGGCGCCGTGACCGGACAGGCGTACAACATCTCTTGCGGAGAGTTCTTCGCATGACCCCCGCCCGCAGACGCCCCACAGATCAGATTGCGGCAGTAACAGTGGGTCAGGTGACCCACGATCGCTATGACGACAAAATCGTCGCCGGCGGCTGCGCTTTTTACAGCGCGCGAACCCTGCAGGCCCTGGGAGCCCAGGTGAGTTTGATCACCTCGGTGGGCCGCGATTTTCAATGTGACGACGAACTGGCCGGTCTCGAAGTCGTCCGCTCC
>JANQET010000027.1 GCA_028278265.1 Myxococcota bacterium
ACCGATATCGCCCGGATGTGATCCGGAGTGGTGCCGCAGCAGCCGCCGACGATCTGCGCGCCGAGCTGGACGAAGCGTCGGGCGTAGCCCGCCATGTAGTCCGGTGAGCAGAGGTAGATCATGCGCCCTTCGACCATCGTCGGCAAACCGGCGTTGGGCATCACCGACAAGGGGCGAGTCGTGAGCCCTCGCACGGACTCGAGCAGCTCGAGCATCGGCTTGGGACCGACCGAGCAGTTGATCCCGATGACGTCCGCGTCCAGCGCCTCCAACCGGGGGCAAAAAGTTTCCGGGGTCACGCCGGAGTGGGTGCGTCCCGAATCGTTCACGCTCATCGAGGCGATGAAGGGAACCCTGGTCCCAATCGAGCCGGTGATCTCTGATGCGGCGTGGATCGCCAATTCGAGCTCGGTCAAGTCGGCAAATGTTTCGAACGCGAGCAGGTCGACACCCCCTTCGATGAGTGCGGTGATCTGTTCGGCAAAGGTTTCTCGGGCTTCGTCTTGCGTGATCTTTCCCCACGGTTCGACGCGCACCCCGAGGGGGCCTACCGAGCCGGCGACCAACACCCGCTCGGCAGCGGCTTCCTTGGCCAGCTCGGCCCCGCGACGGTTGATCTCGGCGGTTTTGGCGGCCAGGTTGAACTGCTGGAGTTTTTTGCGATTGGCCCCAAAGGTGTTGGTCTCGACGACCATCGCCCCTTTGGCGATGTAGTCGCTGTGGATTTGGCGAATCAGGCTGGGGTTGGTCAGGTTGAGCTGGTCGTAGCACTGGTTGATGTAGACACCGTGATCAAACAACACCGTGCCCATGGCGCCGTCGAAAATGACGACCTGTTGCTGTTCGAGAAGCTCTAAAAATCGGGTACCCATTGCTTTGAATTCATTGCACCGCGCTCGTAAACCAGCGATTAACTGTCGCATTCGTACCACAAAACCGGTCCCGGGGCCACGATGCAAAAAAATGTATTGCATATTCGCCGGTAAACGTTTCTATATATGGACCTAATCGAGAGTGATTAATCGATTTGAATTAATTACAGGTTTGGCTCGAGGTTAAAGGAGGAGCAGTGTTCATTAGCCGATATGCGGTTTGCAAAATCAGTTTGATAAGCGCGTTGATCATGTCTTTCAGCGGTACGGCGCTGGCCCAGCAGGGCGAAAACGAAGCCTCCTCGGATGTTGGAGAAGCTGACGACAGCGGCCAGCCGGAGGGGGACGAAACAACCGAAGAAGAGAGCGCCGAAGGGGAAGCAGAAGAAGCGGAGAGCGAGGACGAGAGTCTGGACGAAACAGAAGAATCGAGTGCCCCCGAATCGATCGAACTGGATATGAAGGCCCTGGGGGACATGGATCCGGAAAAGGAACTGACCGAGCGCAAAGTCCTCACCGAGGACGAGGCTGCGGCCGACGTGATTGAGGACTGGACCGAACGGGATCTCGACCTGCTGGAAGTGCACGGCTACTTCCGCGTGCGGCCGGAGCTCTATCACAAATTCTACATGCGCCACACAGATAACGCGGTGTACGACCGGCCGGCGGTGATGCAGTACCCGGACGATCCCGGCGTGGCCAACTGCTCGGACAGCAAGGCCGGCGCGTCGAAGTGCGACAACGCCACCCTCGCCGGAGCGAACATGCGGCTGCGGGTGGAGCCCTCGTTCAACATCAGCGAAGATGTGCGGGTCAAGACGCAGATTGATTTCCTCGACAACGTGATGCTCGGCTCGACCCCCCGCTACTGGCAGAACTATGCAGTGTTGGACTCCCAACTGCTGGAGACCGGACGGATCGAGGGATGGGACATGGGGCCCCCCTCCAGCGGGGACATGATTTCAGTTCGCCGCGCCTGGGGTGAGGTGACCACCCAATTGGGAGAATTGCGGTTCGGTCGGATGGGGGACCACTGGGGGCTGGGCCTGCTGCACAATTCGGGAAACGGCATTGAGCAGGACTTCGGCAACAGCGTGGATCGCATCATGTTCGCGGCCAAGATCAACGATTGGATGATCGCCCCGGCCTTTGATTTTCCCAACGACGGCTACTCCGCAAAAGATGCCGCCGGGTACCCCTTCGACGTCAGCCAGCTCGACGATTCGTACCGCCTGTCCGGTATCCTGGCCTACAAACACGACCGGGAAGAGCAGCTCTCGATGCTCAAGCGGGGGGAGTGGGTGATCAACACCGGACTCTACTTCTCCTACCGCTGGCAGACCCTGTCGTTTGAAAATCTGGACGAAGCGACATCGGGCGATCCCGCACCAGAGTTCTACCGACGGGACATGTGGGCGATGACGCCTGACCTGTGGTTCCAGCTGCTTTACGACACATTGCATGTGGAGATCGAGGCGGTCCTCGTCTACGGGGAGGTGAACAATCCGGATCTCAATGAAAACGATTTTTCCCAATCCGAGACCCTGCGGTTGCTCCAGTACGGCGCAGTCGCGCAAATCGACTATGGTGTGTTGTCCGATCAATTGAGGTTTGGGGCTGAAATTGGCTTCGCCTCCGGGGACAAGGGCGTGGATCGGTTGCGCGCCCCGAGCACCTATGACCAGGTCAATGTGAGCAAGGCCGACGATACATTTTCGGCATTTTCCTTTAACCCCAGTTTCAATACCGACCTGATTCTGTACCGGCACATTCTGGGGTCGATCAATCAGAGTTACTATTTTCACCCCTGGTTGCGCTACGATTTCCTGCGCAGCGAAATGGGCAAGAAGCTGGGATTTCAGGCAGATGTGATTTACAGCCGGGCGGTGTACAAGGCTTCGACCATCGGCAAGGACTCGGCTAATCTGGGGATCGAGGTTAATATTCAAGCGCGGTACGAGTCAGAGGATCGCTTCTTCGCCGGATTGAAGTACGGGGCCCTGTTTCCGCTCAACGCGTTCAAGGGCACGGTCGATACCCTGGTCACACCGGATGATCCCGGTACCGATACAATAGATGAATCGGTATGGGAAGAAACAACCGACACCGACCTCACTGTTCCCCAGACACTTCAGCTGTTTTTGGGGATCTCATTTTGAGAGGACCTGAACCGCGATGTCGAAAAATGTTGACAATACTTAAAAAATCCTTTTTGCATGAACGTTAATTTTTTGGAGATGCAGATTCCAAGGCTGAGAATGGGTTAAAACTTTGGAGTGAGGAACTCTTATGTCAAAAAGGACACGTCAACAGGCTGTCATCGATATTATCTCCCGGCAACGGATACCGAGCCAAGCCGCCCTTGCCAGCGAACTGAAAAAGCTCAATTTCGAAGTCACGCAGGCCACGCTCTCCCGGGATATCGCGGAGCTGAACCTGGTCAAATCCAAGGACGGGTACCTCCGACCGGAGGATGCGGGCGGAGTCGGAATGTCGCCGATTCCCGACGCCAAAGAAGCCCTGCGGCGGTTGGTGGTCAAGGTGGAGGTGGTGCAGAACCTGATCATCGTGCGTACCCCTCGCAGCAGCGCCCAGCAGGTCGGTATCGTCTTTGACGACAAGGCGTTCTTCGACAAGGTGGTCGGGACGGTGGCCGGTGACGACACACTGTTGGTGATCACCAGAAATGTCGATGACGCCGCAGATGTGGAGAAGATTGTACTCTCCATGATCGACTGAATTTCCACGATCCCGGTTGAGCCGCCAGGGGAATGGGTTGATTCGAGTTGTGAGCGGGGGAAAACGGGATTATAGTAGTCTTATGATGAGGGTTCTACTTGCATTAGCCTTAGTATTTTTCATTTCGCAGTTCGAGCTGACTGCGGCCGCCCAAAAAAAACGGAGTGACAGTGGCGTTATTCGCCTCGAGGAGACCGTCATCGAGGGGCGCGTGCAAAAACCGAATGCTTTTTTCATCGCCACCCGCCAGGCGCTGGTTTACGAAGTAATGGAGATCAAGGAGAGCTTCGTAAAAGAGATCGCCAAGGCGGTCGAACGCACCCCGTTCTAACCCGTCCAACCCATCAGTAGAAAATCAACGTTAGAGCACCGAATTGATCGCGGCGGAGAGGCTCTGTCGATCCCAAAAACCCCGGTGAGCCGCGGCAATCCGGCCATGCCGATCGATCACGTAGAGCGTGGGCAAGGTCATCACCCGATATTGCGCCGCGACCGGGCCTCGATCGTACACCATGGGATATTGAATGTTCTTTTTGTTAATAAACTCAGTTACTTCGGACAAATCCTCGAAATTGACGACAACCCCGACGATTGTCACGCCGCGGGAGCTGAGCTGCCGGTGAACAGAATCGAGCACATCGGCCTGACGAAAACAGGGCGGGCAGTGGATGCCCCAGAAATCGAGAACCACCACCTGGCCCCGGAGCGCTTCGAGGTCTACCGTCTCCGCTGAATCGAGAACCCGGGGCAGCTCAAACGCCGGGGCTGTCGTGCCGATGACCAAAAGCCCGCTTCCCCACAGCTGAGTGGCGGCCCAGATGACCAGCAACACAATCACAGCCAGACCCAGGCGGAACATGAGGGGATTCTTTTTTGTCGCCGAGGGATCAGTTGTGCTCATGAGTTGTCTTCTTTGTCCGCCTCGGCGGTGGGTACCACGATGACGAACGCTGCGCCGCCGCCAACTGTTTCCTCGACCCAGATCTGCCCCTGATGCTCCAACACGATTTTCTTGGAGATGGCCAATCCCAGGCCGGTCCCCTCGCTTTTGGTCGTGAAATAGGGATCAAAAATGGAGGGATGGTGATCCGGCTGAATCCCCGGACCATTGTCCTCGATGCGGATCTCCACCTCAGGCTGTTTGTCGTCATCGCTCTTGACGGCGTAGACCGAAATCTGGGGCTTGTCCGCGTCGACCCCCTTGAGCGCTTCGGCCCCGTTGCGGATCAGATTGTCGATCACCCGTTTCATCATAATGCGGTCGAAGCGGACCAGAATCGGCTCGGTCGGCAGGTCGAAGGTCAACACGATTTCGTCCTGCACCGCCAGATGGGAGAGGGAAGCTTCGCAATCGGTGAGAAAATCGGCCAGGTCGACCACCTCCGGGCGAACCTCCGGCAGTCGGGCAAACGATGAAAAATCGGAGGTCAGCCGTCGCAGGGTGACCACCTCCTCCTCGATGATTTCGGTCGATTGTTCGAGCAGGCGTTGAAACTGCTCGTCTCCGCCGGGGTATTTCTGCCGCAGTTGTTGAGCGGCCAAATGGATCGGTGTCAGCGGGTTTTTGATCTCATGGGCCAGGCGACGGGCCATCTCTTGCCAAGCCGATATTTTTTGGAGGTAACCGATGCGGGTGCGGCTCGTCATCAGCTCGCTGACCATGCCGTTGAACGATTCGACGAGCCGGCCCACTTCGTCGTCCGAACCGGGATCCACGCGCACCGAGAGATCCCCCGCGGCGACGAGGGTGGTCGCCTCGGCGAGCCGGTGAATGCGGCGGGCCATGCGCCGGGTCCAGAGGATGCCGATGGTCATGCTGATCGCCACGATGATCCCCAGCAGGCTGATGTAGACCCAGACAAAGCGGTTGTTCAAATAGTCGGGAGGCGCCTCGGCCAGCGCCCGATAGGTGGTGAACGATTCACCGGCCGTGTTGTAGGCCTCGAAGATGGCCGTATCGACCCCGAAGACCGCCTGCAAGTGGACGAACCGACCCAGGGGAATCGCCCGGTTCATCGCCATCGTGCGAACCTGATCGACGCTCCCCGAGGTGGAGACTTCAAGGGGATCAGTGCCCGGTCCGGTCAGACGGACTGAAATCAATGAGGGATCCTGTTCGATCAATTTGGCGATGGCCATTTCCAGTTGGGGACGGTCGTCGAAGATCGCGGTCTCGAAGAGGCGATGGGAGTCGACCAATCGCTCGAAGCGCAGCTCCACGCCCCGTTTGAGCTCGGTGATATAGCCCCGGTGAACCTCCAGTCCCTGCTCGAGCTGATCGACCACTTTCGCGTTGAGGCCCAGGGCGAGTGAGGTATCCACGGCCCGATTGACGAGGTAGACCGAAATCGCCAACGGCAGGGCCACGGTGACGAAGAGAATCAGCACGATCTTGACATCCAATCGGCGCATCAGTGGCCCTCTTCGCCCATCACGGGGTTCCCAGTTTGAACGGTTGCGACACGATGTTCAGTGTATGGTCGGCTTGACCGATTCGCCGATCGACGAAGATGCCGACGAACGAGCCGAAGAAATTGGACTGGGTCTCCACACCGCTCTTTCCGGCCGGGGGTTTGGCCAACCACCGTTGGATGTTTTCGACCATTTTCTTGGAGACCGGATTCACTTCGATGGTCACGTGCAGGTGGTAGTGCCCCGATGGTAGGGAAGAGGTATCGGCGATTGCCCCACGCCACAGAA
>JANQET010000034.1 GCA_028278265.1 Myxococcota bacterium
AAGGTGCGGGAGAAGAATGGTATACGGGTTGTGTCTGGCACCTGCAGCATTGCGGTGAGCTGGAAAAGGCGGCGAGCTACGCGCGACGGGTGGCCGACCACGCGGATCGGGCGCTCTCCTTTGAGCGGGCGGCCCAATTCTACGGGCTGTGTCTCTCCCTGATCGACCACCCCCCACAAGAGGCCGGTGAGCTGAAAATCAAACAGGGCGATGCCCTGGCCAACCACGGTCGAGGCAAGGAGGCGGCGCGGATCTACCTGGAGGCCGCGGCACTGGTCACCCCGGACGCGTCAATCCGCTGTCAGGAGAAGGCGGCGTACTGCCTGTTCACCAGCGGTCACATCGACGAAGGATACAAGATCCACGAACCGGTGCTCAAAGCTCACGGGCTGATCATGCCCAAGACCCGCAGGGGGATGATCCGGACCCTGATCGTCCAGCGCATCCTGCTCACCCTGCTGTGGCCGAAGAAGCAAACCGACACCCGCGACAAGAGCGAGGTCGATCCCCAGCTGTTGGAAAAGATCGACGCCTACTGGACCGCGGCAACGAGCATGTTTTCCGTCGACTCGATTCGCGCGGGGTGCTTTCTCGCCCGCCATTTTCGCTTGGCCCTCAAAGCGCGCGAAACCAACCGACTAGCGCTCGCCGTTCTGCTGGACACGATGAACCTGGCGGCCTTTGGCCGGTCGGACAAAAAAGTGACCCGGGGATTGGCCTTGGTCAGACAACTGCTCTCCAAAACCACCCACCCGTACGTCCAGTCGTACTACACTTTTGTCTTGGGTCAGATCGCCTCGCTACAGGGCCGCTGGACCGACGCCGTCGACTATTTCGACCGGGCGAGCCACCTCTTTCGCACCCAATGCACGGGCGTGGAATCGGAACGGGTCGTCGGTGACTTCTGCACCAACATCGTTCTCTTTTATCTCGGAGAACTCAAGGAGATTCACCGGCGGGTCCAGCAGGGGACGGTGCTGGCCCAACAAAGGGGAAATCTCTACGAGCTGACCATGCCCTACTGCTCCCCTTCGGCCGCGGTTTGGCTCGCCAGAGACGAAGTGGGATTCGCCACGGACAAGATGCACGAGATGCTCGGTCGCTGGTCCCAGGCCGGGTTTCATTTTCAGCACTTCCACGCCCTGATCGCCGAAGCGCACATCGCCCTGTATGCGCGTCGCGCCGATGAAGCGTTGGCCATCCTGCAGACGCGGCCGAGGCAGATCAAAGCCGCCGGATTCGATCGGATGAAGTTCGGCCGGATCATGCTGATGGATCTGGAAGCGCGCTGTACCCTGGCCGCCGCAGCCGGTCCTCAGCCAGCCTCCCGGTTGCTCAAGCGGGTATCCGTGCTGGCCAAGCGCCTCAAAAAAGAAAAACAATCCTGGGCAGTTGGAATGTCGTGGTTGATCTCGGCGCAGCTGGCGGCGTTGCGAGATCAAGGGGACGAAGCCGTGCGCTGTTTTGACACGGCGCGAAAGGCGTTCGAGTCGTGCCAGATGGCGCTGTACGCTGCCGCGGCCCGCTATGGTGAAGGGTGCCTGCTCGGCGGGGAGGAGGGGCAAGCGTTGATCGCGTCCGCCCACGACTATTTGACCACGCAAGAGGTCAAGAACCACGAGGCGTTCTTGTATCTTTTCGTGCCCGGAGTGATGGGCAAATAACCACCGCACATTCATTGGTTGCTTAGACCTTTCATGGAACCGAGTGGTTGCAAACTCGTTGCAGAGGGGTCATACTCATCTTGCAACCAATGGTTGCAAGACGGCGTTGCAGGGACGAGTTACAGAGGTGTTGCAGCGCGACGCGTGGTAAAGGAGCCGGATTGGTTGGGCACGAGCCACCTCATACGTTGAGGGATCAACAGTTTGTCGAACTGATCCTCTCCAACATCGCTGACGGCGTCTTTACCGTCGACAGCAAATTCCGCATCACCTTTTTCAACGAAGCGGCCTCGGAGATAACCGGATTTGCGGGCAAAGAGGCCATCGGTCGGTACTGTCACGAGATTTTTCGCACGCCGATTTGCGATTTGGATTGCCCCTTGAGGCAGTCCCTGCGCACCGGCCGGCGGGTGAAGAACTTTGAAATCGACATCCTGACCCGGGCCAACATGCGCCAGACGATCAGCGTGAGCACGGCCCCCCTGGTCGATCAGAACGGTGCCTTTTTGGGCGGTGTGGAGACGTTTCGCGATTTGTCGACGATCAAGGAGTTGCGCAAGGAGATCGCCGGCAAGTACACTTTTCAGGACATCATCGCCAAGACGCCCCAGATGCGGCAGATCTTTCACACCTTGCCCAACATCGCCCAATCCGACGCCACTGTGCTGCTGCAAGGCCGCAGCGGCACCGGTAAGGAGCTGTTCGCCCACGCCATTCACAACCTGAGCCCCCGATCGAGCGGTCCGTTGATCGCGGTCAACTGCGGCGCTCTGCCCGAAGGTCTGCTCGAATCGGAGCTGTTCGGCTACGTTAAAGGGGCGTTCACCGACGCCAAACAGGATCGGGTCGGCCGTTTTCAGGCAGCTCAAGGGGGGACGATTTTCCTCGACGAGATCGGCGACGCCCCCCTGCCGATTCAGATCAAGCTCCTGCGCGTGCTGGAGAGTCGGGAATTCCAGCCCCTGGGCTCGGATACCACCTTGAGCACCGACGTGCGGGTGGTGGCGGCGACCAACCAGGACCTGGAACAACTGGTCAGCGAGGGTCGGTTTCGAGAGGATCTCTACTACCGGTTGAACGTGATCCTAATTCAGATTCCCGATCTGCACGAGCGCAAAGAGGACATCCCGTTGCTGGTCGAGCACTTCATCGAACGCTTTGGTCAGCGCACCGGGCGCAACATTCGCGGCATCACCGACGACGCCATGGCCGTGCTACTGGAGTACCCCTACCCGGGCAACGTGCGCGAGCTCGAAAACGTCTTGGAACACGCCTACATCGTCTCCGGAGGTCCGTACATTACCGCCGAAGATTTGCCCCACTCGATCTCGATCCACCGGCGGCTGGAGTCACCGACAATGAGAACGGCCAACGGGTTGCACGCCCCCCCCGCCGGGTTGCGTCCCCTGTCGCCGACCCACGAAAAACAGCTCCTGCTGGACTGCCTCAAGCGCAATTACTGGAGCATTCCCCGAGCGGCCAAAGAGCTGGGTATCCACCGCACCACCCTGTGGCGCAAGGTGAAACGGCACGGCATCGAGAAGCCGTAGCCCCACCCTGTTGCAACATGCAACCAGATGCAACATTGTAACCTCCTTTTTTTCTTAATGTTTTCACACCACACGTTGCTGCGCAACATTATGTTGCAATACAGCAAACCTCGACCGATTGACCGATAATAAAAAACAAAATAATTTCAACAGTTTATCAAATCTGCTCACTTGGCATCACTCCTGCACAACGGCGGGGCGATGACCGAGGATACATCCCATCGCGGTGCAACCACTGTTACACTTCCCCCCTGGATCCGGTTCAAGCGGGTGCTCTGTTGGGTCAACTCGACCCAAACCGAAGACTGGATTGTGCCGATCGCCAGGTCGCTGACCGACTCGAATGAGGGCGCTTGTCACGTGGTGATGTGCCTGGACTGTCCGGCGGATACGACCCGACGGGATCCGGCAGGGCGCCCGAACAAAGCTCCCCTGACGCCGCAGATGATCAGTCGCGCCGGGCAGGAGTTGGCCGAGCTCTATAGCGAAGACGTGCACACGATCGTCTTGCCCGGCCACCCGGTGACCGAGGTGCGGCGGTACGGGCGCAACCATAAAATGGATCTGATCATGATCGGTGAACAGGGCCTGGCCCTCGAACGGGTGTACGGTGAGCGGTTGTGCGACAACGCCCCGTGCACGGTGATGATTCTCGTGTTGCCCGAGCACATTGAACGATTGGTAAAAGGGCGCTCGTTGAGCGCGAACGAAGACCCACAACTCATGAGGTGAAAAGGATGCAACTGGTTCCGTACATTGTGGCATATGTCGCGATCGCCATCTTCATCGTGGCGGTAATCGCGCGCTTTGTCATGTGGTCGAAAATGCCCCTGCATGTCCGCTGGGAACTCTATCCGGTGGCCCACGAGGCCAAAAAAGCCCACTACGGCGGCTCTTACCTAGAGGAGAGCGAGTGGTGGAACAAGCCGCGGGAAGTCTCCCTGCTCGGTGAACTGAAGGTGATGATTCCCGAGATTCTCTTTCTGGTGGCGCTCAAGGAGCACAACCCCAAATTGTGGATTCGCTCGTTCCCGTTTCACTTCGGACTCTACCTGGTCATCGGCTGTACGGTGGTGATGATGGGCACCGGTCTGCTGGCGGCGATCGCTCCGGAATTGATCGCCGGCGGCTTCGGGGATCTGCTCCGATACGTCATCTTGGGCCTCGGCGCCGTGGGCATGGCACTGGCCATCTTCGGCGCGCTGGGCCTGCTACAGCGACGACTCACCGATCCCGCTCTGCGGGACGCCACCAGCGGAGCTGATCTGTTCAACCTGGTCTTCTTCATCATCGCCTTTGGCTGCGCCTTCGCCTCCTTTCTCATCGTGGATCGGGATTTCGCCATCACCGCCGCGTTTGTGGCCAATTTGGTGACCTTCAATCCAGTCGCTCTTCCCGGGATGGACGCCGCATTCTACCTGCCGACCATCTCTGCCGCCCTGCTCAGTTTGTTGGTGCTTTACATCCCGTTGACCCACATGTCCCATTTTGTGGGCAAGTACTTCGCCTATCACGCGATTCGCTGGAACGACGCGCCAAACCTGAAAGGGGGCGACCAGGAGGAGGCGATCAACGGCATGCTCGTGCGCCCGCTGACCTGGTCTGCCTCCCATATCAAGGGGGACGGAACCAAGCGCTGGGCTGATGCGGCCACGGAGGATTTTTCAAAATGAAGCGATCGATCAGTATCAAAGATATTTCAAAAGGCACCGGGCCGTTAATTCAGATCACCGCCGAGGATCAGATTCCCCTGCCCCCGCCGTACGACAAACCGGAGTTCGATCCGCCGATCCCTCCCCTGAGCGACAAAGCCCGGGAAAACTTCGTCTGTCTGGATGACACGGTGGCGTTGAATCTGCCGATTCCGAAAACCGAAAAAGAGGAAGAACAACTGGTCAACCAGTTTTTGAGCGGGCTCGAAAAATGCTTCAGCGAAGACAACAACTGGACCTTTCTCCAACCGTTGGTGATGTCGATGGAGCACTGCGCCAAGTGCCAGACCTGCTCCGATGCCTGCCATATCTACGAAGAGAGCGGCAACAACCCCCTCTATCGCCCGACCTTCCGCTCGGAAGTGATTCGTCGCATCTATCACAAATACATCAAGAAGGCCTCGACCTGGGTCCACGGGGATATTGATCTCAATTGGAAAACCGTGGCCCGCTTGATCGAGCTTTCGTATCGCTGCAACGTGTGCCGACGCTGCGCCCAAACCTGTCCCATCGGCGTGGACAACGCGCTGTTGGCTCGCGAGATTCGCAAAATCGCCAGCCAAGAGATGGGCATCGCCGCCAAAGAGATCCACGACGATGGATCGATGCTCCAGCTCAAGGTCGGTTCATCGACCGGGATGAACAAACGGGTGGTGATCGACAACGTTGAGTTCATCGACGAAGACATCACCGAGATGACCGGCATTGAAACCAAGACCCCCTTCGACGTGGAGGGCGCCGACATTCTGATGTTGCACAACGCCGGCGAGATCATGGCCTGGCCCGAAAACCCGGGTTGTTTCGCCGTGCTGTTCAACGCCGCCGGATTGAGCTGGACCATGTCGAGCGACTTCGCTGCCTACGACGGTATCAACTACGGCGTCTGGTATGACGATGTGCAATTCGCCCGCACCGCTCTGCTGCACGCCCAAGCGGCCCAAAAACTCGGCGTGAAAAAGATCGTTCTCGGGGAGTGCGGCCACGCGCACAAGGCGCTGACCGTCATCGCCGACAAGGTGCTCACCGGCGATCTCAACATTCCCCGCGAGAGCTGCATGCCGGTGCTGCTCGACATCGTCAAGTCCGGTAAAATCAAGTTCGACAAGAGCCGCAACGACTTCCCGGTGGTGCTGCACGATCCCTGTAACATGGTGCGTCTGATGGGCATCGTCTCTCCCCAACGGGAGATTCTAAAAGCCGTGGTACCCGAGCATCGCATTCTGGAGATGGCCCCCCACGGGGTGGAAAACTACTGCTGCGGCGGCGGCTCCGGATTTGCGATCATGTCCGGTCACAATTTCGCCGATTGGCGTCACCACATGACGGGCCGTAGAAAATTCCGGCAAATCCTCAATGCGTTCCAAAACGAGCCGATGGATCAGGATCATCCCAAGTATGTCTGCGCCCCGTGCAGCAACTGCAAAGGTCAGATTCGCGACATCATCAACTACTACGACGCCTGGGAAAAGCACGGCATCTACTACGGCGGGCTGGTCGAGCTGATGGTCAACGCGATGGTCGACGTCAAACCCGGATTCATCGACTGGGAGTGGCGTTAACCGCCCCCTTTGCTCAGCACTCTGTTCGCCTTCTCTTTCCCGACCACAATTGATATCCAAGTTACCAAGAATTGGGGTATCTTCCGATTCAAGAGGTGAATAATGTTGGATATCTTCCCGGACAATTGGTGGCCGCTGATCAAGAGCGCGGCATTGCCGATCGCAATCATCGCTACCTGGCTCTTCATCTATTTTTTTGCGCGCAAAGGGCTCAACGCACTTCAAGCTCGTAGCGCCATCGCGCCGCCGGTGATCTCCCTGTTGCGTATCCTGTTGCGCTGGGCGTTGTTTATTCTGGTCGTTTTTCTGCTGCTCAGCGCGTTTGATGTGCTCGAGGCGGCTTGGGCTGCCTTCTTGGCCATTCTCGCGATGGTGGCTATCGGATTTGTCGCGGTCTGGAGCGTGCTGAGCAATGCGTTTTGTACGCTGCTGATATTGATTTACCAGCCGTTTCAAATCGGAGACACCATCTCTATTCCCAGCGACAGCATCAAGGGAAAAGTCATCGATTTGAATTTGATGTTTACCACGTTGAGCGAACAGGATGGAGTGATCATTCAAGTTCCCAACAATCAATTTTTCCAAAAAGCGATTCAGCGCATCCCCGGCAAAGCAAAACGGGATCTGTACGAACAGCTGAAGCAACCCGATCGGTTCGACGGCTCACCACAAGAGTAGGCATTCACCTAGTGTGGTGTCACAGAAATACGCACCATAACTCGATGGCCCTTCACAACGCTGCCGGCGTTGCTCCTCCTCCCAATACTCCCGGTATTACTCGTCGTCACGCCTTGGCAGCCTCGCGAATTTCTCATCGATTTACGGCACTTATTTTTGTGACACCCCACTAGAACTAGACTCATCGGCTAAATGAGCGAAGATTAAGAGCGGTCCAATTCTCCACCCAAGCGGGGTGGACATATTGCCACAATTGCCGAAATCCTCGCTCGGTAATTATGCCTGGATCGATTCAACGATTAACCGGTGGCGATCAGTTCTCAGTTCACCTTTCAGGGGGAATATCCCAGTGAAAGCTCGAGCGAAAACAAAGGACTGACTCGAACAATAGAGGAGACAGATATGATGAAGAGACTATTAATCGTTTCGTGGGTACTGGTTCTTGTTACCTGCCTCAGTGGGACTTTGGCGGCGCAATCAAGGTCGTCGCGGCCCGGTGTTTTGCCGGACCGAGACAGACGACCCTCGGGTCAATCGCTTCGAGCGGGCCTGGAGAAGCTGCTCGGGGGTGAAATCGCCAGCGTGGTCCCCGGCACCAAACCGACCGACCCGATGACGGTGCTCTACACCGACAAAAAAGGACCGCAACAAGCGCAGGTGACGTTTGTACGAGACAAGAACGGCACGCCGATTAAGGCCAAGGTGACCTCCAACTCGAGCAAGGCGATGGGCTCGATCCCGATCGTCGCGAGTCGCGTGAAAATGTGCGCCAAAATCTGCAATCCTCTCGGTGGCGGAAAAGGGGAGCTGTGCTTTTGGATCTGCATGATTTTTGACTAGCCGGAACGGTCCAGGCCAGCAGCCGTTTGTCAACAACGCTGTTACGTAACAAACCAACCGGTGAACCCCCTCCGACCTCATTGGAGGGGTACCATTTGAATCGTTACACGAAGATTTCGGTGTTCAACAGATTTACCCCACAATCATCAGAACAATAATCATTTCGAATAGTTTGCGACCATTGTTCGGTCACACGCAGTACTCCATTCAATTTGGCACAGTTATTTCAATGCTTGGGGCACCAAGACGCCAATGATGGAAACACATACATTTTTTGTAAGATGGTGGAAAATTGGAGTTAAATTGTTTGAATGTAATAATTAGCCCATAACCTTTGCCGGTTGTGCGCGGCAAGATTGTCCATTTGGTTGGTGATCGCGATCCATCGTACGTGATGACGCTGAGTTATGGCGCTTTGGTTAGGATTGCAGCGGACGGGATTTTCGCAAGCTAACGGTAAATACGATCCAATGAATAAATCTATTCACACCTTACAATGCAGCGCGCTTTATTATCAGGCCAGGGGACCCCCGACTGCAATACATCTCCGTTCTTTTAAGTGGACCATTGTGTAGAAAAGAGCTTTCGGCCAAAACGGTTGTCGCATCGGACAATGACGACACCAGCGCTCGTGGTCATACGTTTAGGATTGTGGTTCTGACGTATCCGTCAGCGAAAAAGCGTTGCGTGAAATTTAAACTTCCGTGTCTCAGGGTTTTGGCTCGAGCGTTCTTGCAATATAAAAAAACGAAACTAAGCGTTAACCAAAACAATTGTTATCTTTATGAAAGGGAAATTCAAATGAAACGCGTAATCACTCTTTGCCTGCTGGCTTCCTTGACATTGACCTCTTTGTCGGCCATCGCCGCTGACCAGAAAATGTATCCCGGTACGAATTGCCATACGAACAACGAACAATCAATCGAATACTTTTACACTCGCGCCTTCAATGCGAGCAACGGTTACATATACTTCGACTGCCCCATCGTCAAAGATGATCTCTATGGAAACGTCGACAATGCCTGGGCCTGGATTATGGATGTGCACCCGAGCCAGGACGCAAATTGTCAGTATTTCTGTATCAACTCCGCAACCAATGGGCTCTCCGGTTGGTTCAGCAACTCAGCCTCCACCAGCGGCTCCAGCGGCACCCCGCAGTTGATTGGCATGGGCGGCATTCACTGCACGGCGAACCACAGTCTGTCCATGGCCTGTAGAATTCCAGGCCGCAACAGCAGCTATCAGAAATCCGGATTGACCGCTTATCGCGTTGACGAATAGTCGTTCGCATCGCTAGCGACCTTTACCTCTCGGTCGCCTGGAGCGCTGATCTACTAGCGGTTCAGGCGACCGGTTTACAATTGATGGGTGTACAAAATGACAAAAAAAGAACTGACCATTTTGGCCGTGTTCATGCTCGCCGTGGTGACTGTCGTCTGGCGTTTCTTTTTCGCCGGCGCGGTATCGGATAGGGCGTTGGTTTCGACGGGTGACGGCACCCCCTCGATTGAAACCGATGAAGGCGAATCGAGGCTGGACCATGAGGTCGCGGCGATCAATCGACGACTGAACGCTGTCGTCAGCAACCAGCGCCGGATGGCGGGTAGTCAGCGCCACAACGCCACGAACATCGAAGAGATAGAGGAGCAGCTGGACCATTTGGAACAAGGGGGAGAGGCCGTCGCGCCCCAAGCGCCGCCGCCTACGGAAGACTCGGCGATAGATACCGCAATCGCACAAGGGCAGTTGCTCGATTTGGCGATCAGCGAAGACGGGAGGGATCCGGGCTGGAGCGACCAAGCCGAGTTGCGCCTTCAGGATCAATTGCAGGACAGTGACATCGCCGCACTTGCCGACCATCGGGTCAATTGCAGCTCAAAAATGTGCAAAATGACCCTCGGTTTCACAGATGGGCCAAGTCTGGACAATGTCGTACAGCAACGGCTGCAGCAAATCACCTCCCTGGCGCCGTGGAACAGTAGCGGCTTCTTTAGAGTCGACGATCAACACCAGCTGCACGTCTACTTTTCACGGGAGGGTTACGAGCTCCCACGGGTCGAATCACCGGACGCGTCATAAATCGCGTCACTGCCGACCGGGACAACGCTTTCATTCCGATGAACGCGCAGCCGCACCCGATTTTTTTTCAATGGGGCAAGGATCCGGGTTTTTCCAAATGATTACGCATATATTCCCATATATAAAGAACATCTTGCTGCTACTGCACAACCGACGACAGATCGGAGGTTGCTGTACCTGGAAAATCACCCAATACTTTCTGTAGAGCCAAATCGAAAACCGCCAAGTGCGTGCGGTGGAATAATGAGGCACTTCGATGAATGGAGTCGAACAGAATCCCAGGGCATACGTTCTCATCGTCGATGACGATAAATCGATGAGAGAGACATTGCGGATCGGACTGGAACGGGTGGGATTGGAAGTCAACACCGCCACCAACGGCAAAGAGGCGCTCGAGCTAATCGGCGAACGAACGCCGGATATCGCCGTGGTCGACATCCTGATGCCCGACATCAACGGATCACAGGTGATCAAGCAGCTCAAGGCGGACAAGCCGGATATCAAAATCATCGCCATCACCGGCGGCGGAAATGTGGCGCCGGATCGCTACCTCTTTCTGGCCCGGGAGTTGGGGGCGGATCGCTCGCTGGCCAAACCGTTTCGCCTCGACGAGATCAGAGAGACCATCACCGAGCTCCTCCCCGACGGGCCCTAGACACTTTCTCACCGATCGGCCACTTCACCGGCACGCCCACCCCGCCCCCAAGGTCGTCTATTTGCCTTGGTCCCTCAAGCCGACTACAACGGAGGGCAGGTTTCGAGCTGGTTCCGGACGTTTCCGGGCCACGAGGAAGGGTTGATGAAGATCTTCACTGCAGCGACGGTCGCTCGAATTCGAGACCTGCTCGGCCCCACCATGGAACGGTTGCGCATCATCGGGCTGCAACCCGTCCTGTTCGGCATCGCCATCGGCACCGTGGTTTGGGCGCTGGCCAATCCCGATTTGCTGACCCTGCTCAGCGAAAACGATCTGGGCCACGGCCAGCGGGTGATCACGCTGGTGTTCATCGGGATCGCCACAATCGGCATTTACGCTGCGCTCTATCAACTCGTCGGCAAAAAAAGCCGCTCCCTCGGCGGATCACCCGATCCCGCATTCCTGCGCCCGATCTACCGCCAGTGGCGTTTCCTGCTGGCCGGACCGCTGGTCGTGGCGGCGCTGACCCCCAAGCTGGCGGTGACCCATCCCAAATCCACGGCTGTACTGATCATTGGCGCGGCCCTGCTCTGCATTCCGTCCATCGACGAATGGCAACAGCGCATCGCCAACCAGCTGGCCCGAGCCAAATCGCCTGCCACAACGGGGCAAACGACCCGCTGGAGCGGGCGCTTGACCGCCTATCTCCCCGCAGTGCTGGTGGGCCTGCTCTGGTTGGGATACGCCGCCTTTCTCTCCCACCTGACAGTGACCACCTATCACGCCCTGGGCACGCGGACCTGGGATTTGGCGATTTACGACAACATCTTTTTTCACTCGTCCCAGGGCAACCCGCTGGGATGCTCGATGATGCGAAACGGGTACCACTCGACCGCCCATTTCGATCCCATTTTGGTGCTCTTGTCGCCGCTCTACCACCTCTGGCCCCGCGCTGAAACCCTGCTCGTGCTCCAGTCGGTTTGGTGCGGCTTCGGCGTTGTTCCCGCATTCCTGCTGGGCCGGCATCACCTCAAGAGTCCCTGGGCCGGCGTCGCTCTGGCCGCAGTCTACGCGCTCCACCCGGCGCTTCACGGGGCCAATGTGCTCGACTTCCATTCGATGACCCTCATCGTCTCCCCCCTCCTGCTGGCAATCTATTTCCTGGAAACCGGCAACTCGAGGGGCTACTACCTGCTGCTCCCCTTTATGTTGCTCATTCGCGAAGACATCTCCGTCCTGCTCTGTGCGGTCAGCGTGGCCGCCATCGCCACGAGACGCCCGGGAAGCCTGCGCGTCGGGTTGATCACGATTGGGGTGAGTCTGGCCTACGTCATCGTTGTGAAGTTGGTCTTCATGTCCTCCACGGATGTGTTCGACACCGGCCAGCGCGGCTATGACTACGCCCGCTACTACCGCTACGTCATTCCCAACAAGGGAGGGGTCGCCGATATTCTCCTCTCCCTGGTGACCAATCCGGTCCACGTGCTGCGCCATCTGTTGATCGAGGCGAAGATCAAATATCTGCTTCAGGTCTTCGGTCCCCTGCTGTTTCTACCGTTCATCGCCCCGTACGGCCGCATCGCGATGGGGTACGGTCTGGCGGTGATCCTATTGGCCTCGCGAAGCCACATGTACTCGACCCATTACCAGTACACGATGGTGTTGCTGCCCGTGTTAATCGCCCTGCTCCCGGTCGCGCTCAAGCGGTTGGCAAAGAACGGCTGGCAGCGCCTCATCCCCGCGAGGCGGTCGTTCGCCTTGTCCTGCTTGGGGGGCGTGCTCGTGGCCAGTGTTCTTTTGAGCATGAAATTCGGCGTGCTGGTGGACAACCACGAATTCTCACGCCTGACCCGGCGGATGACCCCTGAACTGAAAGAGCAATACGCGGCAGTGCAGCGAATGGTCGCGATCATCGGCCCGGACGCCTCGGTCCAGGCCAGCGAGGCGCTCAGCTCCCATGCATCGAACCGGTCCCGCTTCTACGGGTTGATCCACCACCAACCGGAGGAGCCGGTCGACTACCATCTGGTCAATCTCAAACGGCTTCGGCCCAAGCATAAAAGAGCGTATCGCGCCAAGTTGAAATCAGGTGAACTGGTCGAAGTGGACAGCTACGAAATGATCAAGCTCTACAAGACGGTCCGCCCCCTGCCGACGACACCCACCGGAGAGGCCACAACCATCAGCCCGCCTACGACACACAGCAGCGCAGCCAGGTCGGAATCTTCGCCTCCAGCCCCATAGATTTGAGATAGGGCAGGTCCAGGTAGTCAAACGGATTGCTGCCCATGGCCGAACGCTTGACGATGGTGAACACGTCGGCCGCATGCAGGGCAGCGAGGAAAATCGATTTCATCGCCGGTGAGGAGGAGGGCTGGTGATGAAAGCCGGTGGCCTCGACAATCGGTGGGGGAATCTCGCGCAGCTCCAAGTAGTACGCTCCCACCTGGGCGTGGGTCACCCCTAAAACCTCTGTTTCCGCGTCGTACAGGCTCAGGCCCTTTTCGGTGACCGCGGCGAGCACCTGTTCGTAATCCGCCGGTCGTTGGGTGGCCAACAGCAGGGTTCCGCAATCGTGCAGCAGCCCGCTGACCTTGGCGATGGCGCTGTACTCCCGATCCGCTTTTTCCAAATTGAGCAACTCGCCGGTGTAGTAGCTCACGTCCATGCTATGACGCCACCAGTCGACCGAGTTGAATCCGACCGCATGGGATTCGGGCTCGAGCGGGTAGAACACCTCATCGGCAATCGCCAGTGAACGAACCGTCTCCAGGCCCAGGTCGGCGACGGCCTGCTCGACGGTGTACACCGGTTCCCGCTTGCCCAAGCGCGCGGAATTGGCCAGCTGCAACAGCTTGACCGAGATGCCCACGTCCTGCTTGATCAACCGGACCGCCCGGTCGATGGGGGGCAGCTCGTCGGCCATCAAGTCTATCAATTGCCGATAAATATCCGGCACGCTCGGCAGTGTGGCCACCTCGGCGACGTACGACAGGTGTTCGTTGAGCAACGCCTCGCGCAGGGTACAGGCGTGGGCCAGCACCCGCTCCAGCTCGCGGGCCGAGCAGGGTTTGGAGAGGTACTGATGGGCGTGGTTGAACGATCGAAAAATCGCATCGTTGTCGCGCTGTCCGGAGAGAATGATCCGCACGATGTCGGGGTACTGCTGTTGCACCAGCTGAAGCAACTGGGCCCCGGACATCCCGGGCATCCGCACATCGGTGACGATGATGTCGAACTCCTGCGTCCGCAACTGCGCCAGCGCATCAACGCCGCTGTTGGAGAAAGCCAACACCCAGGGCTCCTCGAGCATGGAGAACATGCGCTCCAGTCCCTCGAGGACCTGCGGGTTGTCATCGACAAACAGTATCTTCTTTGGAACCGTCAGTGACATCACCCTCTTATGGGGCAAGGATTTCATAAGGTTAACCGGCGTGCTGACAAAAAACTTAACCACAAAGCGCGGATCTCCGGTCAGGCGGCCGGTCCGGGCAGCCGGTCCGACGATCATTTTGGTCTAATGTTTTATGGAACAGGGACGATTTAAAAGGAAAACGGGCAATCGATGTCAGCCGGGGGGCTGCCTGAAATGCGAAGGTACACGAGCAGATATCTCATGGGGTACTATTGCACGACGCGAGACGGCTCGAGGTGATGGAGCTCGAAGACCACAAGCGGATCCTCTGCGTGGACGACGAGCAGAACATCCTCGAGAGTCTCGAGCGGACGCTGGGGATGGAATTCGAGGTCAGCACGGCGAACAGCGGCGCCAAGGGTCTCGAGATCCTCGATCAGGCCGGTCCGTTTGCGGTGGTTATCTCGGACATGATGATGCCCGGGATGAACGGGGCCACCTTTCTCAGCCAGGCCAGGCAAATCGCCCCGGAGACCACGAGAATCCTGCTCACCGGCTGTCAGGGGGAGGTGGACGCGGCGATCACCACGATCAACGAAGGTCAAATATTTCGCTTCCTCACCAAGCCGTGCTCGCCGGGAATGATTCGCGACGCGGTCAAGGCCGCCGTGGAAAAACACCGCGCAGCGATCACCGAACGGGGACAGGCCGAGATGGCCCGGCAGCTGGAACGAGTGGTCGCCCAGCTCAAGGCGGAGGTGGCGGAACGCAAGCGCATGGAGCGGGCGCTCAAGCATTCCAAGGATGAAACAGAGGCGATCAATCGACAGCTCAAACACGCCATCGGACAGGCCAATCGCATGGCCGCCGAGGCCGAATCCGCCAATGCGGCCAAGAGCAGCTTTCTCGCCTCGATGAGCCACGAAATTCGCACGCCGATGAATGCCATTATCGGCATGGCCCTGCTGTTGCTCGACACGCCCCTCGAGCCGGACCAGCAGGAGTTCGCCAAGGCCGTACTGTCCAGCGCCGAGGGCCTGCTCTCCCTGATCAACGACATCCTCGACTTCTCCAAAATCGAGGCGGGCAAGCTCGATCTGGAGAAGATCGAATTCGATCCCCGGGAAACCATCACCGAAGTAATCGAGATGATGAAAATATCCGCAGAACCGAAGACACTCGCGCTCCACTGTCACATTGCCCACGACATCCCCGAACGGCTGGTCGGTGATCCCGGTCGGTTGCGTCAAATTCTAATCAATCTGACCAATAACGGGATAAAGTTCACCCGTCGGGGCTCGGTTACCGTTGACGTATCCCTGGCGGATAGGACGTCGACCCAGGTGACCCTCCGCACCACCGTCAAGGACACCGGCATCGGCATTGCCAAAGAAAACCTCAATCGGCTCTTTCGTTCGTTCTCGCAAATCGACAGCACGATGACCCGTCGCTACGGAGGCACCGGACTCGGCTTGGCCATCTCCAAGCAATTGAGTGAGCTAATGGGCGGAGCGATCGGCGTGGAGAGCCGGCCCGGGGAGGGCTCCACCTTCTGGTTCACCATCTCTTTAGAGCAGGTGCAGGGGGCTGCCGACACGGAGGCTCCCTTTACGAACGCCCCGACTCGCCAGAGCATCCACCGCCCCGAGCAGGTGCGCATCCTGCTCGCCGAAGACAACCTGATCAACCAGAAAGTCGCACTCAAGATGCTGGAGAAGCTGGGCTACCAGGCGACCGCGGTGGCCAACGGCAAGGCGGCTGTCGAAGCGGCAGAGCACACCGCCTTCGACCTGATCCTGATGGACATCGAAATGCCGGTGATGAACGGCATGGTCGCCTGTCGCAAAATCAAAAACCCCCAGTCGAAGACCCTCAACCGTGAGGTGCGCATCATCGCTGTCACCGCTCACGCGATGAACCAGGACAAGACGCGCTTCTTGGAGGTCGGCCTGGACGATTACCTGGCCAAACCGATCCGGCCCCAAGAGTTGCGCGAAGTGCTCGATCGCAACCTCGGCCAGATGGAACACTTGCAGTCTGGATGAGTATGGAAACCACAGAACAGACGAGAAAGACGCTCTCCATCGATGCGCCGGACGTTTTCACATCCGTGCCCTTGCAGCTCAATGTGCTGTTAATCGAAGACAGTGTGGTCGACGCCAAGACCCTCACCGGGATCGCGGGCAAGTGCCAGTATCACAATTTTCAATTCAACCGCGTCGCCTCCCTGGCCGAGGCCCGGGAGCGGCTTGCCAGTCCGACCTACGACATCATCGTGTGCGACCTGGGCCTGCCCGACAGCAAGGGAATCGACACGCTGTTGCAGGTGCGGGAGCACTCCAGGGATATTCCGATTCTCGTGCTCACCGGGGACAACGAGTTCATCCTCGGGGTCGAGCTGCTCAAGAGCGGGGCCCAGGAGTACTTGGTCAAGGGGACATTCAACAGCGATACCCTAGAGCGCTGCGTGCGCTACGCCATTGAACGGCACAAGAGCGCCGAGAACCTGCAGCAAATGGTCGATTCGCTGGTCGAGGCCAACGACCGCTACGAGACCTCCCATTCGATGCTGGAGGAGGTCAATGGTTTGCTACGGGAGGAGATCGAGTCGCGCAAGGAGATCGAGGCAGCACTGCGCAATGCCCAGGCGAGGAGTCGGGTGCTGTTCGAGGAGGCGCCGGTCCCCCTGTGGGAGCTGGATTGTTCACGCACCCTGGCCCTGTTCAACAAGACACGGTCCACCGGGGTTGCCGATCTCGGTGAGTTTTTTAAAACCAACCCCTCCGAGGTGGTGCGCTGCGTCAGCTTGATGAGCACCCTCGATATCAACTTCGCGGCCTTGACCCTGTTCGGCGCGGCCAGCAAGTCCGAGCTCGGTGACAAGTTCTTGATGACCTTCACCGAGGAATCGTTCAACGCGGTGATTGATTGTCTGGTCCTGCTCTCCCAACGGGAGCCGGTGATTCAAACAGAGACCACCGTGCGCAAGCTGGACGGCCAGGAGACCAGCATCCTGATGCAGTGGTCCATTGCCGAAGGGCACGAAGAGGACCTCTCCCGGGTGATCTTCTCTCCGATCGACATCTCCGAACGAAAGAACATCGAACAGCAGCTGCTTCAAGCGCAAAAACTGGAATCGATCGGTCAACTCGCCGCCGGGATTGCCCACGAGATCAACACGCCGACCCAGTACGTCTCGGACAACACCTTTTTTCTGCAAAAGGCTTTTGGCGGCATGCTCAAAGCGATCAATTCGCTCAAGGACACCTTTGAAAACGCGATCGAGGGCCCCCTCGATGACGAGCAGATCAAGCAGACCAAAAAATCCCTGAAAAAGGCGAAACTGGACTACTTGAGCAAACAGGTCCCCCGGGCGCTCGAGCAATCGCTGGAGGGATTGGATCGCATCGCCACCATCGTCGCGGCGATGAAGGAGTTCTCCCATCCCAGCGAGGGGGAAAAGGCCCACGTGGATTTGGGCAAAGCGATTGAAGGTACGGTAACGGTGGCGCGCAACGAGTGGAAATACGTCGCCGAGGTGGTCACCGAGTTCGATCCGGAGCTCCCGCCGGTGCCCTGCCTGAGGGACGAGTTCAACCAGGTGATCCTCAACACGGTGGTCAACGCCGCCCACGCCATCGCGGACAAGCTGGGCGAGGGGGCGTCCGAAAAGGGCACGATAACGATTAACACCCACCTCACACCGCCGTGGGCCGAGATCCGCATCAGCGACACGGGAACCGGCATTCCCGAAAAGGTGCGTGAAAAGATATTCGATCCGTTTTTTACGACAAAGGGCGTGGGCAAGGGAACCGGGCAAGGGCTGGCGATTTCCCATTCGGTGGTGGTCGACAAACATCAAGGAGAGATCGACGTGGAGTCGACAATGGGTCAGGGGACCACTTTCATCATCCGCCTGCCGCTCGAGGCCAAAGGGGGCGACAAATGAAAATACTCTTTATCGACGATGAACAGCGCATCCTCGAGGGAATCGAGCGGATGCTGTTTCATCTCACTGACGAGTGGGAAATGGAATTCGCCAACGGGGGTGAGGAGGGGCTCGAAGAGCTGGCCGAAGGGGATTTCGACGTGGTGGTCACCGACATGCGCATGCCCGGCATGGACGGGGCGCAAGTCCTACGCGAGGTCAACAAACGCTATCCGGATATCGTCCGCATCGTCCTCTCGGGCTATGCTGAGCTGGAGGCGGCCCTGCGCACCGTGCCGGTGGCCCATCAATTTCTGATCAAACCGTGTCGGGCGGACCTGCTGCAGGACACGATTTTGCGCGCCTGCAGTCTGCAGGAGTTGCTGAGCGACGAGACGATTCGCAAAGTGGCCGGGGGCATCGAAAAGTTGCCCTCCGTGCCCAGCATCTACAACCAGTTGACCCGCGCCCTGGCCGACCTGGAGACCGATGCCAAGGACGTGGCCGAGATCATCAAGCACGATCCGGCGATGTCGGCCAAGGTACTCCAGTTGGTCAATTCCGCCTTTTTCGCCCGCTCCTCCAATGTCAGCGATATCAAACAGGCCGTGGTGCGCCTCGGCTTTCAAATGGTCAAGAATCTGGCGTTGTCAATCGAGGTTTTTCAGCCCCAGGAGCTGGCCCTGAGTCCGGATCGGTTTTCCATCGAATCGTCCCAGGAACACGCGTTTCGCACGGCCACGACCGCATCCAAAATGTTCAAGGAGAAACAAAAAGTGGATGACGCCTTCATGGCCGGCATGCTCCATGACATCGGCATCCTGCTGTTGGCCACCGAGCTGCCCGAGCGGCTGGACGAGGCGCTGACCCTGGCCGAAAGTGCCAACCTCGAGCTGCACGAGGCGGAATACCGCCTGTTCGGCACGACCCACGCGGAGATCGGGGCCTACCTGCTCAGCCTGTGGGGCCTGCCCTATCCGATCATCGAGGCCGTGGCCAATCACCACGCCCCGACCCGGGTCACCCGGGAGGGCGGCTTCGATGTGCTCTCGGCGGTCTACCTGGCCAACCATCTGGATCAGGGCCTCCCTGTGGATGTCGGTTACCTCGACGACTTGGGGATCACCGGACAATTCGACGCCTGGCAACTGGAGGCCAATCAGCTACGGGAGTCATTGCAAAAGGAAGTATCATGAGCGACATGGACGATTGCCGCCGAATTCTGTGTGTGGACGACGAACCCAACGTGCTGGAGGGATTGGAGCGCAACCTGTTCGATGAGTTCGATGTCTCCACCGCGCGCAGCGGATTGGAGGGACTCAACATGCTGCGGACCGAGGGGCCGTTCGCGGTGGTCGTATCGGACATGCAGATGCCGACGATGAACGGGGCGATTTTTCTCACCCGGGTGCGCAAGCTCTCTCCCCACACGGTGCGGATTCTGCTCACCGGTCATGCGGACATCGACGCGGCGATTTCCGCGGTCAACGACGGTAACATTTTTCGCTTTCTGCTCAAGCCCTGTCCGGTCGATATGTTGACCAAGTCCCTGAACGATGCGGTCGAGCTGTACCGGCTGGTCAACGCGGAAAAGGAGCTGCTGGAGAAGACCGTCGCCGGGTCGGCCAAGGTGTTCATCAACATCCTCTCCCTGGCCTCCCCCACCGCTTTCAGCCGCGCCGAATTCGTCAAGCGCTATATGCAGCACATGGTCGGTGAACTGGAGCTCAAGGAAAAATGGCCCTTTGAATTGGCAGCGATGCTCTCCCAAATCGGCTGCATCACTCTCCCCCCGGATACGATGAACAAGGTCTACGCCGGCCAGGAGATCTCCAACGACGAGAAGCAGATGCTGACCACGATTCCCCAGACCGGCTACGATCTGCTCTCGAGCATCCCACGCTTCGAGGGCGTCGCCGAAATGATCAAGCGGCAGAACGACGTTATCGTCGACACGACCGACGGGGACGAAGTTCTCCTGGGAGCGAGCATGTTGCGCGTGGCCCTCAAAGTGGATCAGCTCGTCGCCGGAGGGCTGACGATATCACAAGCGGTCGGGACGTTGAAAAACGGCGAGGAGAATTTCGAAGCGCGATTCCTGGACATTCTCGCCGGTTTCCGCGGTGGTGAGCGAGGGGATGTGATCAAAGCGGTCAGCCTCAAGGAGCTCAAACCATTCATGGTGCTCGACGAGGACGTGCTGAGCGCCGACGGGCAAGTGATCATCGGCAAGGGACACGAGGTCAGCTTGGCCCTGAAAGAACGTCTGGAGAATTTTTCCCGCCGAATCGGCATCGCCGAACCGATTCGGGTGCGCGTGGTTTCCTGATTTGGGATGCGTACAATGCAAAGGAGCAGGGCATGAAAATTCTGTTTGTCGATGATGAGCCGAGAATTCTCGAAGGGATCGAGCGGATGCTGTTTCACCTCAGCGACGAATGGGAGATGGAGTTCGTCACCAGCGGTCACGATGCTCTCGAGGAGCTCGAGGAGGAGGGGGACTACGAGGTCATCGTTACCGACATGCGCATGCCCGGGATGGACGGGGCCTCCCTGTTGGCCGAGGTGAACAAGCGCCACCCCAACATCGTGCGCATCGTGCTGTCCGGCCACGCAGAGCAAGAGGCGGCGATGCGCGCCGTGCCCGTGGCCCACCAGTACTTGAACAAGCCGTGCAAGGCGAACCTACTCCAGGAGGTGGTCGAGCGGGCCTGCGGATTGAACGCCCTGCTGACCGACCAGACCGTGCGCAACGTCATCGGTCACGTGGACAAGCTCCCCTCGATTCCACGCATCTACTCCAGCCTGACCAAGGCCTTGTCCGATCCCAAGACCAAGGCCGACGACGTGGCCGAGATTGTCAAGCAGGACTCGGCGATGGTGGTCAAAATCCTACAGTTGGTCAACTCCGCCTTCTTCGGTCGCTCGAAGAGCATCACCAATATCAATCAGGCGGTGATCCGGCTCGGATTTCAAATGGTCAAGAACCTGGTGCTCTCGGTGGAGATCTTCGACGGGCGAGAGGGCCAGAAAATGCCCCAGGGCATCAGCGTCGATGCCCTGCAGGACCACGCACTGAAGACAGCGAGCATTGCGGCCAAGCTGTTCGCGGACAAGCAGCAATCCGACGACGCGTTCATGGCCGGGATGTTGCACGATATCGGCAAGCTGATCATCGCCACCGAGATGCCCGAGCGGATGACCGAAATCCTCTCAGTGGTACGCGAAGAGAATCTCGAGTTCCACCAAGCAGAATTGAAGTTGTACGGGGTGACCCATGCGGAGATCGGGGCCTATCTGCTGAGCCTCTGGGGATTGCCCTACCCGATTATCGAGGCGATCGCCAACCACCACGATCCGGATCGGGTGGCCAACGATACCGGATTCGACTTGTTGAGCGCGATCTACATCGCGGATGCCCTTGACTCCGAAATCGAGGTGGACAGCGCATATCTGGACACCATCGGCGTGGCCGACAAGCTCGAAGAGTGGCGCAAAATAGCCGGTGAAATCGCCGTCGCCCAGCAGTAATCGACACCGCCGTTTACATTCCGTTTATTTTGGTAGGCGGACGATGAAGGTGCTTCCCTGCCCCTTCTCGGACTCGAAGAACAGCTTTCCCCCGTGTTGTTTGGTCACCACATTGTGGGAGAAGGACAACCCCTGACCTGATCCTCGCCCCACCTCCTTGGTCGAGAAGAAGAGGTCGAACACCTTCTCCCGAACCGCCTCGTCTATCCCCAGCCCGGTATCGCTCACGCGAATCTCCACATGAGTGATATCGTCCGAGGTGCTGATCACAATCACCCCCGGGGAGGGGTTTCCCGCGCTAACGGCATCTTCGATCGCCTGCACCGCATTGATGATCAGGTGGAGCAGCACTTGATTGATTTCGGCAGCTAGACAGGGGACCGGGGGCAGCTCCGGATCGAGCTTGAGCTCCACCTGGGCCACTTCCTTCCACTGGCTCCGCGCGACGATAACCGCGTTTTCGATGCAGGTATTCAGATCGACGTGTTTGCGAGAATCGCTCTGAGGAACGGCGAATTCCTTGAGCGCCCGGACCACCTCTGACACGCGGCCGATACCATCGAGGGTTTGCTGGATCGCGAGGGGGACCTCTCTGAGCAGGTACTCCACCTTGAGCTTTTTGAGCATTGGTTCGAGCTGGGCAACCGCTGAATGGTCGTCCGGATCTTGCTCGGCGGCCCGGACCA
>JANQET010000055.1 GCA_028278265.1 Myxococcota bacterium
CCCAATCCGGATCCCGTCCGGTCCAGACGCCGACAAAATGGGCAAACGCGTCGGCCAGGTGCTCAGAGACGGTTTCATATTCCCAAAACCGTTCGTAGCCGGTCTCCCAGAAATGGAAGGCATGGGTCAACTCGTGAGCGACCGTGTCCAGTGAGACCGCCTCTTCACCAAAAGCAAAGATGAAGATCCAGTGACCACCGTCTCCGACCGCCCCTTTGAAGTGCCGCTGCATCGACGCCCGGTTGATCGAATGACCGCGAAAGTTGATGTAGAGATAGAGCGGATCGGCAAAGTCGTGCTCTGAGGCGAGATAGCCGCGAGAGAAAAGCGTGTCGAAAAACTCGTACACATCCCGGACACTCTCGTATATTTCGTCGCCTCGCGCATCAGGCGCTGCTCCTCCGTAGACGCCGTCTTCCGTGAACCACAGATCATAGCCCGAAGGGGCTGTGTCATTGAGAACCGGCGGTTGATCGCGACCACCGCTGTTCCAAATCTCGAAGTTCGCCCGGTCGACCTGAGGCAGGATGTGGGTGATCGATCCGTCCTCAGCATCAACGAGGATTTGGGTGACGACGCTACCGTGATGGGGAGATGCGACGACGACGAGCCAGTTGAGCGAAGGCGCTGGCTCAGCCGGACTGCGACCGATCAGCGAGGGGTCGCAAATCAGTAGGCGGGTCGGCTCGAGGGGGTAAACGATGTTGAGCTTTGGAATCCCGCACTTATCCCCAGCGATCCGCTCGGCTTGTTCGGCTGTGATTCTGGGAATGAATGGGGTGCGATCGGCATCTCGCAAATACCGGCCCGACACCCGTGTAATCGCGCGACTAGCCCCTTGATCGGCGATGGTCATTTTGAGCCAACCGCCCAACACGGGAATGCCCTCGACGCGTTGTGCATAGAGCAACACCTGGTTCCGTTGGCCGGTAATCCGCTCGAGGGTAAAAGAGACTGTATCAACATCGATCTCGAGCAGTGGACCGAACCGGCGCAAAAACGACTCGGCGAGCTCTTGTGACGGCGTCCCCTGGGGCAGCTTCAGATCCTCTCGGCTGACGTGCAGCACCATCTGCACGTGCCGGTCATCGCGGAAATCAACCCAGAAACGGTGACCAGCTGAATATTGCTTCAGACTTCGGATCAGGTCTTCGGCCTTGTCACTCCGGTTGGGAGCGGCGTCGCTTTGACCCACACCGCACAGAACAACAAATGAACAGAGCAGGACCATCGGTAAAACTGCCGGAGGTGTTGATCTGCTCGGGTTGCTGTCCGGAACAGCCATTTTTTTTGACCGATTTTTCATTGCGCATTCCTTGGCGGTTTTTGAAAACAGGTTAGATCATCCCCAATATATCGGCTATCGCGTCTTCCAACTCGGCCTCGGTGAGATAGTCCCCATACCGTTCGGTGAGATAGGCTTCGCAGTTGACATGACCGTAGCGCTCCGGATCCCGACAGCGATTAAGAATCCAGTGGCCCGGGTGGGCCAAGGCCCGAAGCGCCAGATAGCGTTGACCGATGCAGGGGAGATCGTCGAAACAGGGCTCCAAGGTCCGGCTGACTTCGATGAACCAGTAGTGGGGCAGGAGCAGATGGTCGGGAATGCTCATCAGGTCGCGCCGGTAGACGTCATCCCCGTGGACCATCACCCGCCAGAGAATCGGCCAATCGGCCGAAGCGTGGCAGCCCCTGTCATAGAAATCATTGCAGTGGATCACCTCTCCGGGGATGTTCACCGCACGGAGCATCGCCACCAGCAGCTCGCTCATCGTGTGGCACCCCCAACGGCTGACCCGGTGGCCCCAGATGTCGTATTCGGTCAATGCATCAAGGGCGGTGTAGGCGTGGTAGATCGGATGACGGCCGAGCACCCCGTGGGTAAAATCCGAGCGAATATCACCCAGCACACTATTTAACGTGTCGAATTTGGTAGTCTCGATATGGCCATGATCGACCATATAGGAGTAAAGCTCTGACGGGGAGTGATCCACCAGGTACATCACCCCCCAGCCCGAGGTTTCGTGCCCTTCGAACAGCAGCCTTTTGGTAAACAGTCGATCGAGGTCCGCCGCTTTGTAGCTCGCGAGGCGCCAAGGCACCAGGCGATGGAGCTCCAACCAGATGGCGTGCGCCATCTTGGCGGCATGGATGCGAGCGGCCTCGTCGGCGGTGAACTCGATGTAGCTGCATCCCTCGGCCGGGCAGGCCAACAGATCCCCGGGGATCTCCATTTCAAGACGTCCGCTTTTTTCCAAGGCCACGATGTATTTCCAAAAATATGTCTCGGTCGTCTTGTCCACAGCGTCGATCGATGCGTCAGCCACGGCCGGGTGATCGAAGAAGTATTCGAAATAGGGGCTCAAATCGATGACCCGATCGTGGGCTGAGTCGTCGGGGCGCGGGTCCGGAGCCTTTGCCGCGAAGGACGGTGCACTCGCCATCAACGCGAACAACCCGATTGCCAGGGGAAGTTGAAATAGTGAGCGTATTTTTTTTCTCATTGTACTATCCTCCTCTCAATAGCCCTCTAGTCCTGCCACCACTCCGGGAAGATCACATCGTAGATAATCAAACCGCATTGGAAGTACCACAGATAGTCCGGCCAGAGCTCCTTGCCGGCGAGCCCCCAGCTGTCGAACCGTCCCATGCGGCTCTGCCCGTAGGCATAGGGGCAATCCCTCGAGCTGTCTTTGCAACATCGGTTGCCGTCTATTTTCGCGTGCAGCCTGCCGCGAATGCGTCGGCGCAGGAGCGTGTCCAACCCCTGAGCAACGATGTCTTCGCAGATCGATTCGTTCATCACCGAGTGAATGTCGATCCCCGTGTAGTCGTCTCCCCAGCTCGTCGACCGGGCCCTGGCGACACACAGATCACTGCGGTACCAATCGTCGATACACGCTTCTGCTTTTCGCGATGCCCTCATTCTGGCCAAATTGGGAGAAAATCCTCCGGCCGACGCGCTGAACACGATATGGCCTGCATCCAATCGGCCCACATCGCCGGCATCGACCCACACCCCGTCGATCTCCACTTCCACGTCGGACAGATAGATTTCCGTCGTGCAGCTGCGGGTCACCCGCGCCTCGGCCAGCCCTGCCGACGTCAGCACAGCCAAGCAAGCGGCCAGGACAATCGCGGGGCTGTTTGTTTTTTGCCTGATATTTTGCATAGAATTCATCGTCAATCCTTTCGCCTCTTCTCGACCCCATTAGGGGCAGAGGTGGGTCACGTCCGGTTCTTCGTCGAGCAGCTGTAGGTTGACCTCTTTGAGCTGGAGCTCGGGTTTGTGGCGCACTTGTTCGTGTGAGTGGACTTTGACGCCGACGAATTTGCGATGCATTTCAGTGGTGACCTCGACACAGGCATCGTCAATGCTGAAGTTCCCGTTCGCGTCGAGGCTCATCGCCCAGGCCGACCACTCCGGTACGGTGGCCCCAAAGCTCTGGTTGTAGCCCACTGCAGCAAAGTCGCTCCCCTCGGTCCGATCGAGCGCGGTGAACAGGTCGTGGTGGTTGTTGTTGCCGTAATGGCGCTCCCAGATTTTGACGCCATCCCACCAGCGAAGCCGCAACAGGGCCCCTGAGGCTCGGTGGGGGGTGTGAAGCATGCTGTACCCACCGATGATCAGATCGCCGTTGTGTGATTGGACCAGGTCATACCCCACGTCGGTCCGCGGCGCGCTGTCCACGCCGAATCGATAGGCCCAATCCGGCAGGCCGGCAGAGGTGGCAACGTCCTGCAGGGCCAGAATATCCCAGCCGTCAACCGGGTCGTAGATCACACCGGTGATCGCGTATTCGCCATTGTTGGAGACGTACTTGATCTCCCTGAGATAGGCTTGCTGGGGAGGATAGAGGTTTTTGTGGGTGATCAGATCGCCGTCGGGGTTGAGCTCGGTGAGCCAGAAATTGGTATTGCTCGAACCCCCTTCCCGCCAATTGCTGGCCATGATGAATTTATTGCGCCCCTCGAGAAAATCGATCCCGCGGGCGCGTTCCTGTGTCCGGGAGGTGTGAAAGTAGGTGTAGTGCCACATCGGGTTACCCCACGGATCGAGCCGCATGGCCCAACTGTCCCAATTGTCCCTGACGGCGTCGTACGCATCGCCGACGATGATCACGTCGTCTCCGCCGGCCCGGACGATATCGCTGGCCGTGAGGTTGTGTCTATCCGGAATCTCGTAGGTGCGCGACCACTCGAGGTTGCCGTCGAGATCGAGCCTGGCCACCACCACGGCGTCGTAGTCCGGGTCGTCCGCTTCGGATTGACCGACCACAACCAGTCCGTGCTGTACTTTTTCGAGGCATTTCGCGCCACCGTCCACCGGTCCGAGCCAGCGGGACCAGACCAGCCCACCGGACAGCTTGACCGCCATCACCACTATGAAGCGGGGATCTTCTTGTACACTGCCCAGCATGTACACCATATCGTCCGCGTACCGCACATCGACCAGACTCGATTGTTTGGCCCATTCATAGTCCTGCGCCCAATAGGCCTGGGCTTTTTCAGCTCCGCCAAATAGTACAACCCATACGACGGCGAGTAGCATTTCCCGGTATTGCATTGTAAAATCCTCCTTGCTTTCATCGGAACTCTTCCCGAGCTGATGTTTCCATCGGCTCTGCTCAATGCGTTACTACAGGCGGCCGACAGCCGATCTGACATGGCGGTGAAAAAAGATCACAAAACGAGAATGGGTCAACCATCGATGCGGGTGATCACTGCTGAACGTCAACCATCCATCGAGGGTTGCCGTTGAGCGGTTTTCTTAAGGCTTGTTGGCGACGGCCATCAGATGAGAACCAGTGACAATAATGGCCGTTTCAGGTGTTCAAACCCATGGGCTGCATCTGCTAAGGACTCGCGCAAATTTGCGCGAGTCCTTAGTTGGAATAAATGGTTGGACTTGGTCGTGTTCTTTTATCGGAGGTATTTATGAAACGATTATTAATTTTAATCCCCACAGCGGCTGTTCTCATGTTGACAGCACAGACCGGCCACGCCGGTATGGCGGTCGGCGCTGACGCCAAGCTCGGTATTTTGACCGACAAATCGGAGGACTCGACAGGCCTCGGTTTCGGCTTTGACTTAAAGCTGGGATACAACGCCGATGTACTTTTCCTGGTGGTTCAGCCGGAGGCGATGTTTTCAATGATGCATTTTGACGGCGACGATGATCCCCACAACAGCGGCAACATCGTCCGAGGCATGATCGGCGGTCTGGTCGGCATCGACCTCGGCCTAATGCCCTTTATCTACGCCCACATGGGATTCGGTCGATTCAATCGCGACGAACCGATCGACGCCAGCGAATCCGGCTTCACTTACGACGTCGGCCTCGGACTCGATTTGACGATTCTCCCGATCCTGAATCTGGGAGTCAGTTTCGGCTTCAGTCACCTCGCTGCTGAAGACGATGCCACCTGGATCGATATGGGCGTTCATGCGAGTTTGGTGTTTTGACACCGAACACACACTACTCTTCATCTGGATAAGCGGCCTCAAATAGCTCATCGGAAATACTCGGTTCCGATTTTTTGAGTTGCCAATTGTCCCCCCTCCACTCCTGCATCGCGACCAAACCCAATAGTGCGTTGGGATCGGTCGCAGAAAACTGCCTGCCATCTTTTTCGGCTCGCCAATCGGTAAATTCGCTCTCCTCTTCCTCATCTGGCTCAATCCATAAATCGTACCCTTTTTCGCGCAGAACCAAAAGCGACGGGTTTTGTGTGTTGCCGGCCTCCCGAATCATCAACCTTGGCGATTTTTGTGACATTTGTTACCAAATTCTTTCAATTGTGCCTCCGTCAGAAGGGCCCAACTGACGAGCTCATCAACCGTGGCGCTCCACTCCTCCCAAAGCACCTCGTTCCTTTGCGAAGCCTACTTTTGAAACCAGTTTTTCTGCCCGGTGATTATTCACATTGATGATTCACCTCGGTGCTACAGCAATCAGCTGACATCGTAGTTCTTGATTTCAAATTCGATATTGTTCTCGTGTCGCTCAGCCGTTACCCCGCCGCCAATATCTCCTCCCTCACGTCCCGCACCGAGCCACCATCCCTCAATATCTCCGACCGGAGGACGACTCAATATGACCATACCGGATAAACCCGCGGTTTCTGAGGGGCTGGTATAAAACAAGTGCGCCACTCGTTTGTTCGAAACTCGCCCTTTAAAGAAGTAGTTCGACCCTTCACTATATGAAGAATGCCCTATTGCTGAAAGTTCACCCGTTTTACTGTCAATTTCCTTTATCTCAATGATGTCATCCACATAGGGTTTGAGTCGATTGTCCCGTGCTCGATAGGTCCATCGGCAATTCCACTTCCCCAACCAGGAATCTCTCTCACTCTCCTCCAACGGAAGATCACGTTTACTCCAGATCGATCGAATCTCATTTGGGACCAAGGAGTTGCTTTTAAGCATGTATACAATACTGAATAAGGTTATTAAAAACAGCAACGCCAGGGACGCCACGATAATGATCTTGTTGTCATTAGAAATAAGCAGTGACCCAACAATCAATGTAATCAGGGCGAGCAAACTAATCGGTGTTTTGATCGACTTGATTATCCCTACCCATCCTTCAATCTTCATTTTCTACCCCCCGTACTATTTGTCTGCTGTCTCCACCCAACACACAATTTGTCCATTTCTCCCCGCTGGGCAAGCCCGTTCAGAAAATCCAGCGTTCGCGAGCGCACCTCCAATCCCATCGCCCCCAAGCGCTACAGTCATATAACCCATTGAAATCAATTGAATTATCTTCCACTCCCCTCTCATATCACCAAGCCGAACAACTTCCCCTTGGGCTCGGGACCGGGGCGAGGCATTTTCGGACTGTTCCCAAAGCCCGACCCAGCGCAATTGCTGCGGAGGGCTCCCAAAATTGCGATTTTGGACCAAAAACCTGAGGGGATTTGCGTAAACGGCCATTGCCGGTTCAATTTAGGTTGTTATTCGGAAAAAAAGGAAATAAGTTGCAGCTTGATTCACCGGCGCGGAATGC
>JANQET010000057.1 GCA_028278265.1 Myxococcota bacterium
GGTGCTGGACCTCGATCGCCGCCGGTCACCGCGGATTACGCGTTGGTCCCTCTCGCGGACCAGCCGTGCGGAGACGCGCCAGTTTTTGGGCACCGGCGCCCGCGCGCGGAAGACGTAACTGATGTCGACGGTGCCCCCGATCGTCGTCTCCAGGTTGTGCGGAACAATGCCGACGAGCTCCACTTCGTCGCCAAACCGAACCGGGACCTCTCGGGCCACCTCCGGTTTCACGGTGCTGACCCAGGCCTGCGCCAGCTCCCGCCGCTGCTCGACGGTCAACTTGGTTTTGGCCGGTGCACCGGTGACCGGAATTCGGGTCACCAGCAGCCGCCGATCGTCCACCTCGGCCTCGGTCTGACCCACCGGTTCCCTTTGATGGGTCTGAGCATCCTCGAGCCCCACGTGAAACACAGCCTCACCACTCGGTCGGTGCCCGGGGATGTGCACCGTGTGAATGTCGGTGACATACTGCCCCTTTTCCCACTCGGTCAGGGGTAGGGCGCCGAATACGGGTTCGTGATCCGCCTTGATCGCGCGACCGCCGAGGGTCGCCCAAAAGCGCAAGCGGTGATCCGGGGGAATGGGCTTGAGGCACTTGAACACGTACTTGAGCTCGATGTCCTGCCCGGCCATCGCCCGGGTCGAAGAGACCGAGTAGCCGACAAACTCGATCAACTCGCCGAACCGAGCGGACAGGGGTGTCTCCACCGTCGGTTTTTCAAAGGAGACGTGCCGCGTTCGCAAGCCCTCCTGCCATTGCTCGTAGTGCCGGTTGACCGCCTCTTTCCAGCGCAGCATCTCCGACTTTTGCAGCTCGAGGAAAGTGTCGTCATAGGACCGTTTCCGGGCCAAATTGTGTTCGTCGAAAATATCAGCGGCGTTGTCGTACACCTCCATCGGGCGGAGATCATAATGGTAGATCGTCTTCAACCCTCCCCGCCTCATCGCCAGACATTGGCGCTTGAACCAGCAGGAGTGGTAGAGCACCCGATCGTCGGGAACCGGCGTAAACAGGCTCTGCCCCAGGTACTCCCCCTGTTTCAGCGTCAAGCCCAGCAGGTCGCCGATCGTGGGAATGAGATCCAAGTGAGAGCGCATCCCCTTGATCGTTTTTTGCGTCGGCAAAAATTTGGGACCGTAGAGCACGCTGGCGCTGCGCAGTCCCTCCTCCCAGATGATCAAATCGTGTTGACCCCGGCCGTGCTCGCCGAACGCCTCCCCGTGATCCCCGACGACGATAAAAACGGTGTTCTCGATGAGGTTGCGTTCCTCCAACTGTTTGAAGATCCGCTCCAGCACACCGTCGGTGTAGCGCACCGCGTTGAGGTAATTGGCGTGGTTCCCCTTGAGCCCCTCGAACTCGATCGGCTTGTAGGAGTGGGGCGTCATGTAATTGTGATGGGTCGCCAGGGTGAGGTAGGTGAGCAGAAACGGCCGATCCCGCACCGAGTCGACCCAGCGCATACTCGGCTCGATCATAATCTCGTCCGCTTTGCCCAAGTAGCTGAGCTTGCCGAACCCGTCCTGCTTCAAATCACTGGATCCGGCGTAGAGCTCGAATCCCATGTTGGCGATGAGCTGGTTGCGCTTCTCGAAGTTTCGTGCGGGTTGAAAAAAGGCCGTCGCATAGTCCTGGCTGCGCAGGATGTGGGGCAGGCAGCGCCGGGGCAGCATTCCCGGGGAGGCTTCCAACGGAGCCGTGTCCAGATATGGATAGATCCCGCAGAGAATGGGAACCAGCGATTTCGTCGTGTGGGGGAGTACGGTGTAATGGTTCTCCACCACCGTTCCACCGGCCGCCAGGTCAGCGAGAAAGGGGGTGGTGTTCTTCCCGGGAAAATAGACGTCAGTGGATTTCCAGTTGAGCGCCTCGAAAATGAACAGCACGATGTTGGGGCGAGGGCCGTCCGATTGGGATTGAAACTCGAGGCGATCGCTCCACAGGGGCTGTCCGCCTTTGTCTTTATCGCTCTTCGATGATGACTCGTCTAACCGGTTGAGCACGATGTACACCGGCATACAGCGGGAGACCGCCATCGCCGCGCCGGCCGGCGGTGCCATCACACTGAGTCCGATACAGACCGCCGTGATGGTCCCGGTGACGATCGCCGAACGGTTGAAGGAGAGCTCCCCGAGCCGCTCCAACCGGCGTCGAACAGGACCGATTCGGGGAATCACCCCATTGGCCACGGCAATCGCGCAAACCGCCACGATGAAGAGCACCACCTGTCCGGAGCGAGCCTCGCTCTGCATGATCTCGGTGGTCACCCCGGTGTGACCGAGCCAAAAGTCGATCGGTCCCCAGGAGAGGTTGGATCCCGTCGCGAGGAAGTAGCCGTGGCTCGCCGCGTTGATCACCACCGCATAGAGCATCGCGACGTAAAAAAGGAGATTCACCGCCAGCCGACCGATCCGGCGCTTCACGACGGACAAGCCGATCCCGCACCCCAGCGCGACGACCAACAGGTATACCAAGTCGAGTCGGACCGCCCGCAAGACGGCGACCAGGTCGGTGTGTCCGACCGTCGCTTCAACCTGCTGAGCTTTGATCAGCACGCATTCCACGAGCAGGGCGGCCCCCAAGATCCCGATCCGGGCCATTCCCGCAAAACTCAATCGAAATCGAGATTGAACGATGGACAAAAGAGGGGGCATCAAAACAGCGTCGGCACATCGATGAAGATTGTCTCAACTTCAAACCGTTGTTCGAGCGCCTGGCCCAAAGCTTTAACGCCGAGGGTTTCCGAGTGGTAGTGACTCAAATAGATCACATTGATCCCGGCCTCCAGAGCCAAGTGGTGGTCCGCCTGTTTGCCCTCGCCCGTGACGAAACAGTCCACGCCCCGCTCAATCGCTTCGGGCAGCATACTGGACGCGCCGCCGGAGACGATGGCCACCTGACGCACCTGTTTGTCGCCGAACGGCAGGATCAATGGATCGCCGCCGATCTGTTTTTGAAAGGCCTCGGCCAGGTGTTGAGGGGTCATCGGGGCGGGCAGCTGCCCAACAAATCCGAGCGCTGCGCCGCGATAGCCGCCAAACGGCGCCACATCCTGCAAGTCAATCAATCGGGTGAGCTCGATGTTGTTGCCCACCTCGGGGTGGAGATCCAACGGCAGGTGTGCGGCGTAGAGATTCATGTCGTTTTCAATGAGAAACCGGAGGTGTTCGTATTCGCGACCGGTCACCGAACGAATTCCGCGCCAGATCAGACCGTGATGGGCGATGAGGAATTGGCAGCGCGCCGCGGCTGCTTGGCGGTAGACCTCGAGCGCCGCATCGGTGGCCAGCGCGATTCGGCTGACCCGCTCCGCCCCCTGTACCTGCAACCCATTGTTTGAATCATCCTCAATGGTCGCCACCTGCAGCATCTCGTCCAGATGCCGGACAATCTCGTTTCGGCTAACCTCTGTCATCGATCTCTCCATCTGCTCGAACCCGTCGACTCGACCTATCGAAAACGCCGCGATTCATCACCGAGCGGCTCGAAGCAATAAATACCGCTACAGATGCCAATCGCCGGACCGGTCATCATCACTTGGTTGTTCTCTTGCCACTCTATTTCCAACGGACCGCCGGGAAGCGCGATCGTCACCGGGCCCCGTTCCAGTCGTCCTTCGACCGCCCCGGCGACCGCGACGGCGCAAGCGCCCGTACCGCAGGCCAGTGTCACTCCGCAACCCCGCTCCCACACTTTCACTTCAGCCTCGGTGCGGCTTACGAGCCGGGCAAAATGCACGTTGACCCGTTGGGGAAACGCCCTGGCCCGTTCGACCACGGCACCCACCTGTTGCCAATCGAACTGAAAATCATCGACAAAGGTCACCGCGTGGGGATTGCCCATGGAGACGAAGGTAAATACGCGTCCCTGCTCCTCGACGTGAACCGGCGGCTCTCCCTCTACAATCACGTCGGGGCCGGCCAGGCCGGGTTGTCCCATGTCGACTCGGACACGCTGATCATCCAGGAGCTGCGTGCGGATCAGGCCGGCAGGGGTGTCAACGGTCAGCCGGGGACCGCCCACCATTTTCCGTTCGATCGCCAGCCGAGTGAAGCACCTTATGCCATTGCCGCACATCTCGGCAGCCGATCCGTCCTCATTGACGATCTGCATCGCCAGGTCGGCTGTCGCGGATCGTTGCAACAGGATCAGACCATCCGCACCAATCCCGAAATTGCGGTCGCAGGCGGCGATTGCCAGCTCGGCGGTGTCAACCGAACCACTCACTTGTCTCTGTCGATCATCGACCAGCACGAAGCAGTTGCCCAGGCCGTGCATCTTGGTAAACGAAATTTCAATCATTACCGCAAATCCTCTCTGGCAAGCCGATGGTGGCACAGATAAAAAAGGATATCTATCCTAGTCAGAACATTGCTATCTTGGGCCGAGTTGGTATCATTTTGCCATGAGTCAAGCCATGCAGACCCTGGTCGCCGATGGTCGTGTGACCCAGGAGCAACTCGACGCGGCGATCGTCCTACAAACCGACAAGGGGGCGACGGTCAGCTATCATTTGGTGTCGATGAACGCGATCACCGCTGATGAACTCGTCCAGTTTTTCGTCCGCCGATACCTGCTCGATCACTGGCCGCGAACCGCCTTGGCCCATATCGCCCCTGAGGTGATCGCCCTGCTCAATCCGGAAATGGTCAAGTCCCTGCGGGTACTACCCCTGCGGCGCAAGGCCCAACACCTGTTGATCGGTATGACCGATCCCAGCCTCGACTATGTGGTCGACGAGGTCACCGAGCGGACCGATTTGTCGGTCTCGGTCGCAGTGGTCAGTGAACCGGACATGAGCTGGGCCCAGTCCAAGTATTACAATATCCGACCCAAGGCCACCCTGGCCAATTTTGATCAGGCGGCCCAGAGCACCGTCCCCATCCCCCTCACCCGCCCTCGGGCAGAGAAGGATGCCGAGGCGGAATCGGACCTGGTCCGCGGATCCTGGTTCGGCACGGTCGAGCCACCGGCTCAACCGACCGGCGACGAAGATAAGTTGGCCGACGACAGTTGGTCGTTCGAACCCAAGCGGGAGACGCGAGCCTTTGACGCCCATCTCCGTGGCGCCGAGTCCACCGAGGGGGCTCCCCTCGAACCGTCGCCACCCCCACCGCCGCCGCCACCGATGAGTGCAGCAAAAGCCGCGCCGGCAGATCGAGATCCCCCGGTGCTCGAACGGGTTCCCCTGAGACTGGACGGGGCATCCGGACACCAACGGCGCTCCGGTGACAAGACTGCAGAGAGCCCAACGACGTCCGATTCGACCAGCGCTGAGATCAAGAAACACCCGATCGGGTCCATCCGCATCCGTTCTGTATCAAGAACTTCACTGCGGCCGGCGACCGAAGATCGCCGCTCGTCATCGACCTTCTCGCGGGTCTCGCCGACCCAGAAGTCGAATGTTCACGTCATCTCGGCACCGGTCATCTCGGTGCGAGATGCTCAAGAATCCACAGCCGAAGAGACCGCCGAGGAGCCGCTCGTCCAGACGCAGACCACCACCCCCTCGGTTGCGCCGGAGACTCGACAATCCAAGCACCCCGTCACCATCCAGCCCGGTGCACCGGATCCGCAGAGGACCGACAGCTCCCCCGGTCAGCCCAAGGAGGTGGTCAATACCCGGGAGACCATGCCGCCGGGGCCTCCCTCGATACCGGCAAAGCGCGGCAACGATGCCGTCCCCCCTCGGGTCGCCAATGCGCGTCCGACCATTCCACCGGCCGCCAGACCCACGCCGAATTCGGCCAAATCATCCAGTGACGAGGCCCCCCCGCGGATCTCGAAATATCCGAAGACAATACCCCCATCACCGCCACCGCAGATGCCGCCGCGGGACCGCTTGATCAGCCAAATACCGCCATCTGCCGCTCCGGCTCAGCGCAAGATGAGCGAGTCCGAAGTGATTGCCAAGATCAATGCCGCTGAAAACCGGGACGAGATTATCGATTGTACCTTGGAATACCTGCACGGTTTCTGCGAACGGGCGATGTTCTTCGTGGTCCGCAACAAGGAGATCCGCGGCTTCGCAGTTGCCGGAGAGCTGACCAACAACCAGGCGATTCAGTCGTTCTGGTTGCCGCTGACCTCTCCGTCCATCTTGCGCCGGGTGGTAGAAGATCGCCGCATTCACTTGGGGCCGCTGGGCCGCGAGTCGGGGGACAAGGTGCTCGCCGCCGCCTTTGGCGGTCAATCGACCCGCGTACTGGTGCTGCCGATTGAGATTCGAGAGCGGGTGGTGGGCCTGGTCTATTCGGATAAAATTCGCATCACCCTGCCCTCCTGGCACCGCTTGAAACGACTGGCCGAGTTGGTGGGTGAAAATTTCATGCGCCTCATTCTGCACAAATCCTAGCCGGTCTGCTGCGGAGCCTTGATGAGCCGTCCCTCGACCGACAATCCGCTACCCGGCCTCCTCGGACCGAACCGGGGTCACATCCGCCGGGAGATCACCGCCGGGGTGACCACTTTTCTGACAATGGCCTATATCGTCGTCGTCAATCCGGCGATTCTCTCCCAGTCCGGCATGCCCACCGAGGAGGTGTTCTTTGCCACCTGCATGGCCGCCGCTATCGCCACGGCAGTCATGGCCCTGTGGGCCCGCTACCCCTTTGCGCTGGCGCCGGGCATGGGATTGAACGCATTTTTCGCCTTCACCGTGTGCGGACAGATGGACCTCCACTGGTCGGCCGGGCTATTGGCAGTACTCATCTCGGGTGTTGTTTTTTTGGTGCTCTCCCTGTTGGGATTGCGGGAGCGCCTGATCGCCGCGGTCCCACCCGTCTTGGTCAGGGCAATTGCGGCGGGAATCGGCCTGTTCATTGCCTTCATCGGATTCAAACAGGCGGGAATCGTCGTCGATCACCCGGAGACGCTGGTCACCATGGGGCAGCTGACCGCTCCCCCGACCCTGGTCGCGCTCGCCGGCTTGGGAATCACAGTGATCTGCGTCAGCATCGGATTGCCCGGCGCGGTGCTCGTCGGTATCGGCACGACCGCGGTCCTGGCCATCGGTATCGGCATCTCCCCACCGCCGACCGCCTGGATCCAACTCCCGGCGATTCCCCAGCAGACCTTCGGTGCGGCACTTTCGGCGCTCGAACACCTGGGGCGCCCCGAGCTGCTGGTCGCCATTTTTACGATGCTCTTCCTGGATCTGTTCGACACGATGGGGACGCTGCTCGCTCTGGGATACACTACCGGCCAGGTCAGCCGCACCGGCAGCCTGCCCCGGGCGAGCCGGGCATTCACCGCCGATGCCATCGGTACGATCGTCGGCGCATTGCTCGGCACCAGCACCGTCACCACCTACATCGAGAGCGCGGCCGGGGTGGTGGCCGGTGGTCGACACGGCCTGACCGCCCTGGTCACCGCCGCCCTGTTCCTGCTCACCCTGCCGTTTTTCCCTCTGATCGCCGCAGTGCCCGCCGTTGCCACGGCACCGGCGTTAATCGCCGTGGGTGCGATGGTCTTCTCCAGCGCGGCTGAAATTCAGTGGAAAGATCCGGTCGTCGCCATTCCCGCCCTCAGCACCATCCTGATCATGCCGGCGACGTTCAACATTTCCAATGGTCTGGGTGCGGGCTTCGTGCTGTTCACACTTTCTCACGTCGCCGCCCGCCGCTTCGGACAACTGAACCCCGCCGTGTGGCTCGTCTCCGGGGCGTTCATCGTCTACTTCGCCCTGCGCGTGGGTGGGTGAGCGTTATCTGGAGCGAATCGCTTCTATCGCATCGATCGATTTAGGTACCGGCTGACCGAGCAACCTCGCCCCCTGCTCGGTGATGACAAAATCCTCTTCGTTGCGCAGCCCGCCGAAATCGCGATAGGGGGCCAGTTTGTCGTAGGCGATGAACTGCTCGTGGCGCTTCTCCTGGGCCCATAGATCGATCAACTCGGGGATGAAATAGATTCCCGGTTCGATCGTGACGACAAAGCCCGGCTCGAGCATCCGCGCCAAGCGCAAGTACTTCAAACCGAACTGTTCGCTGCGGCGCATTCCATCCCCGTAGCCCACGTATTGCTCCCCCAGGTTCTCCATATCGTGAACATCCAAGCCGACCATGTGCCCCGTGCCGCAAGGAAAGAACAGCGCATGTGCACCGGCGGCCACCGCTTCGTCCGCATCCCCCTTCATCAATCCCAGCTCGACCAGACCGCGGGCGATTGCGCGGCAGGCGGTGAGATGGATCCCCTGAAACAGCACGCCCGGGCGCAGGGCATCCACCGCAACTTGGTGGGCTTTGAGGGCGACGCTGTAAATCTCTTTTTGACGGGTGGTAAAGCGGGTGTCCACCGGAAAGGTCCGCGACATATCCCCCGCGTATCCCATCGCAGTCTGGGCGCCTGAATCGTGCAACACCATCTGCCCGCTGCGCAGCGAATGGGTATAGGTCGTGTTGTGCAGCGTCTGTCCATGGGTCGTCATGATCACCGGAAAAGAGAGCTGGCCTCCGGCGGCGATGGCGATGCGATGGACCGCACCGACGAGCTCTGCTTCGAGCATCCCGGCGCGCGCCACAGTCATCGCTTCCAAATGCATCCGCGCGGTGATGTCGACCGCTTTTTCGATCTCCACCAATTCGGCTGGCGTCTTCACCGATCGCTGCTCCACCACCGCCTTGATCAGCTTGACGGAGGAGGCGCTTTCGACGGTCGACAGCGGAATGCTCAGCAACTCGGCCAGGGCAACGGCGGCGTCCGCCCGGTAGGGGGGCAAAAAGTGAATCGAGCGTCGTTGCTGTTTCGCCCGGTCCAGCGCCTGGGTGAGCGCGGCCCGCGGTTGGGCGCGTTTGATGCCGACGCGCTCACATCGCTTTTTGAGCGTGGGTTGGGTGCCCTGCCACACCACTTCCTCGACGGTGAGATCGTCGCCGAACACTGTTTGGGTGCCCTCGTCCAGATCGATCACCGCGACCAAGCCCGGGTAATCCAAGCCGAAGAAATACAAAAATGAGCTGTCCTGTTTGAAGGGGTAGTGATTGCTCGCGTAGTTCATCGGGCTTTCCTCGTTGCCCCAGAACAGGAGCAACCCGGTTTTCATCTGCTCTGCCAGCCGGCGACGCCTTTCGACATAAGTATGGGTATCAAACATTCGCTCTCCTCAAGCTCGCGCGACCACACCCCCACGGGATGGAGACAGCTACGCGATCAACAGCAACTCTTTTTGCGGGGTGGTCAACCAACTGGCACCGTCCGCTGTTACTCGAACCATCTCTTCGATCGTCACCACCCCCCTACCGCTGACCGTGCACCGGGGTTCGATGGTGAACACCATATTCTCTTCCAACCGCCGCAGCGGTTTGTCGGCGTACTTCTCCCATTTGGGGCCGAGCAGCGCAGTACCGTCGTGGGCATACACACCGAGTTGATGTCCCAATCCGTGAGGGAATTCAGCGAACCCTGCCTCGACGACGATCTGGCGGGCGATCGCATCGACCTCCCAAGCTTCAATTCCCGGTCTTATCGCTCGCTTGGCCTGTTCCACGGCGGTGACGATGGTGTCAAATCCGTGCTGTACATCAGGGGGTGCGCTACGCTCTCCGCCATCGAGCACATAGTAGGTCCGCTGGGTGTCCGAAACGTAGTTGTTGAACCGCACGCCGAAATCCATGTTCAACAGCTCGCCCCGTTCGACCAGTTTGTCCGTCGGAGCGTTGTGGGCCTCGGCCAGCCCCACCCCGGCAAACACTCCCGGACAGGAGGAGGGGGACCAGGCGAGACCCACCTTCCGCTCACGTGCCTCTTGCTGCATGAAGGCGCCGATTTCCCGTTCGGTGAGACCGGGCTTGAGATAGCGGGTCGTGGCATCCCAGATCTGTTCGGTGATCGCCACGGCTTGTTGGATGCACTGCAACTCGGTTACGGTCTTCCGTTCGCGAAAAGCAGAGACGAGGCGCTCCGCTGACACCAACCGATCAGCCATGTCGATCTCGGCCAATAGATCCCGCAGGGCGAGGTACATTCCATAGGTCAACCCATCGCAGATCTCGCTGGTAGTGGAATAGTTGATCGCGATCGTCGACGGGTTCAACTCGAGCAGGTACGCCTGAAGCGGATCGCTGATGCCCTGGACAAATCCCACCACATTGTCGTACGCACCGAGTTGCTCGATCGCCGGCACGTCGTACTGCCCCACGATCGCCCGGGTACGACCATCGCGGCTGATGATAAACGCGGAGTGCCACGTCACGTCGGTTGCTGCCAAAAAGGTCAGCGTGGGATCTCCGTTGATTTGGCTTTCGCGGACAAAGGTGATCCAGCACTCGAGATCAAACTCCTCGAGCAACCGCTTGGCCTGCGCGATTTTCTCTTTGACGATCATTGCTCACCCTCTTGCCAAACGCTACCTGGAACTCGGCCTACTCATCACCACAGTATTATCGAATCGCCGCCGATTTTACTTGATGTTTTTACACGGCTTGTTCGGTTTTTTCTTCCAGCATGGTTTGTTTGGGCAACGTACTTGGATGGTTTGCAGGACGGTTGCGTCGCCCCTATTTTGCAAGGGCGGGGGTGAGGCCTGATTGTTCGACCCACCGCTCTATCGCTTCGTCGAGCTCTCCGATTTTGATCGGTTTGGTGATGTAGTCGTTCATCCCGGCGGCCAGGCACTGTTCGCGAATACCCTTCATTGCGTCTGCGGTCATGGCGATGATGTACGGCCCCGTGCCATCCATCTTGCGTATCTGTTCGGTCGCGGCAAAACCGTCCATCACCGGCATCCGACAATCCATGAAAACAACATCATATTCATTATTACTCACCGCACCGACAGCCTCCTCGCCGTTCTCCACACACTCGGCGCGATAGCGCAGCTTGCGCAGCATGGCCATGGTGACTTTTTGGTTCGTCCGATTGTCCTCCACCACCAGAATGCGGAGATTCTGTCTCTCGGTATCGGTGAGGGAGTAGCGGGTGAGAAACCCTGAGGGAGGGGAAATCGACGGATCTTGTCGCTGTCCCAGGATCACCTCCAGACAGTTCTTGAGTTGATGGTACTTGATCGGTTTGGTGATATAGGCCGAAAAACCGAGCTCTCTTGCCTTTTGGGTTTCACCCCGTTTTCCGGTGAGGGTCATCAGCACCAGCGCCGTATCCTTGGTTCGCGAATCGAACTTTATCGTCCGGCCCAACATCATGCCATCCATTCCGTCGAGGAACATGTAGATGATTGCCAGATGAAACGGTTCGTCGCGCTGAGCCGCTTCCACGAGCTGCTTCAACGCCTCGTCAGCGCTGGTGGCCTGCTCACAGTAACACCCCCACTGCTCGACCTGCAATCGCAGGATCTGCAAATGGGACGGGCTCGAATCCACGAGCAGGACCCGTTTTCCCTGCAGGCCGGCCGTGGCGCGCAGCGAGGGGTGGCGCGTCTTCTTGTTCTTCTCGAGCATCATGGTGAACCAAAAGGTCGAGCCCTGATGCACATCGCTGACCACACCGATCTCGCCATGCATCATTTCGACCAACCTGCGGCTGATCGACAGTCCGAGACCGGTCCCCCCGTAGCGCCGAGTCGTCGATTTCTCCCCTTGACTGAAAGCCTCGAACAGATGGGCTTGCTCCTCTTTGGGAATGCCGATTCCGGTGTCGCTGACCTCGAAACGAACTTTCACTTCGTCTTCGGACTCGGATTCCAACGACGCGCGAACGATCACTTCCCCCTTTTGGGTGAACTTGACCGCGTTGCTGGTCAGGTTGAGCAGAATCTGCCGCACCCGGATCGGATCCCCTCGAACCAGCGACGGGACGTCGGGGTGAATGATGCAGGCCAGTTCGAGATCCTTTTCCTGGGTTTTCAACGCCAGGACATCCAATACCTCATCGACGACCGTGCGCAGGTTGAAATCGATGATCTCGATGCTCAGTTTACCCGCCTCGATCTTGGAAAAATCCAGAATATCGTTAATCACCGAGAGCAACGCTGTACCCGAGTTGTGGACAATACCGACGAGCTCTCGCTGTTCCTCGGACAATCCCGATTCCAACAGAATACCGCTCACACCGATAATCCCGTTCATCGGTGTACGAATTTCATGGCTCATGTTGGCCAGAAACTCGCTCTTCATCCGATTGGCGCTCTCCGCCTCGATGGCCAGCTTTTTAATCCGCTCGTTGGCATCGGCCAATGCCTTGGTTCTTTCGCGGACCATCACCTCCAGATCTTCCAATTTTAACGACGCTTGACGGGCGAGTTCCCATTTGCGGGTCAGGGCGGCAGCCATCTGGGCCACCTCCACGGTATCAAACGGCTTTTTCAACACCAGCAGCTGATCCGAATTGCCCAGCACCTCGACGATTTCCTCCCGGGAGTAATCCGAGTAAGCCGTGCAGATCACCACCTGAAGATTGGGATCCACTTCCCAAATGTGCTTGGTTGTCTGCAAGCCGTCCCAACCCGGTGGCATCCGCATGTCGACGAAGGCCAACGAATACGGCCGGTTCTCGCGCAGAGCCTCAGCGACCATCTGCACGCCGGCCTTTCCCTGTAGGGCCGTATCCAATTGAAACAGCGCGTCCTCCTCATCGCCCCCCATCGGGGTGTCCGGACCGAACAGATCCGCTTCTGCCCTGTCGAAATCATCGTAATCCGTATTTTTCTCGAGGATACGCTTGAAATCCAAATGGATATTGGCGTTATCGTCGATACTGATGATGCGATAGGTAGACTTCTCACCGCCGTTTTTATTTTCCACTTCTTCCCCCCGGTTGTAGCCGCTGCCTTAAAACAGCAACCCTAAATTTTACGATTCAACTGAAAGCTCGACTGAAATTTTGTATTTCTAGAAATTATAGACGTCCGCTGAAGGCGAAAATAAAGAGCTATTGCACAAAAATTTTCTCCTGAAAAACTGAAGGATGTCGAGAAGTTGGTACCGACCCGGCGGAGCGGACGGACCACTGACCTGCGCCAAGGTCCCCGGCCGGTTTGCTTTTTATCGCGAAAATTGTACTTGAATGTTAGTCGAAAACAGTGATGTAGTGCGGTCTACCCAATAAGACACATAAAAACAACAGAAAGGATTGGACCATGTCGATCGTGAAAAAGAGAACATTCACCGCGGTTCTACTGTTCGTTCTAATGGGGCTGGGAGTGGCCTGTGAGGGCACTTCGGTTCAACAGGAGCGCGCTGTCGAATCCACCCAACAGGCGATAGTGACGCCCGGCGCAGTCGCTGCCCAATTGCCCACACCGATGATCACCCATCTCAACACAGGCAGCGTGCTCGAGCACGCGCTCAACAGCATCAAGGGGCCGGTACAGGTTTCGGTTCGCCTGAAATCAAACCCTCTCGCCAGAGGGCCCAAGGTGGTCGCCGCTGAACAGACCGCCTTTCTCGAGCGGTGCAAATCCATCGCCCCGAACGCTCGGGTGATCGCACAGACCAAAATTGTACTCAATGCAGTGTTCCTTGAGGTCGACGGCTCGAAACTGGCCCAACTGGCCCGGGATCCGGCGGTCGAGCGCATCAGCAAGGTGCGCAACTACGAAATGACCCTGCCGGATACCGTTCCCTACATCGGTGGCGAAGCGGTGCAGGACATGGGCTACGACGGTGACGGCGTCCGCGTGGCCGTGCTCGACGACGGCATCGACTACACCCATGCCAACCTGTTCGGAATCGGCACTGAAGATGCCTACAACGATGCTGTCGCCGATACCACTCTCGCCGAGTCCTATTTCCCAACCGCCAAAGTGATCGGTGGGTACGACTACACCGGCCCGGTGTGGCCCAATGGGGACCTGGCCCCTGATGAGGATCCAATCGCCGTCGGCACCCACGGGACCCACGTGGCCGACATCATCGCCGGCACCGAAGGCGTGGCTCCCGGTGCCCTGCTCTACGCAGTCAAAGTCTGCTCCTCGGTCTCCACGTCCTGTAGCGGTATCGCGATGATTCAGGGGATCGAGTTCGCCGCCGACCCCAATCAGGATGACAACACCGACGACGCGGTGGATATCATCAACATGTCCCTCGGCGCCAACTGGGGTCAGGCCTTTGACGACGACGCCAGCCTGGCGGTGAACAATGCTGCGGATTTGGGCATTCTAACCGTCGCTTCTGCGGGCAACGGCAGCGATGTCCCCTTCAAGGTGGGCACCCCGTCCGCTGCAAAAGCCGCCCTCTCCGTGGCCCAGACCAACGTTCCTTCGGCCCGGTTCCAGTACATGGAAGTGACCGCGCCCGTAGACGATGCCGGCAACTACCTCGCCGCGCACTTCTCCTGGTCCGGTGAGCTGACCGATACCATCTCCGGTCCGGTGCAGTACGCGGACGGTGCCGGTGGCGCGCTGAACGGCTGCAGCATCCCCAATCCGGCGACCGATCTCGACACCGACGATCCCCAAACCATCAATCCGTTTGAACCCGACAGCTTGGACGGCAAAATCGTTCTGGTCGATCGCGGGGCTTGTCGTTTCGACGAAAAAATCAAAAACATCGAGGACGCTGGCGGTATCCTCGGCATCATCGGACGGGTTGATGAAGGTATGCCGTTCGCCGGAGCCGGCGAACCCATCGTCACGATTCCGGGTTACATGATCTCCCAGGAAGATGCCGACATCCTCCGGGACGGCGATGCCGAAGTCTCATTTGATCCGGCGAGCGGGCTGCCCCTGGTCGGGTCGATGGTCAGCAGTTCCTCCCGTGGGCCCCAGTTCGACGACAATTCGATCAAACCGGAAATCGGCGCCCCTGGCGCTTCGGTCTCTGCGATCGCCGGCACCGGTACCGAGACCTCCGCTTTTGGCGGCACCTCCGGGGCTGCACCGATGGTTTCCGGAGCCGCGGCGCTCGTCAAGGAGGCCCGACCGAACCTGACCCCGCGGGAGCTCAAACAGCTGCTGATTTCCACAGCCGAGTTGGATATCAAACAGAACATCGTTGCCGGCACAGATCCGGCGGCAGTAACCCGCATCGGTGGCGGCGAGGTTCGCGTGGATAAAGCGGTCGAGGCGCCAGTCGATTTTCACGTTGAAGGTGACGTAGGTGGTGTGGGCTTCGGCTTCACCGACATCACCGCAGCAATTGAGCAACGGTCCAAAACAGTCACCCTGACCAACCTCTCCGGCGAGGAGGTCTCCTACGATATTTCCGCTTCCCTGCTGTTCGACGACGACGTGACCAACGGTGCGGTTTCGATATCCGTGCCCTCTTCGGTGACCATCGCCGCCGGGGCCAGCCAGGAGATCACCGTGCAGCTGCAGATCGACGGCGCCGGGCTGTGGGATCACATGCTCAACTCCGGCAACAATGCGAACAACCCCGCCGCGTTGACGCTCAACGAATACGATGGCTACATCATGTTCGTCGCCGAGGATCACACCATGCACCTGCCCTGGCACATCATTCCGCGCCGGGCGGCCAATGCCCAGCCGGCGAGCACCACCCTCGATTTCACCTCCAGCGACACCGCCGAAGTGGCAATCTTCAACGCCGGTATCGGCACGGCCCAGGCCGAGGTGTTCACCCTGCTGGCCACGAGCCCGGATATCGACGAAGGCGGCCAGGGCGAGCAGAACCCGACCCCCGACATTCGCGCTTTTGGCGTGCGCACCATCCCGGTTGCGGACACGACCTGTACTTCTGAATTCTTACTGCAGTTCGCCGTGAGCACCTGGGAGCGTGAAACGCTGTTGATTCCGGTACGTCACGTCATCGCCGTCGACACTAACCAGGATTCTACCGTCGACTACGAGGTCTTCAATGGTGACGTGGGCATTATCAGCAGTGGTGAGCTCAACACCCTGTCAGACGGCCGCCAGCTGGGATTTGTGTACAACACCGCAACAACGGAGCTCGCCTACGGCTGGTTCGTGACCCATGCCTCCCACTCGACCAACGCCACATTGACCATTTGCGGCGAGTTCATCGGCCTGACCGCTGCGGACCTGGGCACCAAGGAGATCGATGTTCAGCTGAGCACCTTCGATTTCTACTTCGGCGGTGACGGCGACATGGTGGATGCTGTCACGATCATTCCGGGCGCCGAGACCTTCACCGGAACCCTGGACGACATCGAGCCGATGACCTATGGCACCCTGCAGGCTCAAATGACCGATGCGGAGCCGCAAAACCGGTCAGGCCTCGGACTGCTGGTCTTCACCGACGGCGCAAGAGAAACCTCCACCGGAGGTGCAACCCAGGAAACCGAAACGCTCATTTTCGAAGCTGAGACAGCTGGTGATGCCGATACGGACACTGATACCGACACCGACACGGATGTGGATACTGACGCGGACACGGATACCGACACCGACGCGGATACCGATACGGATACCGACTCCGACGCCGATACGGACACCGACTCTGACGCCGATACCGATACCGATGCGGACGCCGACACCGACGCGGACACCGATACCGATGCGGACACGGACGCCGACACGGATACGGATGCGGACGACGATGATGACGATGATGATGACGACTGCGGCTGTTCCCAGCCCGGTGTTGAGCGCAATCCGTCGCTGCTCAGGTTGATGATCGAACTGCTCTAAGTCTCCCCGACTCGCGCGACGAACTCCCGTTTAAAAACCGGGGGTTTGCTACCCCCGACCACTTTTCTCTGATCAATCAACAAAGGGTTCGACCAGTCGTTGTACAGCCTGCTCGATGGCCCGTTGGTCGTCGATGCTCGTTCGTTCTGCGGCGTGTTTCTCATCTTCGCAATCATCCAGCAAATCCTCGGCCTGGTCCTGACAATCATCGACCACTTCCTCGCAGCTCTTGTCGTCGACACACCGGCCAAAGGCCCGCATCGCCTTTCTGCAATCTCCGTCGTAATCTCCATACTCGTCGTAACACTCGTCCTCGCAATCGTTCACTTCACCGGTACACTTCTCCATCCACTCGCAAATCCGGCGGCAGGCGGTCCTGCCACAGCTGACCACGGTCAAAGTGAACATCCCCATCAGGACAACAGTGACTATCTGCCGTTTCATGTGCGCCGCTCCTTTAACTCAGGTGTCGTTACGCCGCCTACGACACTGTTCAGACTTTTTTTTGACGTAAAAAAAGAATAGCTCAACCGGTCAGATGTGCCAGCTGACCCAAGTGCTCCAGACCATAAATACAGTGACGCACCGAGAGCGCCGATACGCCGCCTCCACAAGACTCACGACTGAGGCGTGCCCAGCGCGGCACGTCGCAGGAAGTACACCGCTGTGGAGGCGGATGGAGCGTCGCTCGAATGCCGCTGTATTTATGGTTTGGAGTACTTAGTCCAACATCTCCATGAAGGACTCCAGACGG
>JANQET010000113.1 GCA_028278265.1 Myxococcota bacterium
GGACGAAGGCATCTGCGAACCGGGCATGTGGATCTGCAATGGGGCACTGGCCACCTGGGAGTGTGTCGGCGGCGTCCCCCCCGGAACGGAAACCTGCAATCTGCTCGACGACGATTGCGATGGGCAGACCGACGAAGAGTTGGGTTCGCCGATCGACGATCCTTGCGGCGGCGGTCCTCCCGGATTCGAGTCCGAAGGGGAGTGCGAACAGGGCCTCTACATCTGTAATACCAGCGGACAGCTCGAGTGCGACGGGGCGATTGGTCCGGTGGCCGAGGTGTGCGACAGTCTGGACAACGACTGCGACGGGGAGACCGATGAGGGCCTCTACCGCGGGTGCTGGTGCGATGAAACCGTGATTCCCAAAGAGTGTTGGGACGCGACCGACAGCGGTCATCCGCCGGATTATCTGGACGTGGGCATCTGCCACTACGGCATTCAAACCTGTCAGGACGGATTGTGGGGCGTGCTCGATGGGGACACCCTGATCGAAGGGGAGTGTGAAGGCGAGGTCAAACCCCAGCCGGAGATCTGCAACGGTCTGGACGACGACTGCGATTGTACGGCCGGAGACTCCAACAATGACGGTACGGTCTGCGGCGCCGGTGACGACAATGTGGACGAACCGCCTCTCGGTCCGCCGGTAGGCGAAGAGTGCAACGAGTGCGAAGACCTCTGGGAATGCGTGGACGGCGAGCTGGAGTGCAACGGCGACGGCGCCTCGGACGAGGTGTGCAACGACCTGGACGACAACTGCAACGGTTTGACCGACGAGGGGTTGTTCGGCATGTGCGGTGGCTGTGACCCGTCGGTCTACCCCGCGCCGCAATGGGATTGTATCCCGGGCCAGCCCAACGAGGGGGAATGCCTCCAGGGCATCATGCAATGTGTGGAGGGGGAATGGAGCCCCGAGTGCATCGGCAGCATCGGCCCCACCGAAGAGGTGTGCGACGGCCTGGACAACGACTGCGACGGGGAGACCGATGAAACCTATCCCCAGTCCGGCGAGATGTGCGACGAAGGGGAGGGGGTCTGCGAAGAGGCCTGGTGGGTCTGCCTCGAGGGGCAGCTCGAGTGCTGCGCCGAGGTGGTCAACGACCAGTGCATTCCGCCCCAGGAGCCGCTGGTCGAAGAGTGCAACGGACTGGACGACGACTGCGACGGTGAAATCGATGAAGGGATCTCCTGGATCGGTGAGGAATGCGGCAACGACATGGGGATCTGCGAACCGGGAGCCCTGCAGTGCATCTGTGAACAGGTGTTGGATTGCGAAGCGGTCTGTGTCGGTGAACAAGAGGGCACCGAAGAGGTGTGCAATGCCCTCGATGACGACTGCGACGGAAGAACCGACGAAGATCTATTCAGCGGCAACACCTGCTCCAACTCCCAGACCGACAACCCCAACGAGGGCATCTGCGAAGAGGGAGAAGAGGTGTGTGTCAACGGCAACTGGGAGTGCAACGCCAACCTGCCCCAGCTGGAGATCTGCGACGGCAAGGACAACGACTGCGATGGGTTGACCGACGAGGAGATGGAGGTGGAGTGTCCCGGAGAGAGCATCTGCATCGAGGGGGAATGTGCCGAGGAATGTCAAGGTGAGGAGCTCTCCTGTCCCCAGGGCAAAGTGTGCGAGGAGGTCGACGGCGTGGACATCTGCATCTCCGACGTCTGCCGCGAGAGCTCGCCTGACGCCTTGCCCTGCGCGGACAACCCGTTCTGGTGTGACGCGGGCTTCGTCCCGCCCTGCCACTGCGAGCCGCTGCCCAAGCTGTGCGTCGATCTGTGCTACGAGGTGGTCTGTCCCGACGGCCACGTCTGTGTGCCCCAGGACAGCGGATCATGTCATTCCATTTTGGAAGGGGACTGCTACGCCTTGGGTTGTGTGGGCAGCCAAATCTGCGTCGACGGCCAGTGCGTGGATGATCCCTGTGCGGGCGTCACCTGTCCGGAGTCGCAATACTGCAACGCCCAGGGGCTCTGCGTCGCCGTTTGTGAGGACATCGTCTGTCCCGACGGGAGCAGCTGCTTCGAGGGTGCCTGCGTCGAGTATCCCTGCTGGGGAGTGGACTGTCCTCCGGGACTCTCCTGTTGTGACGATGCCCAAAAAGAGTGGTGCACCGAAGAGGAGCTGGGGCAGTGCGTGCAAGGGGATTGCTGGCAGGTGCCCTGTGAGTTCTACCAGGTGTGCATCGACGGCCAATGCGTCGAGGATCCCTGCTGGAATGTGGAGTGCCCCAATGGCTATCAGTGTCTCGGCGGGGCTTGTTACGATCACGATTCCGAGACCGGTGGTGACGCGGATACGGACGTGGACACCGACGCTGACACCGATGTTGACACCGATGCGGACGGCGATACCGACACGGATCCGGACGGCCCACCGGACACAGATCCCGGGTCGATCGGCATGAAGGACGTTCTGACCACGGGAATGGGCGGCTGCATGTGCAGCCAGACACCGGCCTCGGGAAGCGGTGGTGCGGGTTGGCTGCTCATGTCTTTGGTCGCCTGCGTTATCATTGTCTGGCGAACCATCGACGATAGACGAAAAAAGGTTGTGTTCATCAGCAGTGGCCTGCTCATTCTGCTCGTCGCCCTGATCGGCTGCCAGGTGCAGCCCTATCACTTCAGCGACGGGATTGCGCCGGACAGTGGTGTGATCGATTCGGGGTCCTCCGGAGATGCGGATACGGACGCGGACAGTGACGGGGACGTGGACACCGACGAGTGCCAGCCCGATGCGGGCGAGCTCTGCGACAACATCGACAACGACTGTGACGGCCAAACCGACGAGGGGTACGACACGGCGAGCAATCCCTATCATTGCGGGGCCTGCCAAAACGAGTGCGGACCATACCAGAACGCGGTGGCCCTGTGCCAACAGGGGGTTTGTCACATGGGGGACTGCAGCCCGTTTTGGGCTGATTTGAATGTCTCGGATACGGACGGCTGTGAATACTTCTGCATTCCCACGGCGGACAAGGACATGTGTGACGGGGTGGATCTGCAGGACCCGGATGATCCCTATATCGGCAAGGACAATGACTGTGATGGGCTCACCGACGAGGACGTGGATTTTCTCAATGATCCGATGAACTGCAAGTGGTGCAAGTACGTCTGCCATTTTCCTCACGCATCGGCGTTGTGCGTCAACGGTCAGTGCGTCATGGGAGAGTGCGAGGAGGGGTTCTCCGACGAAGACGGGGACGCCAGCAACGGCTGCGAGTACAACTGCGTGCCCAATCCGTTGGGGGAGATGTGCAACAACGTCGACGATGACTGCGACGGGGAGATCGACGAGGGCAACCCCGAGGGCGGGGCGGCCTGTTACACCTCCAGCACCGGGTGCACGGACACCGATTCGGACGGAACCTTCGAGTGCGAGGGCATTTGTGCCCCCGGGGCGATGGAGTGCATCGGCGGTGTGCTGCTCTGTCGAGGGCAGCAATCGCCGACCATCGAGACCTGCAACACCATCGACGAAAATTGCAACGGCATCGCGGATGACGGACTGTTCCAATCCTGTCACACCGGGACGTACGACCCGATCGGCAGCTGCCACTACGGTGTGCAGACCTGCGATCAGGGGGAGTGGGGTGCGGACATGGGACAGGGGTGGCAGGTGGGAGAATGTGCCGGTGAAGTGGCACCCCAAGACGAGATGTGCGATGGGCGGGACAACGACTGCGACGGGGTGATCGATGACGCGGCCGATGTGGCGACCAATGATCCGCAAGTGGGACAACCCTGCGGGATCGGCATCTGCGCCGGTACGACCGTCTGCGTCGCCGGCTCGGTGGAGTGCAACGGCGGTGATCCGGCCCCGGACGAGATTCCCTGCAACGGTCTGGACGACGATTGCGACGGCATCAAGGACGAGATGGTCTACGTGTGCGGTGGTGGTCCTCCCGGATTCGAGAACACCGGAATTTGTCAGCAGGGCACCTATGTCTGCCCCGACGAAGGGGACACCGATACCGGTCCGGAGTGTATCGGTAGCATTGAACCGGAGGCGGATGATCCGTGCGACGGCCTGGACAACGACTGCGACGGTGAGGACGATGAAGACGCGGTTCAGGGGGGCGCCTGTGGTCCCCCCTGCGATGCCGGGGAACAGCGCTGCATCGATGGAATTATGCAGTGTTGTGCGCCGGAATCCGGCGCGGACGAATGCCTCCAATACCAGTTGCCCATCCCGGAGACCTGTGATGATCAGGACAATGACTGTGACGGGTCGACCGACGAAGATATCTACCGGGCCTGTTGGTGTGAAGGGGGAACCGGGCCCTGCCATTGGAACGACGACGTCCCGCCGCCGTACACCGAAGAGGGACTCTGTCGCTACGGTACCCAGAACTGCCGGGGCGGCCAATGGGGAGCCGAAGTCGATACCGACTGGACTCCCGATGCCTGTGCTCACGAGATCTTCCCCTCTGACGAGGACTGCGACGGCTTTGACAACGATTGCGACGGGCTGACCGACCTGACCGATACGGATATGGATACGGACGATGCGTTCGACAGCCGTTGCAATCCCCTTTGCCCCGGCACAATCGATGTGAGCTGCGATCCCACCGGGCTCGGCTGGATTTGTGTTTACGATTGCTACGACGAGGCCACCAACCCCACCGGCCTGGTGGAATGCAACTCGATTGGCGACCATGTGGTGATGGAGACCCTTTGCGACACCGTGGACAACGATTGTGACGGTGAGACCGACGAGGGGTTGATGGTGACGATGGAGAACTGCGGTGCGTGCGGGAACAACTGCAACGACATCATGGGCAATCCGGCGAACTTCATCGACTCGATGGTGTGTGACGGGACGGGCTGCAAGGTCACCGGTTGCCTGGATGACCACGTGGACCTGAACGGCGACGGCAGCGATGGGTGTGAGTATGCCTGCACCACGCCGGGGACCGCGGAGGTCTGTGACGGTGTGGACAACGACTGCGATGGTCTCACCGATGAAGGGCTGAGCGGCATCCAGGAGATTTGCGACGGAATCGACAACGATTGCGACGGGGCGACCGACCACGATGATCCGGACCTGCCCGCCCCGCAGGGGGTGTGTGAACCCTTGTGTACCGGCAACAATCAAGCATACTGTTATTCCAGCGCACCGGGAACCGGCGAGTGGCGATGTGATTACGATTGCACCAGCGAAGGGGGAGACGTGGAGTGCGTCGTCGGCGTGCCGATCGGCGAGGAGACCCTGTGCGACGGTAAGGACGGGGATTGTGACGGTTTGATTGACGAGCCCTTCAACGAGGAGGCTGGAGAGTATCTGGGGGCAGTGTGTGACAACGGCTTGATCGGCGGGTGTTTCCGCGAGGGTCAGGTGCGCTGCAAGGCGGTGCCCGGACCTGGCGACTTCATCGAGTGCTGTGATTCGGCCGGCGGAGATCCCTGCACCGTTCCACTGGAGACCGATCCTGGCGTTCTCGACGGGCCCGAAGGGGCTGATCCGGATGGGGTGGACAATGACTGCGACGGGCTCACCGACGAAGGCACCACCGGGTGTATCGGTGATATCATCAATATTGACGGAGGAACCTTCCAATACGACATTTTCGCCTACGAGGCCTCTCGCGCGGTGCTCGGCGGTGGCAAGACGTCACCGATCGCCTGTACCCAGCCCGGCGAGCTGCCCTGGACCATGGTCAACTGGCAGGGGGCGCAAGACGCCTGTGACGCGTTGAACGATCCGGATGACAGCTGCACCGATGGGGTCGATTGCTGGAACCTGTGTTCGGCCAAACAGTGGCGCTATGCCTGCGCCTACGGCGCGCCCGGGGGATCGGTGCCCCATCTGTATCCCTATGACGATACCACCTATGAACCGCTGACCTGTAATGGACACGACTACGACACCGACGAGGACGAGCTGGTCGGTTGCGGTGACGCGACCAATTGCTACGCCGATTGGGGTGGCGTCGGTAATCAGATCTTCGATCTCTCCGGCAACGCCGAGGAGTGGACCAGCACGCCGCGGCAAATCGGCGGGTTCACCTTGTACAAGATTCGCGGTGGTTCATACAACGACGAAGGGGGCGGGCTGACCTGCGATTTCGATTTCTGGGCCGCGACTGCGGACTTCCAGATGTCCAACCTGGGCTTCAGGTGTTGCCGCGGGGCCGAGGTTCAGACCCCCTGTCACCAGGCCATTCAAGGGATCAGCAACCATCCCTACGATTTCGAGGGGTGCAGCAACGACGGCTGGAACCTGGAGGGACAATGGGAAGTGGGGACCGACACCAATCCGGCACCCTATGAAGGCAGCTGTGAAATAGGCGTGAACATCGGCGGTGACTACTGGAACAACCGAAATATCGATGCTACCTCCCCGACGATCGACCTCTCTGCCTGCAGTGGGGAATCGGTTCAACTGACCTGGTACATCTGGCACGAAATCCAGCTGGCCCGAGACTATATGTACGTCGATATTTATTCGGACGGCTCCTGGCATCAGAACCTGATTGCCGTCACCGGCAACAACATGAATTGGTACCGCCAATCCATCGACGTCACCGACCACATGTTCGACGATTTCCGGGTGCGCTTCCGATTCGTCTCAAACGGCAGCGGTCGCCGACGCGGACCGTACATCGACTTCGTCGAGCTCATCAGCCAATAATCCTCCTGGGCCAACCCAAGGGATTGCCTCACAATAAATTTCAATTGACATGTGTAGGGGTAGCCCTTGCGGCTACCCGTCGCGACCACCCGTCGCGGCTACCCCCGAAAATACGGCTTTCCCCGAAAAAGCAGCTACTCCCCAAAAAGCGGCTATCCTCGCCTCTCGACAACCGTCCTGACGACGCGATAGAGGTGATCCGGTTTTTCCGTGGCCATCGAATGGCCTGTGCCGGGGATGTAAAATACGGGAAAACCGGCCTGAATCAGCTTCTTCTCTCCGGGATAGACGCCCCGGTTCTGTTCGCCGTAGATATAGCAAGCATTTGGTATGCGTATCAGCCGTTCGATCAGTGGGGCATCGGAGTCGGCCACCGTGTGCACAGCGCTGCGGTACAGGGCGTCGGATGAAGCCCGGCCGAAATCCTCGGCGAATTCTCGCATGGAGGGATCCTTTTGTCCGGCTTGGTACAGCCCTTTTTCGAATCGCTGTCGCCCGCTGGTCGCAAACTGTGATTCACTGAGCTCAGCGATCTTGCCGGAGAAAAAACAGTCTTCCGGCGTCAGGTTGCCCTCCAGATTGACAAAGCACGACACCCGCTCGCGGGCCTGCTCGACCAGCTCGAGGGCCACCAACCCTCCCATGGAGTGCGCGCAAAGGTCGAACCGCTCGATCTTTAATCGGTCGAGCGCGCTGAGCAGCACCGCGGCCTGGTCAGCCATCCCGTAGCTGAAATCCTCTGGGCCCGCGCTTCCGCCGAATCCGACCAAGTCGAAACTGAGCAGGCCCATTCCCTCGAGGGCTGCAGATTCGAAAGCAAAGCGAAAGTGCCTCTTGGATGAGCCGAAGCCGTGCACAAAAACGATCGTTGGGGCGCTCTCAACAGGGCGATAGCGGTAGGAGAGGATAAAGCCGCCGTTCAGTCGCAGTGTTTGGTTAACCGTCATTGGTGTGGGCTATGAAGACGTCCGGCTCGTCTCCGGCCTGAGCCGCTCCAGCTCGCGCTCCAGCTCTTGTACCCGGGCGTCTTTTTCCTTGAACCGGGAGGCCAGCACTTTGAGCAGTTTGGCCAGCCAAGTGCCGGATTTGAGGCCTTCGTCGAAATCGGCCGCGGTGATGACCAGCACTTCGGTGGGGACGATCGCCTGTACACTGGCGGTCCGCGGCTCATCGGTCAGCACCGCCGTTTCGCCGAAGATCTCCCCTTCTCCCATCTCCCTCAGCGGCTTGTTTTCCCCGTCCCGAGTGACAAAGACCGAACAGCGTCCCTTGGCGATGATGAACGCCTCGTTGCCGGTCTCCCCTTGCCGGATGATCGATTCTCCGGTCTGGTAGCGGCGGGTTTCGAATTGTCCGCCGCCGTACATGTAGCTCTCGACCGCGTCTTTCAGCTCGAGCACCGACTGGTAGCGATCCACCTTGGCCCGCATCAGCGCCTTCATCGTGATGCGGCACAGCGGGGGGGGCAGGTAGGCGTTGGTGCGCTCATAGGGCCAATCGATCACCGCGCTCATCACCTTTTCTTTGAGTTCGTCCATGGTTTTGGCTTCGTAGGGCGGTACGTGGGCCAAAATCTCGTAGAGTAACCCGCCCAGCAGAAACACGTCGGTGCGCTCGTCGACAATGCTGTCGTCGGCACCGGCCTGCTCAGGTGCCATATAGGGCCAGGTCCCCAATGGATGGTTGGTCTCGACCATGTACCGTTGGGAGTCCTCCTTGACGTTAATCGTGCTCTCCTCGAAAATCGGGCGGCGGTCCTTTTGTCGCGCCAACCCCCAATCCATCACGTAAATGGCGCCAAAGTCACCCACCATGATGTTGGTCGGTTTCAGATCCCGGTGGAGCACCCCGTGGCTGTGGGCATAGGCAATGGCATCACAGATCTTCAAGAACATCTGCAAATGGTCGAACAGCTCGCGGGCGGTGCGGTCTTGGCAATTGATCTCTTTGAGAAAGGCTTTGAGGGTTTTGCCCTCGATGAGGTCCATCGTGAAAAACAGCTCGTCCTTTTTGTCGACCCCCAGCTCGTGGACCGAGACGATATTGGGGTGGTTGAGTTGGGAGGTGATCTGCGCTTCTTCGATCAATCGACCGCGCATGGTGGGGTGTTCGGTGTATTCGGGGAGTATCTTTTTCAATGCCACTTGCCGCAGCAGGTTGCGGTCGGTGGCCACTTTGATCACACAGACGCCGCCCGCATCCAGGTCTTTGTCCACTTGAAGCCGTTTGGCCAGCTCGGATTGAGGGTGCTTGGGATCGACGCTGATTTTTTGGCGAGTCATCTTGGGGCCCTTTACCATTATCTGAGACCGAGCTCTTTCATCCGAATTTGCAGACCGCGTTTGGATACCTTCAGCGCATCGACCATGGCATCGAGATTGCCCTCGGTCTGTTGAAAGCAGAGTTGGATCTCTTCCCGGCTGAGATCAGCGGCCTTGCGAATCTTATTGCACTGGTTGATCAGCTTGTAGAGGGAGGGCCGGGAAATTCCCAGAATATCGGCGGTTGAGGTCAGATTCCACCGCTGGGCGCTCAGCACGGCCAAGAGCTCCTCTTCTTCGATTTCCCATGGCTCCCGTTGGCCGGTCGGTTTCGGCGCCGGTCCTGCCGCTGCTTCACCGGGTAGTTCCGGTGGGTGGTTGCGGCGATCGATGTCCCGATCGACCCGCTGGATCAGCTGCTCAATCCGTTCGTCCAGTGTGGCCGTCTCGCTTCCCCGGCTGTTGATCGTCAGCTGGCGCACGATATTGCGCAGCTGGCGCACGTTCCCCGGCCAGTCATAGACGGCCAGATGGGCCACCACGCTCGCCGACATCCAGGGCTGGCCCCGTGGTCCGGGATCGGTGAGCTCGTGTTCACCGCAGGCACGCCGTTCCTGCTGAATGAAATGGAGAAACAGCCGACCGAAGTCCTCCCGTCGGTAGCGCAGGGCAGGGAGCTTGATTTCGAAGCTGCCCAACCGGTGAAAAAGAGATGCGCGGAACGACCCTTTGTTGATCGCTGATTCGAGATCGGAATCGGTCGCAGCGATCACCCGCACATCGACTTTTTTGGCGTCGGTCGAACCGACCCGTTGAATTTCGCCCGTTTCCAACGCGCGGAGCAGCAACGATTGGGTCTCCAGGGAGGTCTCACCGATCTCGTCGAGAAACAACGTGCCCGTGTCGGCCCGTTGAAAATAGCCCTGGCGGTGGGTGTCGGCCCCGCTGTACGCACCGCGGGCAGCGC
>JANQET010000226.1 GCA_028278265.1 Myxococcota bacterium
CAGGGGCGCACTGTCGATTTCACCAATGTTATCGCGATTATGACCAGCAACGTGGGGTCGGAGCACATGCTCCTGTTGGACGACAAGAACAGGATCGAGGAGCTGGTCACCGAGGCAATGCATGCCACCTTTCGGCCCGAGTTTCTCAATCGGTTGGACGCCGCGTTGATTTTTCACCGGTTGAGCCCGGAGTCGATTCGCCGGATTGTCGACATTCAGCTCCAGCGGGTTGCCGGACGGCTCACCTCGAAGGCGCTTGCCCTAGAAGTGAGCGAAGACGCGAAAACGCGGATCGCCGAGTTGGGGTATCAACCGGCCTTTGGCGCCCGCCCGATCAAACGGGTGATCCAGGAAACCCTACTCGAACCCCTTTCAGAGCGAATAATCGCAGCGCAGCTTGAGTCAGATACGATATTTATGGTCGATTACCAAAACGAAGCATTTGTGTTTAATAGTATGAAACGAATCTCGGCGTCACCACCAACATAGCCGAGAATAACGGTGCGCTCGTCCGATTACCTGAGGCCACCAAAAGCCCCCGATATGGGTTGGAAGAGGGGCAAAATTCAATAATAGAAGAAATTTTTAAAAAAATTGAAATATTAATTAAAGTTTGCCCTTCAGCTGCCGATTCAACGATCTAGGACGTTTCTCCATTAAAAAGGCGAGGTCCCATATTAAATCGGGAGTTGATATGAAAAAACAAAGCGCAACCATCCTACCTGTTGTTACAGTATTTGTAATTCTTTTTACAATTATTGGATATCCAGAGGGTGATGCCTGGGCTCAGTCGGACGAGTGCTGCGACGAGCCGGGTCAAATCGATCAATGTTGGTACGAGGATGCGATCAACGATGGTATCGCCTGCGATGAGGACACGGATTGTCCATCCGGGGCCTGTGATACCGATGTGGGCCGGTGCATCTGCGCCGATGACGAGGACTGCCGCGACGGCATTTGCAACTCCTCGTGGCGCTGCGGTCCGTCGTGGTGCAACGGGTTCATGACCTGTTCGTGCTGGGGGGGCTGCACCTGGTGGGACGAGAACACCTCCCTGACCCCCAATGATATCGCCGATGCGAACGGTCTCTTCTGTTGTGAGAGCCTCTATCCGGAGGAGCCGAGCGAGACCATGCCGCTGATCGCGGGGTTCTACTCCCAAACCCCCTGCGCCAGCGATCAGTGCGATGAAGACTCCGATTGCGACGACGGCAACATGTGCACCGATGACACGTGCAACCTGGCCACCAGCAGCTGTGAATACGCCTTCAATACCGGACCGTGCAACGATGACTTTTTCTTTTGCAACGGCCCTGAAGTGTGCGACGGCGCGGGCAATTGCGTCCATTCGGGGGATCCCTGTGCGGCAGGTGGCCAATGCGCAGACACCTGCAATGAAACGGATGACAACTGTTTCAACCCGTTGGGTGAGTCGTGCAGCGACGGGGATCCCTGCACCGAACCGGACGCCTGTGACGGGGCGGGCAACTGCGCCGGCGGTCCACCCATCGATTGTGACGACGGCAACATCTGCACCACCGATCTGTGTCAGGACGACGGTTCGGGCAATCCCACCTGCGTCTATGTGAATGCGGACGGAACGAGCTGTGATGCGGACGGGGATCCCTGCACCGACAATGACCAGTGCCTCGGTGGGGTCTGCGTTCCCGGCGCACCGTACGATTGTTCAGGGATCTCGACCCAGTGCAGCAACGGGGTGTGCCAGGACGATGGAACGGGTACCGCAGAGTGCATCGACGACTATTTACCCAACGGGACCCCTTGTAACGACGGTCTGTTCTGCACCTTCACCGACACCTGTGACGGCAGCGGCAACTGCACCGGTGCGGTCGATCCCTGTGCCGGTGGCGGGGTGTGCAACAATATCTGCAATGAGGTGGCGGACAACTGCTTCTCCCCCAACGGCACCCCCTGCGATGCGGACAGCAGCAACTGTACGCCGGATGATTTCTGTGACGGGGCCGGGGCCTGCATCGCCGATACGGGCAACGCGGTGGATTGCACTGCACTGAGCGATCAATGCAACAATTTTGTCTGCGATGCCGTGACCGGCAACTGCGACTACGACAACGCGGCGCTCATCGGCGCCCAGTGCAATCTGGACGACAACGGGTGTACCCTGGAGACCTGCCAGGGTGCCGGTCCGGATCAGCAGCTGACCTGTACCCCTCTGTCAACCAGTGTCTGTGACGACGGCAATGTCTGTACCGACGATGACTGTACTTCCACGGGGATCAACTCGTACACCTGCGACAATCCCCCCCTGCCCGACACGACCAGCTGCAATGCCGATAGCAACGGTTGCACCCAAGATGACCACTGCGACGGAGCTGGTGGATGTGCCGTAGGCACGGCAGTGACGCCTGCGGACTGTGCGACCCAGCTCGGAGTGGATACGGACTGCAACACCGGTCTGTGCGTCAGCGCCGGTGACAACAGTTATACCTGTACAGCCGACCTTCTGGTGACCAGCCCGGGGGACTGCAACGCGGACAACGACGGCTGTACCCTGGACACCTGTCAGAACTCCGGTAACCCCCTGGTCGGCGCGGTTTGCACGGTGGGCAGTGCCTATGACTGCTCGGCGCTGGATAATCCGCCGTGTCAGTACGGCTACTGCGACGACTTCGGCGATTTTTACAACTACAGCTGCCAGTCCGGCGATGCGGCCGACACGGTGGCGTGCAACTTCGACTCCAACGGCTGTACCGTGGATGATCACTGCGACGGGGCCGGGTCGTGCACAGCCGGGGATCCCGCGGTCTGCACCCCTTCGGACGCGTGTCAGAATGCGGTATGTCAGAGCACCGGCGACAACACGTTCACCTGTCCCGAGACGCCGATCGCCAACTGTTGTCTGGTGGATGGGGATTGCGCCGCCTTGGTCTGTCCGGGAAGCGCGGATCCACCGGTGGGCTGCAGCCGGGCAGCCTGTGTAGGCAACAGCTGTATGTGTCAAAACGAGGCGGTGGGTACCGCCTGCACGGACTACAGCGAGGTTGACTTCCCGCAGAACTGTTACGACGGTCTGTGTGATGCCTCCGGGGTCTGCGTGCCCACCCAGCACCCGGCCTACAACAACATGTGCTCCGACGCCTTCCAGGCCGGCGATCCCACCCAGATCGACACCACCGGCGACTGGTACATGGGGGCCATTCCCAACACCGCCCCCTCGGGCACCACCCTGAGCATCACCGGCAGCACCACCTGCGCCTACAACAACTACGCCGCGGCCGGCGACAACTGCATCGAAGACTCCTCCTCGACAGACTTGGGTGAGGACGGCCGTGATCTGGTGTACGTGTTCGAATACCAGTCCAATGCTGTCGATGAATACGACCTCTACGCCTATGTCATCAAATTGGAGGCCAACTACGACATTGGTGTCTACGTCAAAACCGATATCGTCACGGCCAACGACTGTCCCGAGGGGAACGATCCCACGGCCGACGATCCGGATGCGGGCGGGTTCCAGGGCTCGGTGCTCTCCAACACCTGCGTCTTCCCTTACAACGACGGGTCCACCCCCAATCCTCCACCCGCGGTGATCGAGGACGAGTGCGAAGGAGGGGTCAACCTGCTGTTCGACCAGGAGTGTTGTGATCCCTGCACCCACCCCCAGGGATTCACCTGCGGCTACTGGTGGTGTGAACGGGGGTATCCCGACGGCTGTGACATGTGCACCCCCGGCGATTGCGACGGCATCTGGAGCTATCCCGAGCCGGCGGTGGAGTGTTCCTCGACTGTCTCCGGTCCGGGATGGGACGACTACGACTACTTGGCCAGTGCGATCATTTCGGCACAGGGCGCAGGGGACAGCTCCTGGAAGCGGGTGTTCATCTTCGTCGATGGGGTTGCCGCCGAGTCGGGTGATTTCAAGGTCACCGTTGAAAAACGGGAATGGTCTGCCGGACCGTGCGATCGGGTGGACGACGACACGCGGATTTTCGATGTGACCCATCCCGAACCGGGCGGGTCGGTCTACATGGGCACCTTTGAGAACACGGTCAACAGCATGCACGCCGGCGGTGGTTCCTGTGGCGGCTACAACTGCAACGGCGCCTTCTCCGGTCGGACCAGCTGTCACGGATCGGGCTCGGCCAACCCGTTCTGGCCCAACGACGTCAACTTCAAGATTCATCGCTCCGCTGCGGAAGGGGACGGCAACTACTGCATCATCACCAACGAATCGATCACCGGCGGTGCCGACCTGGTGGTCGACATGATCCGGCGCTGGGATTCCAACGCGTTCACCATCTGCGACGAGTCTTACAGCGGCATGTGGTGCGAGCGTAACAACTTCGGCAACAGCATCAAGGAGGAGTTCACCGCCGGGGCGGGCGAGCTGTACCTGCTGAGCATCTCGGAGTATGGGTTCAGGGATGAGCCGTGTGATCCGAACGCTGGAGACGATTGTTACTTCGAGCTCACAGTATACGAGGGGGCCTGTCCCCTGGTCTGTCTGCCGCCGAACGACACTGTATTGGGCACGGTCAACGTCAACGATCCCGCCTGGAACCAGGTGATTTTCACCGATCGCATCACCACCTCGGACGGGGATGATTACTGGCTCAAATCCGGTGATGACGAAGATCACGTTTACGAGCTCTACAACAACACCGGCCAGACGATTGAAGTGACCTTCGAGGTGTGCGGCGACTACGATGCGGTGCTGGGCCTGATGGATTGTGAGCAGAACAGACTCGAATCTGAAGATGATGTCGGTGACGGCGGGTGCGAGCGGTTCGACTATGACGTGCCCGCGTCGACCGATCCCTACTACATCATCGTGGATACCGATGGAAACCCGGCACTCGACGACTACACCCTCACCGTTTCCTGGGGCACGCCGCCGGCCTCTTGTGTCGATTGGTCGACCTACTTCCCGGTGTTGACCGGCACGGTGACCATCGACGGCACGGGATTCTCAATCTCCAACCTCACTGGCACCACGACCGATTCAACGTACAATTACGATCCAAGTAGTGGGAACAGTTGGAACGGCAGAGACGAGCTGTGGGAAGTGGTGGTCACCGCGGACAGTCGGGTGCGCTTCAGTGGCTGCAACAACGGCGGTGGGGGGAACTACGACGGGATGGCCGCGTTGCGGGATTGTGAGTGGAGCCTGGTGGCCAACAACGACGATGGATGCGGTGGAGGGGGAATGCCCCGCTTTACCGCCGATTTGGAGGCCGGTTTGTCCCCGTACTACTTCATCGTCGACGGGTATCGCAGCAGCGGAAACGGTAACTACAACTTTGGCCTTTCATACCAGTAGAAATTGGGGAGGCAGCTATGAATAGAATAGAGGAACGCCATCATTTTGAGACGGCATTGTATCGATTATTTCTGGTTCTGATGCTCGGTGTGGCGGTGATGTCTGCATCGTGCAGCGAGTGTGAGAACAGTTCGGACTGCGCCTTGGGACAGGTCTGCCAATCCGGCGATTGCGTCGATGTCGCCGGGGACGCGGACACCGATACCGATACGGACACCGACGCGGACGGGGATACGGACACCGATACAGATGCTGATACCGATGTGGATACGGATTCGGATTCGGATACAGATGCCGACAAACTGCCCAACGGGTCCCCTTGCAGTTTCGATGTGCAGTGTATCTCGGATCACTGTGGGGACGGCTTCTGTTGCGCCTCAGGCGAGTGTTGCGCCCAAAAGACCGACTGCGACGGCACAGCCTGCAACGAACGGTCCTGCGTGGGCAGCTTTCAGTGCGTGTATACCGACCTCTACTGCGGCGCCTCGGGCAACAGCGAGGGGGTCCTCTGCCAAAACGGTGCCGTGTGCGATGGACTGGGCAATTGTGTCCAGGCGACCCCCTGTTCAGGTGCGTACGCTCACAACGGGGAGTTTACCTGCGACGGAATCGGCGGGGTGACCGAGGAATGCTACACCTCATGTGTCAACGCCTCCCACTGCAATGCCAACTACACCTGCATCGGCAACGAGTGCATTCCCAATGAACAGGATCTGCCCAACGGCGCCGCCTGTGACGCCAATGATGTCTGTCAGTCCGGTCACTGCGCCAACGGGTTTTGTTGCCCCTCGGGTGAATGCTGTGACGTGGCGGCCAGCTGCAGCGACTCCCTCTGTGACACGAGCGCCTGCAACGTGCTGCACCAATGTGTCTACTCCCCCCTCGTCTGTGGGGCTCAGGACGACGAATTCGGCGACACCTGCACCGGTGACAACCGCTGTGACGGTCAGGGCAACTGCGCGGTGACCGACGAGTGTGTCGGGGCGTACGCGGGGAACGGCTCGTTCACCTGTGTCACCGATTCGGTGACCGAGAACTGCCACACCAGCTGCGCCAATTTCACCCAGTGCAACGAGGGGTACAACTGCGAAGACAACGAGTGCGTCTCCACTGCCGGCCAGATTCCCAACGGCGGGGCCTGCAGCCAGCCCACCGATTGCCTCTCCGGCTATTGCGAAGGGGGCTTTTGTTGTCCGGCCGGGGAGTGCTGCTCAACGCCGACCGACTGCGATAACTCCCTTTGCGTGATGCGCTACTGTGACGGCAATCATCAGTGCGACTATTACGATTTCGTTCCCTGTGGCGTCCCGGATAATGTGGATGGTGATACCTGCGCCGACGGTTCGCTGTGCGATGGCGCCGGCAGTTGCGTGGTGGTCGAAACCTGCGATGGCGAGTTTGCCGCGACGGGTGACTACGTCTGCGGTCCAGGGGCGATTTCAGAAGAGTGCTACAGCACCTGCACCAGTGCGGACGAGTGCAATGACGGGTTCTACTGCACCGGTGGATCCTGTGTCGACAAACTGGCCAATGGCGAGGGGACCTGTACCAGCAACAACGATTGTGAATCCGGGTACTGCACACCTTCCACGGGAATCTGCTGTGCGGGCGGCTGGTGCTGCAACGACAACACCCAGTGCGCGCCCTACGAGTGCGATATGGGAGATTTCTCCTGTCTGTTGTCCTGCGATCCGGGCACCGGCGATGATGACGCGTTGTGTCCGGCCGATTTTCACTGTGACAACGGGGCCTGTTATGAGGACCTGGCCAACGGCGAGGGATTGTGCAACGAGGCGTCGGACTGTGATTCGGGCTATTGCCATACAACCAACGGCATCTGCTGCGACGGGGGTGAATGCTGCCAGGACGACGACCAGTGCAACGGGTTCAGTTGCCAGGTGGACTTCACCTGTGCCCAGGACTGCAGTCCCTCCGCCGTGGAGTTGGATACCCTGTGCGCTGATGAGTTTCACTGTGAGGGGGACAACTGCGTCGACGATATTCCCGACGGGTACGACGGCTGCGACGAGGCGTCCGACTGCGTTTCGAACAACTGTACCCCGGCCACTGGCGTCTGTTGCTCGGACACTGGAGCCGACTGCTGCAACAGCCCGTCCCAATGTCCCGACGGCAACGAGTGTACAACCGATTACTGCTCCGCCACCTTCCACTGCTACTCAGTGGACAAGTCCGATGGGGTCTCCTGCAGTGACGGCGATTATTGCAACGGCGCCGAGACGTGCCAGTCGGGCAATTGCGAAGCCGGCACGGCGCCCTGCGGAGCGGCCAGCACCGCCTGCATGGACGAGGGTTGCGACGAAATCAACGACGAGTGCACCTATACACCGATCAACGAGGGAGGGACCTGCTCGGAATCGCTCTTCTGTCTGGGGGATGTGCAAAAGATCTGCAACAGCAATGGCATCTGCGTGGATCCGGGCACCGGCACCATACCGTGTACGGGGAGCACCGGGAACAGCTGCACCGAGTACAGCTGTGATGAAGAGAACGACGAGTGTGATGAGGATCCCCGGCCGAACGGTTCGGACTGCGATGACGGCAACGTCTGCACCGGGGAGAACACCTGCCAAGAAGGGATTTGTATCGACGGCATCAATCCCTGCGACGACGATCCGGATCCCTGCGGATCCCGCGAATGTACGGATAATGCGGGTACGCCGGAGTGTGGTGATCCGATCATCCTCCCCGACATGACCCGCTGTGACGACGGCCCCTGCGCCGGTCCCAATGCGTTTTGCTTGGTCGGGGTGTGCGTGCCGGACGAGAACCGCCCGTGTAACGACAAAAACCTGTGCGTTCCCGAAGACTGCGAGGTGGTCGAGGGCGAGGCGGAATGCTCGCAAATCGGTCCCTCTGATTCGGCGGATATCGAGTGCGGTTCAACGACCGTCTTGACCAAGTCGGCCTTCATCAGCCAGGACTACTACAGCTACAACGCCACCTGTACCGGTGCATTCTACGGCAAGGAGGCCCCCCTACTCCTGTCGCTCGATACCGGGGCGACAGTGACCATCACGGTGCAAAATACCGATCCGGTGATGGACCTCGAGGTGCTCTATCTGACCGACGTCTGTGACCCCACCACCTGCGCCCAGGCCGGCGCGAGCCCCAACAACTTCTCGGCCGCGATGCCCGACGGGAAACACGACTTCGTGCTGGAGGCGCCCGGAGAAGCGATCCCCGATACCTTCGAGGTCGACGTCACCTGTATTTAAAACTGACGAAAGAACAACCACAAGGGATTGTCCCTTCAATAATTTCAAATGATTACGTGTAGGGGTAGCCCTCGCGGCTACCCGTGAAATCGAGCATCGGCGTTGCTTCTCAGGCATCACATTTCACTTCCAACCGATTTTTGAGTCAGTCCTCAGGGGCGTATTCCGGCACCCTTTAATCGGACCAGTTTTCGACGGTAGTTGAGCGTGGTCTGATCGTCGTTCGCGGTTTGTACGGCCCGCTTGAGCGCGACCGATGCTTTGTGGTGGTTGCCGAGCATCCAATAGGCCTTGAACAACCCGAAGAAGAATTCGTGCTGATAGGGATCCCGCTTGATTGCCTTTCGGTAGAGCTCGGCCGCCCGGCGGAAGTTTTTCTGTTTTAATGCCACCTCGGCGCGATCGTAGAAATAGAACGGGTTGATCTCGTCGGTGCATTTCAACACCGTCAGGTTGTGAATCCGGCGGCGGAGTGTCCTCGCTTCGTCCGGGCGATTCTGCCGCTCCAGCAGCACGGCCAGGTTGTTCATCGTGCTCAGGTTCGCTTGATCGATCCTTGTCGGGAAGAGCGCCAAGGCGTGGCGGTAGACAGACTCGGCCAATTGGTGCCCGGTTCGCGCGTAGACGAGTCCCAACACATTCCACGCCGGCAGGTGATCCGGCTTGACGAACAGTGCCTGCCGCGCGGTCCAGTAGGTACGGTTGTACTGTTTGTCAACAAAGGCCTCGGCGGCCTGATTGCTGTAGAAATTGGCCACGACGACTGCCGACGAGATCATATCGCTGGGATAGTCCCGGCTGGAGGGGAAGAAGTCGATCACTGAAACAAAGCGAAACCGGGAAGTGTACACTGTCGCGCCGGTTTCATCGACAGCGTATTCGGCGTCGTCCGCGGCCACCACCCCGCCTGAAATCCAGACATTGACGTGTTTGTTGACCAACATTACCCCCTGTTGGCGATCCCGCGAGGGGGGAGCGATCAACTCCTGGAATCGATAGGCCAGCCCGAGCTCCCGAGCCAGGGCGGCGGTCAGGATGGCCAGTGAGAGGCAGTTGCCCCTTTTGGCGTACCACGTCTGGTTGGCGCTGCCGGTTTGTGCCGCATAGTCGAAGGTCGACAACACCTCCCGAATCCACCCTACGAACCAGGCGCGGTCGGAGAGGTTGGGTGGTTTCCGGGCATAGGCCTCAGCAGCTCGTTGGCGAATCTCGACATCCAGTTCGAAAATTTGCTTCGGTGTGGGCAGATCTGGCGTGTTGGCAAACGCTCCGTCATCGAGAAGGGAGGTAAGCGGTTGACGGTGTCGAACGGGCTTGGGGGAGGCAGTGCCACAACCGGTTGTTTGCCCAATACACCACATCAGCAATAGCGATACCGCGACACGCTTCATGGTATTATGTTACCCTGTTTCGGGCTTAATCGAAGAGATTCTTCAACCGATCAATGAGGGAGTGGGGTTTGGCCTCTACGCGGGCGCCGAATTCGGTGTCCAGCTGCTCGATCAGTTCTTTTTGCCGGGGGGAGAGTTTTTTGGGGATATCGACCTCTACATGGACCAATTGATCCCCCACCGCGCTGCTGCGCAGGGAGGGCACTCCCTTGCCCTTCAGGCGGTAGGTCTGGCCGTTTTGTGTGCCCGGCTTGATGGTCATCGAGACCGTGCCTTCCACGGTGGGAACATCCACCTGGGCGCCCAGCGCTACTTGCGGAAAAGTCAGCTGGATCACACTGTGTAAATCCTGTCCCTTGCGGACGAACGACTTGTGCTTTTTAACGCGAATGAGCACGTGCAGATCCCCGTCAGGTGCCCCTCCCCGGCCTTCTTCGCCGGCCCCTTGGATGACCTTCACTGCTCCGTCGTCCACCCCGGCGGGAATCTCGACGTCAAACGATTCCTCCACCTCGACGAGGCCTTTGCCGGCGCAATCGGTGCAGCGCGCCCGAATGATTTCCCCCATGCCCCCGCACATCGGGCACGTCGACTTCACCGCGAAGATCCCCTGCTGCAGGCGAATTACCCCGACTCCGTCGCATTGGTGACACCGCTGGGGACGGGTGCCCGCCTGGGCCCCGGTGCCGTCGCATTCGTCACAGCGGACCGGTCGGGGGACGGTGAATTTGACGCTGGCCCCGCGAACCGCCTGTTCCAAGGTGATGGTGACGTCCTGCTGCAGATCCCGACCGGGCTTGCCACGATGACTCCGGCGACGGGGCATGCCGCCGAACACCGAGCCGAAGATCGACTCGAAAAAATCGGTCATCGAGGAGATATCGACCGTGGTCGCGCCGAAACCGATATTGGGCGCTTCCTGACCGAATTGGTCATAGTGGGTTCGTTTCCGCGGATCGGCCAGGACTTGGTAGGCCTGGGTCAGCTCCTTGAATTTCTCGGTCGCCCCCGCATCATCCGGATTTTGGTCCGGATGGTACTTCATCGCCAAGCGCTTGTATGCTTTCTTGAGTTCCTCAGGGCTCGCCTGACGGTCGACCTCCAACACATCGTAATAATCGCGATTCGGCATGGGGCTCAGACCGGCTCTTCCGAATCATCCTCGGCATTGGCGTACAGCGTCTCAGCGATGCGAAATGCGGAGCCCTCCAACTGTGCGGTGAATTCGGTGATGAGCTGGGCGTCCTCCCCATCCATTGCTTCTTTGAGCGCCAGAATATCGTCCTGGATGATCTCCCTGTCTTCCTGAGGAATCATCTCGCCGTAGCCTTCGAGGGCTCGTTCGGTGGTGTAGATGATTGACTCCGCCGCCAAACGGGCCTCGGCCAACATTTTGAGCAGCTCGTCTTTGTTGTGCTGGGCCTGGGCCTCTGAAATAATCCGCTCGATATCCCCTTCGCTCAACCCCGAACCGGCGGTCATCCGAATGGTCTGCTCCCGCTGGGTGCCCAAGTCTTTGGCTGTGACCGAGACGATTCCGTTGGAGTCAATATCAAAGATCACCGCAATTTGTGGCACCCCCCGCGGGGCCGGCGGAATACCGGTCAACTCGAACGTTCCCAGTGTGGTGTTGTCTTCGGCCATCTGCCGCTCCCCTTGGAGCACGTGAATCGGCACGAAATTCTGGTTGTCGATACTGGTGGTGAAGATCTCCCGTTTCCGGGTGGGCACGGTGGTGTTGCGTTCGATGAGCGGGGTAAACACCCCCCCACCGGTCTCCACGCCCAGGCTCAAGGGGGTGACGTCGAGCAGCAGCACTTCCTCGGCCTGGCCACTGAGTACCGCGCCTTGCACTGCCGCGCCCACCGCGACAACCTCGTCCGGGTTGACCCCGCGGACGGGTTGTTTGCCGAAATAGTCGGCCACTGCGCTTTGGACCAACGGGGTGCGCGTCATTCCGCCGACCAATAAGACTTCGTCGACCTGTTCCTTGGTCATGTTGGCGTCGTTCAACGCTTGCTCACAGGGCACGAAGGTCTTTTGAATGATCTCCTCGACCAGGGCTTCGTACTCATCGCGGGCGATGGTTCGGATCAGGTGTTGCGGACCCGCCTCGGTGGTGGCGATGAACGGCAGGTTGACCTCGGTCTCCAGTGCGGAAGAGAGCTCGTGCTTCGCCTTCTCGGCAGCCTCCTTGAGCCGCTGGAGGGCCATTTTGTCCTCGCGGAGGTCAATCGAGGTCTCCTCCTTGAACTGATCGGCCAGGTGGTGAATCAGGCAGTAGTCGAAATCCTCACCACCGAGGAAGGTATCCCCGGCGGTGGACTTGACCGAGAACACCCCTTCTTCGAGCTCCATGATCGAAATGTCGAAGGTGCCGCCCCCCAGGTCGTACACTGCAACCCGCTTGGTCTCGTCATTCTTGTTGTCGAAGCCATAGGCCAATGCGGCCGCTGTGGGCTCGTTGATGATCCGTTCCACGGCCAGGCCGGCGATCAGGCCGGCATCCTTGGTCGCCTGGCGCTGAGCATCGTTGAAATAGGCGGGGACCGTCACCACTGCCCGGGAAACCGACTCTCCCAGGTACGACTCGGCCACGGCGCGCATCTCTCCGAGGACGATTGCCGATATTTCCGGCGGGCTCATCAATTTGTCATTCACCCGAACCCAAGCATCCCCATTTTTGGTTGCTTCGATGTCGTAGGCGCAGGTGTTCCGCTGTCGATCGGCTTCTGGCGAATCCGCTTTACGGCCCATCAGCCGTTTGATCGCCGCGATGGTCAGTTTGGGATTGGTCACGGCCTGTCGTTTGGCCACGTGTCCCACCAGACGCTCACCCGAACCGGAAAATCCCACGACCGACGGTGTGGTGCGACTCCCTTCGGCGTTGGGAATGACCACCGTGTCGTTGCCGTCCATCACAGCTACGCAGGAGTTGGTCGTTCCCAAGTCGATCCCGATGATGCGATCGTTGGTCATGGGCTACTCCTCATCTCGCGCCGTTTCACCTCCATCCGATGTCTCTGACGGCGATTGGGAGGGAGTGTCCGGCACCGATTCGACGGTTTCGGGTTGAGTAACGATGACCATCGACGCCCGCAGCAGGCGATCACCGAGCACGTAGCCCTTGCGCATCTCCTCCATCACTTGACCGGGTTCGAATTGATCGCTGGGGGCCTGACCCACGGCTTCGTGAAAATTGGGATCGAACGCTTTGCCGATCGACTCCACCGGGGCCAGCCCGAATCGTTCGGTGGCGGAGAGAAACTGTTTGCGAACCATCTCCACGCCCTCGATGATGCCCGTGGCCGGGCCCTCCGGATCAGCGGAGCTCAAGGCGAGGTCGATGCTGTCAATGACCGGCAGGATCTCGCGCAGAATTTCGGTTCTGCCGCGAACCGCTGCCTCTTCGACCTCCCGACGGGAACGTTTGCGATAGTTGTCGAGATCGGCAGTGGCGCGTAGGAGGCGTTCGTGTTCGGTTTTTATCTCTTCTTCGAGTTGTTCAATGCGTGCGGCCGGGTCGACCGGTTCTTCGGTTTCCAAAGAGGCGTCACCCGCCTCGGAAGATTTTTCGTCAATGATCTCAGAAGTGTCGTTCGTGTCATTCATTGCAAATGTATCTCCTTGATGAACTCTGCACCTTGCTATAACCCTCCATTAATTCTGTGCCACCCATTGCAATTCGGGGTATTTACTATGAACTATCGACCGATTCAACAAAATCAAAATGGAAAGGGGGCCAAATCGTCCCCTTTTTTCTGTTTCCAGTGGAAGCGGGAGAATGGACCGATGTTCGTTACACGGGGCGATAGAATCTAAAGCCTGGACTTTACTCCCGCATTTGGGTGACTATGCTTATCTTGACAGCGCGGTGGGTCGTAAGGTATCGCTGTGCCGCGTAGGAAAGGTTTAGTGAAATGGAAGAACAAGTCAAAAAGGTAATCGACGATCGCATCAGGCCCGCCCTGCAACAGGACGGCGGTGACATCATATTCTTGGGGATGGATGGAAATTCGGTAAAGGTCCGGCTCACCGGTGCTTGCCACGGATGTCCCTCTGCGGCGATGACACTGCAGATGGGTGTTTTGCGAACCCTGCAAGCCGAAATTCCCGAAATCGAAGCTGTAATACCGGAGTAATCCGGCCGAGGAATGCCGTTGGCCAAAGCCGACTCCTACATCTCAGATGTGTTGGTCAATCGACTGGAGTTGTGGACGCAACGGCTGATCAAAATCTTCAGCGAAATCGAGCGATGTCGTTGCGCACTGGCCGATTTGGGGATTATCACCGATCGGGCAGCGCCCGAGGTGCGATCGTATGATCGACCCCAGGTGGTACGGTTGAAGGAACGACTGCTCGCCCTGGAGCGGGACCGCCAAGCCACGTTTCGACAGATGGCCTCGGCCAATGCGGAACTGCTCGACGACACGACCTTTGAAGTGGTGCTTCCCGATGGTCCGACACCCGGTTCGTGTCTCAGCTGGCTGCCCGGAGAACCGAGTATCGCCTATTGGCGGGAGAAAAAGGAACGAACCGCTCCCCGCCAGCCCCTACCCGGTATCAGTGAAGACAGCTTCAAACCGGTGCTCCACTAACTGCCAGAGGCGCAAGAATGACTTCTTCCGAAGAAAAAACGGCCCGCATCTCGAGAGCAATTGAAGAGCTGCTGCGCGCATTGGATCAGTCATTGGGCAAACATCCCGAGCTCATCGAGACACCGGTGAGGACCGCCTCGATGTGGCTCAATGATCTGGTCGACGGCTATGATGCCAAACCCGCGGATATTCTCCTGGGCGGATCACCGGTGGCCGGAGATTCCGACTTGGTGGTGGTGCGTGACATCTTCTTTCACTCGGTGTGTCCCCATCACCTCCTGCCGTTTCACGGACGAGCCCATGTGGCCTATATTCCCGGTGGTCGTATCGTCGGATTCTCGAAAATCACCCGCTTAATCGACTGTTTTGCCCACCGCTTGATCCTGCAGGAAGAGCTCGGCCGTCATGTGGTCGATGCGCTGATGGAACACCTGGACGTCAAGGGCGCCGCATGCCTGTTGGACACCGAACAACTGTGCATGGTCATCCGCGGCGTGCGAAAACCGGGCAGCCGAGTCGTCACCACCAGCTATGCGGGAGTGATGGCGAGCGACGAAGCCGCCAAGTCCGAGTTCCTCGCCACGATCAACGCGCAAGAATAGGCGCTGTCTCAAAAGTCCAGTATTCTCTGATAGATCGTTTGACGTAGCCGATTGCCAATAGTAAAAAGCGTCGATGTCGATATTTAAAGGAGAGCGGCAATGCAAATGGATGTTTCTGACCTGCGCAAGGGACAAAAAGTAGTTATCGACGGCGATCCGTGGGTGGTCGCCGAGTATCAGTTCGTCAAGCCCGGCAAGGGGCAGGCCCTGTACAAATGCAAGATGAAGAACATGGTCTCCGGTGCCCTGGTCGATCGCACCTACCGGTCGGGTGAGAAATTCGAAAAGGCCGATCTCGAAGAGAGCCGCATGCAATACCTGTACACGGACGGCGATTTTCATTTCATGAACAACGAGAGCTACGAACAGCTGGCCCTCAGTGCCGAGCAAGTGGGGGATGCGGTCAATTATCTGTACGAGAATCTCGATGTGGACATGCTCTTTTTCAATGGACAGCCGATCGGCCTGACCCTGCCCAATTTCGTCGAGCTGCAAATCGAAAAATCGGATCCGGGGATCAAGGGTGACACAGCGTCCAACACGACAAAACCGGCAACAGTTTCAACTGGTTACGTCTTGCAGGTGCCGTTGTTCATCAATGAAGGTGAGTGGATTAAAATCGACACGCGAAACGGCGCTTACGTCGAACGGGTCAAGCGGTAGTCGAATCGAACTGATGCGACAGCCAGAGGCGCTGTCGGGGAGTTAAGACGTTGGCTAGGTTTATCGAAGAATGGAAAAAGACCTGCGGTGCAGGTGAGGTGAGACTGAGCGACGAAGGCAATGCGGTGGTGTTGATGGGTTGGGTCGATGCGGCACGGGATCACGGTGGAGCGCTCTTTGTCGATCTGCGGGATCGCACCGGGATTGTCCAACTCACCTTCGACTCGACCGCAATCGACGAAGCCGGTCTGGAGTTGGCCAAGAGTCTGCGACAGGAGTATGTCGTCGCCGTTCGGGGAACCGTGCGCAAGCGGGCCGGCAAAGCCAACCCGAACATGGCCACCGGACAGGTCGAGGTCCTGGCCACCGAGCTCGAGCTGTTCAATCGATCGCTGCCGATGCCGTTCCCGATCGCCGAAGAGGTCGATGCCACTGAGGTGACGCGGCTGAAATATCGGTTCTTGGACCTGCGACGTCCGCCCCTGCAGCGGGCGATGATCATGCGGGCCAAAGCCGCGGCGATCGCTCGGGAGCATTTCAACGCCGAGGGATTCATCGAGTTCGAGACGCCAATTTTGAACAAATCGACCCCCGAAGGGGCGCGGGACTACCTGGTGCCGTCGCGCATCCAAGCCGGAGCGTTCTACGCACTGCCCCAGTCACCCCAAATCTTCAAACAGCTATTTCAGGTAGCCGGGTTCGAGCGCTATTATCAGCTTTGCCATTGCTTCCGGGACGAGGACCTGCGGGCGGATCGGCAGCCCGAGTTCACCCAAATCGACGTGGAGATGAGCTTCGTCGCACCTGATGATGTGATGGCCGTCGCCGACGGGATGCTCGCCCGCATCTTCGGTGAGCTGCGCGGTGCCGAAGTGCCCTGGCCGATTCCCCGCATCTCGTTTGCCGAGGCGATGACCCGGTATGGTGTGGACAATCCGGACGTCCGCTTCGGTATGGAGCTGGTCGATTTCAACGAATATGTGAAAGATTCCTCGTTCCAGGTGTTTTCCGGACCGGCCTCCACAGGCGGGCTGGTTGTGGGGCTGTGCGTCGACGGTGGGGCGAAGATGTCCCGCAAGGAGATCGATGCCCTGACCGAGTTTGTCAAACCGTACGGTGCCAAAGGGCTCGCCTGGGTCAAGTGCAGTGACACCGGGTTCAGCGGTCCCATCGCCAAGTTCGTCGATGGTGCCCTCAAAAATGGCTTGCTCGAAAAGGCCCAGATGAAGCAAGGGGATCTGGTGTTGATCGTCGCCGACAAAGATCCGTCAATCGCTCGAACGGCGGCGGGGCGACTGCGGTGCCACCTGGGTCAAAAGCTGCTCGTCGGACCGGACGATTTCGGATTTGTTTGGGTCACCGATTTCCCGGCATTCGAAAAGGACGAAGAGTCCGGGCGCCTGGCCGCGATGCACCATCCCTTCACCGCCCCCCACCCCGACGACCTCGATCTGCTGGAGACCGATCCGCTGAAAGTGAGGGCCCGGGCCTACGACGTGGTGGTCAACGGGCAGGAGGTGGGTGGCGGCTCGATTCGTATCCACGATTCGTCGGTCCAGTCGCGGGTGTTCAACGCCCTGGGCATCGATGATGAAGAGGCCCGCAGGAAATTCGGATTTCTGCTCGACGCCCTGTCCTATGGCGCCCCGCCCCATGGGGGCATCGCCTTCGGCTTCGATCGATTGGTCTCCATCCTGGTGGGCACAGACTCCATTCGCGATGTCATCGCCTTTCCCAAGACCACTCGCGCGGCCTGCATGATGACCGATGCCCCCTCGGATGTGGACGAGCAGCAGCTCGCCGAATTGGGGTTGCGGCTCAAGTAGTTTCACAAATCAGCACCTGCTCCTTCAAAGGTGGCCATTCGATACTCCCGTTTGGGTATTGTTTTGGAAAATTGTGTCAGCTGTGGTCACCGAACGACGAAACAATAAGAAGCACTCGGAATCGTCGCCATCCGGCTGAAAGGAGCCTATAGTACAATTGAAACGGTTCCACAAAATTGAAGGAGGAGTTGAATGCCCCTGAGCACTATCGGAATGGTGGTTTTCGCGATCATCATTGTCATTGTCTATGTCGTCTACTCGAGAAAAAAAATGGGACAGATCGCTGCGGTCAACACCGGGCTCGGCGGTCAGCAGGCAAAAGATGTGACAGCAGATCTGGCCCGGGGCGACCTGACCTCGTTGATATCCCTCTTGGAGAGCTGCCAGGAGGGGGCTTGGGACGATCGGGACTTCTTTGCCGAGATATTGTGTGACAAAGTTCCTTGGGAGGGTATCGAACGGCTGGTCGAGGAGTACCCGGAAGATCCGCTGGTGTACCTGGTTCGGGGGTTTGCCGGGGTGGAACAAGCTTGGATCGCCCGTGGTCGGGGCACTTCCGATACGGTCAGTGACGAGGACCAGGAGACATTCGAAGCGTTTCTCAGCGGTGCCCAGGACGATTTGATGAAGGCCGCCGCACTGGATCCCGATGATCCCACCCCATGGGCCAAACTGATTCACGTGGCCAACGGATTGGGCCTCAATCGAAAGGTGGCGGAGCGATTTTTCGAAGAGGCCACCACAAGGGAGCCGACCCACCACTCGGCTCACCGCGCGATGCTCAACTACCTCACTGAAAAATGGAACGGCAGCCACGAGGAGATGTTCGCCTTTGCGCGCCAGGCGGGGGTGAAGGCGCCCGTGGGAAGCGATCTCAAGGCGCTGATCATCATGGCGCACATCGAGCGCTGGCTCTACTTCACCTTCGATAATGATAAAAAAGGGGTCAACAGATACTTGAAAAACAAAGAGACCCTCAATGAGTGTCGTCAAGCCCACGCGCAATCGCTGGGGTCGCCCAACCTGCGCAACCGTTGGTCGACGATTTTCGCGCGGAATGTGGCGGCGTTTTGGTTTTACCTGGTTGATGACAAGAAGCGCACCCGGACGGAAATCGGACTCATTCAACACGGGTGGACCCAGACCCCGTGGCGCTATTGGAACGATCCTGAGAAGGCCTATGCCGAGGCGGCCGAATGGGCCTTCGGCGTCAACTCAGCGCTCAATCTTTTTCCCCAATCCTGACCCTCTGGCATCTACGTTTTAGTTGTGTGGTGCCAAAAGGCAACCAGCCGTGCTATGATAGTGATTCGACTGTGATCCGTCCCGCCGCTGGCGGGCGATCCGCCGCATCACCGGGTCGAAATAAAAGAAGGCTTATTGCGATTTGTAAGTTTCGTTAATTGCGGATCGAAAGCAGTTAAATGATATTTAAAAAGTATCTCCCACTTGTAGTCCCTGTCCTCGCAGCCCTAATATTCAATTTGTTTTACAACTGGCCGGTCGTGTTTCGGTTGCCGTTTTTCTGTACATTGGCGTCAACCTTGTTCTTTGCGGTGATCCTCACTCGAAACCGGTGGATTTTCGCGTTGAGCTATCCCCTCTTGCTGATTCCCAGCGCTTTGGCGAGTTACTTTTGCTCCCGCTACGGGGTACCGATCAGCGCGAATATTACCGCCGCGATGATGGAAACAACGGCCGAAGAGGCGCAGGAGTTCATTACCGTCGAGCTCATCTTGTGGGTACTTCTCGCCGGGCTGTTGGCCGCGGCAATTGTGGCGGCCAACTTTTATGTGAAAAAGCGCTGGCCCCTTAGGCGCAACCCCTACCACGAGGTGTTCCTGTTCTGTGCTGCCGTTTCCGTTTTTCTGTTGCAGATGGACGTGCCCGAGGAGATGGCCCGATTTGGCGTTATCACACTCTTCGCGGGGGCGTTGTCCTATATCGCGTTCAAACAGCTCAATTGGAGGCTGAAGGCGGAATGGATCCCCGGGGTGCTCAAATTTGTAGGACTCCTGTCCCTATTCATCCTCTCCATTTCAACAACTTCCCAACAGAGAAAGGCGTTGCCGCTCAATGCGGTGCACCAGGTCAAACGATACTACGAGAGTATGGCCCGCATCAACGAAGCCATCGCCTCCCGCAAGGACCTGGCCAAGCGCCGTTCTTCATTTGATGAAAAACGCGGCGAGTCGCTGAAAGTGGTGCTGATCATCGGGGAGTCGGCTCGCGGTGATCACTTCTCCCTCAATGGCTACGATCGGGAGACCAACCCGCTTTTGGCCCAACGCACCAATCTAATCAGTTTCAAAAAGGCGAAGGCGAGATCAGCAGCGACACGCATCGCCGTGCCCAATATTTTGACACGGGCCAAAACGAGCCGGGCCAAGAAACTGGGGCGGGAGACCTCGTTCATCAGTCTGTTCAAAAAGCACGACTTCCACACCGTATGGCTGTCGATGAACGCTGTGTTCGGTACACACAACATTACCGTATCGACCTATGCGCAAAATGCTGACACCGTGTATTTCAAGAGAAATTACGAAGCTGAATACGAGCGGCAAAAAGACGGATTTCTGCTGCCGCCCTATCGGGGATTCCTCGAAAAGCACAAGAATGAAAAGCAGCTGCTGATGCTGCACACGCAGGGAAGTCATTGGCGATTTGATCTGCGCTATCCCCCCCAATTCGAGATCTTTAAACCGGCGGGTAAACTGTCGAGCTCTGCTGCCAGGAACGACCCGGCAACATTGATCAACTGCTATGACAACACCATTTTGTTCACCGACTATTTTATTAACGAGGTGATCACGCCCCTCGAAGATGAGAAAGCTCTGGTCATCTACGTCAGTGATCACGGTGAATCGCTGGGTGAGGATGGCGTACACGGGCACTCCCAAGACGATCGCCCGGAACAGCGACATATTCCGCTGATCGTCTGGGGATCGGAGAAATATGTGGCACAATACCCGGATGAGTTCCGAAATCTCGAACGGCACGCTGAGAAGAAGGTATCCCATGACCACATCTTTCACAGCATCTTGGGCTGCACCGGGTTCAGCTCAGCGGTCATCGATCATTCCTTGAATTTGTGTCGTTAAAACGAGTTGTTTAGCTCGAACGATCGGGCTCGGCGGGGTGATCTCCCGGGTTCAATCGCCGGGCCAAGGCGCGAATGTGGGCCGGTGTCGATCCGCAGCAGCCACCGACAAGGGTGACCCCCCGGTCGATCCAGGAAGCCGCCAGTTCGGCATAGGCCACTGGAGAAAGAGAGGCCGAGCCCTGCCAGTCCTGATGGGGATCGGCAAATCCCAGATTGGCGTACACGGAGAGGGGCAAGTCATCTATTTGAACGAGGCATTGCAGGGCCGTCTCCACATGACCGGTGGGAATGCAGTTGAGACCAAATGCCGCGGCGCCCCCCTCGTGGGCCAACCGCTGCGCGTCGACGAGGGGCTCACCGGAGATCAGCCTCCCGTCCGATCCTGTGACCACGCTGACGATAAAGGAGATCGGTCGCTCGTCGATGGCCGCTTTGGCGGCGGCGATTGCGGCGGCAATCTCGTCGAGGGTGCCGAAGGTCTCGAGCCACAGCAGATCCACGCCGGCAGCGACCAGTGCGGCACAGCTCTGTTCGTGTTCTCGTCGGGCCGTCGCACCGGTGGGCGAGAGGTGGGGTTGGAAACAGTCTTCGAGGGGGCCGACGCTGCCGGCAACCAGGCACGAACCGGCAGCTATCATTCGGGCGATCCGAACGGCGGACTGCAGGGCTTTCAACCAATGGCCGGCAGGGTGGTTCCCCTTGTCGAACGCGCGTTGTGTCGTGCGGAAGGTGCAGCTGGTGAGCAGCTGGGCGCCACAGGCCAGATAGTCCCGATGAACCTCCTCGAGTAACGGTTGCTCTTCGAGGGGGGCCAATCCGGACCACAGGGGGGAGCTCGTGTCGGCACCGCGATTGTCGAGCTCTGTACCGGTGGCCCCATCCAGGATGATCGGACGGTGCGCTTTGCGGGCCGATTGCAGCAACCGGGTGAATGGATCGGTGTGGTCCGCGGTCATCGGGGGGCTCCTTTCGGGGCCTTGAACCACTCGGCGATCTCCTGGGCAGCGGGCTTGTTGCGTGGTGTGTACTCCTTGCTCGTGGGGCCGCCCCAACCGAACCAGTTCCAAAAATAGACCCCGGTCACCCGCTGCTCGTCGTTCCAAACCCGGCGAAAGGCCTCGTAGCAGCGGCGTTGAATCTCCAAATCGAGCGCTTCGTCGGCGCCCTCTTTCCACGGCCAGGCCGCCGTGCCTTGTTGACTGAGATAACCGACTTCGGTGAACAGCAGAGGTTTATTGATTCGATGTTGCCAACGCATCAGCTCCATGTAGACGTTGCGCCAGGCGTGGATCAGGTCGATGATCGGGGGATCGGTCGGTTGATCGGCCAACTCGAAGTAACCGGTAACGCCGGCATAATCCAGCTGATCGAAAAACTGGACCTCCCGGTAGTGGTCCCAATTGGCCGAATAGGTCAATTGCCCCGAGTAGACGCGTCTCACCCGGGCAATCAACGCTCTCCAACGGGGGGTGTCCACATCCAGACTGGACAGCTCGGATCCAATCGAGAACAGCGGGATATTCATTTTTTCAGCCAACCGGGCAAACGTAAGGACAAACCGGGTGTAGCTGTGGTAGAACGCCTCGGGATCCCGGGGTTTCAGGGTGCCCCGCCAGCCCCCGTCCGATTTGTCCTCCACCCGCAAGATGGGAAAGAGGAATACCTTCAATCCCGAAGCGCGGGCATCGCGAATGGCTCGTCTCACTGTGCGCCAGGGAACCGTGAAGCGCGGGTGGGCGAAGATTTTCACATCTCTGCAGGTCTTGATATACCAGGGTACGACGATTGATACATGAGTCGCCCCGACCCGGCGAATCTCAACGAGCATCTCCCGGTAAGACCAATTCGGATCCTCGCTGTACAACCCGAGCGCGATGCCCTGCTGCGCGGGGGGGGCACTTGGGGAGGGGCTTGCCGGAGTTTGGGCAGCGGCTGTGCCGAGCAGCAGAAGACTGGCCAACGCGAAAGGGCTACAAAATCGCATCGCCCGGGTATTGGTAGACGTGTTGGACCCGAACATTGGCGTACCGATCGAGTTTGAGCCGCATTTTGTCAAGGTGATCGACGAGCTCCCGGGGTCGCATTCCCTCGGTTCTGGCGCGGGCCACAATACGCTCGATCATGTCGTTGGCTTCTTGGGGGTGGAGCACGGTGCCCGAGCCGACGACCAGTTTGCCGTTGAGGATGAGAATTCTGGTGTCGATAATATCGGTTTTGCCCAGTCCCCCCAGGGGAACCATCGCCGCTGCCAACCATTGTCCGCCGCCGGCCAAGTCGTCGAGCAGCACCTCGTCTTTTTTTATTCGAACGATACGAAAGACCGAGCGCAGGGAAACCGTAAAATATTCGAGTTGTTTCAGCTCTTCTTGCGACAGCTCACCCTGATTGTCGCGAATGAATCGCTCCACCGGAGTCAATCCCCCGGTACCGGGGCGGTCGAGCAGAAACCAATCGTGAAACATTCCCATGCGCAGCTCGAACCACGCTTCCTCATCCTCGAACAACCCGGTGAGCCGGTGAAACTCATCTCGCGCCCGGCGAAAATCCTCCACCCCTTCCTCGGTGGCGAAGGCGCGAATCCGGTTCAGCCAATTTTCGTAAATTTGATACATTTGTCGGCGATGATGGTCGACAGTTTAGCGATCGTCAAGCGACTTGATTCATGTTAGGATGCCTTTTACGTCAGCAGACATATCGCCTTTTCACAAGGAGGAAGCAATGACAAAGCGATGGCGCAATGTTGGATGGGGTTCGTACGTCGTTGTTGCCGTGATCATCGCCATGACCGCTTGCGGTGGTGATAAGTCGAAAGCCAAGAGCAAGAAAACGACACCGGTCAAGGCGGCCAAGGGAACGGATCACCAGGTCTACGCACCCTTGCCCTATGTGATGGTCAAGGACATCGAACTGCCCTTCCTGCTCGGCTTGGAGGGCATCACCGATAAATCGTGCCTGCAAACGGTGCAGGAAATCTCGAAATCCGAGGATGACGTGATGGTCAAGGAGATGCTCGGTGAGCACCAATCCGCCGTGACCAAGTCGATCCGGGACTGGTTTGTCGATGATCTCGCCCCGATGGGACTGACCGACGTACTGGCCGGCGCCTGGTCCATCGAGATCGAAAATGCGGTCATGCTCCAGGCAGCACCGGGGAAGTTACGCTTCGTCGACAATCAGCAATGTGTCGGGCGATCCGGTAAACTGGACGACCAGGAGCACATCGTCACCACCTTATTCGGCGCCAAGGTCATTCATTTCAAGACCACTTTGCCGATTGACTACGACCTGCAGCAGGAGATGTTGCGGGTTACCGAAAAAGAGAACATGACGATGGAGTCCGACGCCTTCTTTGTCTACGAAGAGGCCAAAGACCGCAACGGTGAGCCGCTCCAGAACGCCAAGGGGGATGTGTTGTTCGTCGCCCCGGATCAGAGTCAAATCCCCGAAAGCCAGGTGCCCGCCCCGGAGAATCGCCTAATGGAAGAGTGGCAACTCGTTCTGGAGAAACCGATTTTCTTCGGCTATCGCGAGATGCCCAAAGAGATCTGGCGCAAGGAGAGCAAGAAGAATCTGTGTGATGTATTCCTGGTCTGGGACGATGTCACGCCCCGCCCTCCGGAGTGTGCCGAATACCAGGAGTCCAGTTTTCTCGCCAAAAAAGTGGGCAACGGCAAATTGCTGCTGACGATCAATACCAACCAGAAAAAGATCGAAGAGGAGTTTGCCTTCGGGGAAACCAAAATGCTGCAAATCGATGACCGCATCCTGCTTTGGCTCTCCCCCAAAGAGGTGGAGGAGGGATGTCAGGTTCGGCTGAACAGCCTGGTGTTGAGCCCGGAGGAGCTGGACGTGACCAAGAGTCAGTTTGCCGCCATCCCGGAGCGGCCCGACGCCGAAGACGACGATTCGCCCAAGGCGAAAAAAGAAGAGAAAAAGAAGAAAAAGAAGAAGAAACGATCCTCTAATAAAAAAATGAACCTCGACGATTACTTGGCCGAAGAATAATCATTCACTCCAAGCTCCCTTGAAAACGGAAATCGGTGATGAGCAAAGGTGCTGCACAAAAACGAATCGCGTGGGTGACGATCGGGTCGGTGGCGATTGTCGCCGCACTGATCTTCATCAGACCAACCCTGCCGTCAGAGACAGCGTCCGATCCCGCTGTGAACGCCCAACCCCTTGAACGGCACACGTTGATCTACGGCGGTGATCTGTTCACTTCTCGGCGGTTGAATTTTTCCCTGTTTGATCCTTCAAAGAAAGAACGGGAACAACTGTTTTCGAATACCGCGCCGCTGCTGCGCAGCGCCGACCTGGCGATGCTCAATCTGGAGGGGATGATCACCACCGGGGGATACTACAATCGGTTGAAAGCGTGCACCTATATGTTTCGGGCCCATCCCAAACTCATCGACGTACTGCTGGACGCGGGGATCGATCTGCTCACCATCGGCAATAACCACAATGGAGATTACGGCCCTGAAGCGCTGATCGAACAGACGGATCACTTGGTTCAAGCGGGCATCGGCTACACCGGCGCCGGCGTGGATCGGCGGGATGCCGCACGCCCGGTGTACCGCCGGGTCGGCGACGTGGTAATCGCCATTCTCGGCATGGAGATGACCGGGTCGGAACGCTATCGCGCGACCAAGAATCGGGCCGGTGTTCATTTTGTGCGCCGCGCCCTGCGAAAAGACGAATGGGATGAGGAGAACGTCGAGTATCTCAAGCGCGCGGTGGTCAAGGCACGCAAGTACGCCCACGTGGTGATCTTCAGCCCCCACTGGGATGCCTGGGAGAGGATCCCCTCGGTCACCCCGCCGATGCGGGAGTTGGCGCGCCAGCTGATTGAGGACGCCGGGTTCGACGGGATCCTGGCCCACGGTCGCCATCATGCGCAAGGCATTGAACTGTTCAACGGCAAACCGGTGATCTACGACGCGGGGAACAGCCTGATCGATTTCTACGGTGTGGGTAAGGATGCCGAGGGGATGCTGTGGCAGATTGAGTTCAGCCGTGCCGGAGTGCATCGCTTAGAGGGTATTCCAATCAAAATGCGCCGAAATCGCACCAAGCTGGCAGAAGAAGACTCCGCCGGGAAAATTCTTCGGCGGGTACAAACGTTCTCTCGCGCGTACGGTACTGAGGTGCGTCTAGAGGAGGGGCGGGCGATCGTCGATCTCGATCCCGGCGACATACGAGAACCCCGGCGATCAAAGTCCCCACCAACTCGCTCCCCTAGATCGAGTGTACGCCGCGCCCCCAACGACCTCGTCCACGATGAGCCCCCCCAGGGCATCACCCGACTTGACGTGGCGTTCGAAAACGGCATTCACCTCATCGGCTACGAGCTGTTGTCCCCCACCCTCACCTACAGGAAGGACTCCTCCCAAACCGTGGTGTTGTATTGGCGAACGGATCAACAGCTGCAGGATCAGTATATTGTTCACGTTGAGGCGCGACAGGTCATCGAAGGGAAAGGTCAGCGAAAGCTCGTGCGCAACGCCCATCACATTCCCGGAGATTGGATCTTGCCCACACCCCTATGGCCGGTGGGTAAAATTATCCAGGACAAGATCAATCTGCGGCTGCCCATCTCCACCGAGCCCGAGGGGGCGATCGCCATCTATGTCGGTCTGCGCAAGGTACAGCCCAACCGCTTGTTGACCACCAAGGGCACCTTGATCGCGCCGTTGGAGCACGACGGCATCACCCTGGTGCGGGACAAGCTGATCCCGTTGAGGCAGACCGAGTACGACAAAGAGGCGCCCACAGCGCGCGACTGCTATACCCGCTGGCGTGAAAATCGACAGATCAAACTGGCTGATCCCCAGCCATGGGGTGCGCCGCCGCTCTATTGGAAAGAAAAGTAATCCACCGCACCGACGGCCGACTTCAAATGGACCCCAGCGTCAAATCAAATTTGAAAAGGGAGCTGTGGGGGAATTTCGTCTTGGGGCTTAGGCTTCGACCTTGG
>JANQET010000304.1 GCA_028278265.1 Myxococcota bacterium
CAACATCGTCTACAATCGCATCACCCCACCCAAGGATGTGGATGTGATCCTGGTCGCCCCCAAGTCACCGGGCACCGAGGAGCGCAAGGCGTTTGTGGAGGGGTTCGGCGTACCCGGGTTGATCGCGGTCGAGCAGGACGCCTCGGGCAAGGCTCGGGATCGCGCCCTGGCGATGGCCGCGGCCCTGGGGTTGACCCGCGCCGGGGTGTTGGAGTGCACGTTCAAAGAGGAGACCTTCGAGGATCTGTTCGGTGAGCAGGCGGTGCTCTGCGGGGGTGCGGCCGAGCTGGTCAAGGCGGGCTTCGAGACCTTGGTCGATGCGGGCTATCCCCCGGAAATGGCCTATTTCGAATGCCTCCACGAGCTCAAGCTGATTGTCGATTTGATTTACGAAGGGGGGCTGAGCCACATGTGGGACGTGGTCTCCAACACCGCGGAGTACGGCGGTCGCACGATGGGAGCCCAGGTGATCGGTCCCGAGGCCCGGCAGGGAATGAAGAAAATTCTCGAAGAGGTGCACAACGGATCGTTTGCGCAGCGCTGGATGAAAGAATACGACCAGGGACAACCCGAGCTCGATCGCCTGCGGGCCGCCGAAGCGGAGCACCCCATCGAGGTGATCGGCCGCCAAGTGCGGGCGCTGTTTTCGCCGGAGGCCAAGCCCAAATCCTAGGAGCGTCATGAAATCCGATATATTCAAGAAGGGCATCGATACGCTACCCCACCGCGCCCTGCTCTCGGCGGTGGGAATCTCCGGGGCCGATCTCGACAAGCCGTTGATCGGTATCGCCAATTCCTACAACGACATCGTCCCCGGCCATGTTCATCTGAACACCCTGGCCGAGGAGGTCAGGCGCGGGATTACCGACGCAGGCGGCGTACCCGTGGCCTGGGGAGTACCCGGGGTGTGCGACGGGCTGGCCATGGCCGTGGAGATGCGGCTCAGCCTGCCCAGTCGGGAGCATATCGCCGACAACATCGAGATCATGGCCCTGAGCCACTCCATCGATGGCTGGGTCGGGGTGACCAACTGCGACAAGATCACCCCGGGGATGCTGATGGCCGCTATGCGGCTCAATCTGCCGGCTGTCATGCTCACCGGCGGGCCGATGCTGGCCGGGGAATTGGGTGGACAAAAACGGGATCTGATCTCCTGCTTCGAGGCAGTGGGACAGGTCCACGCCGGGGGGCTCGACTCCGGGGAAGCGGAGCGGCTCGCGACCCACGCCTGCCCCGGTCCCGGGTCATGCGCCGGGTTGTTCACCGCCAACACGATGGCGATCCTCACCGAGGTGCTCGGCTTGAGCCTCACCGGCTCGGCCACCCCACCGGCGGTCTCCTCCCGCCGCAAAGCGCTGGCCTATCAAACCGGACGCCGAGCCGTGGAAATCGCCCGGGCCGATATCAAACCGAGGGATGTGGTCACGCCGAAATCGTTCAAGAACGCCTGGCTCGTCGATCTGGCCATCGGCGGCAGCTCCAACACCGCGCTACACCTGCCGGCGATCGCTGCCGAGGGGGGGATCGAGCTCAGCCTGCAAGCCCTGGACGACCTGTCCCGAAAAACGCCCAACCTATGTCAGTTGCGGCCGGCCGGGCCCCATTTCATCGAAGATCTGGATCGCGCCGGAGGGGTACCGGCGGTGCTCAACCGACTGGAGGATTTGCTTGAAGACGAGACCACGATCAGCGGCCAATCGATCGCCGGAATCGCCGGGGCTGCCAACTGTGCCGACCGAGAGGTGATCCGCCCGATGGAAGATCCCTATCACCGGGAAGGGGGCATCGCGGTGCTCAACGGCAACCTGGCCGATGAGGCGATTGTCAAACAATCTGCGGTTGATCCATCAATGCTCGAACACAGGGGGCCGGCCAAGGTCTTTCATACGGAACAGGGGGTGCTCGAAGCGATCAAAGCCGGACAAATTGAGGAGGGTGATATTCTCGTGCTGCCCTTTCAGGGACCGGCCGGCGCACCGGGAATGCCCGAAATGCTCTCCCCCACCGCTGCAGTCCTCGGCGCCGGATTCAAAAAAGTCGCGCTGATCACCGACGGCAGATTTTCCGGGGGCACCAGAGGACCCTGCATCGGGCACATCACCCCCGAGGCCTACCTGGGCGGTCCCATCGGCGCGATCCGCGATGGGGACGAAATTCACATCGACATCCCCAACCGAAAACTGACCGTCGCCTTGACCGACGAGCAGATCGCTTCGCGCGTGCAGGATGGCCGTCCTCCGGAGCGCTCGATGACGCCGCTGCTTAAGCGATATCGAAAAATGGCGGTTGAGCGGGGGTAGGGGAGATGGACTGGATGGACTGGATGGACTGGGGGAGGGGAGGGGTTAGTGTGGTTTTGTCTGTAGTCGGTAGGTTTGTGGTTCTCGGTTGAAGAGGAACATGACGGCAAAGAGGGCCAGTGTCGACAGGGCAGTGGGGACGAGCCAGAAGGTGGTGTAGTCCGGGCCGGTGGTGGGGTTGATCACGTAGGCGTCCAGGCAGAGGCCGGCCAGCAGATTGGCGGCTAGGCTGCCTAGGCCCGAGGTGATCAGGGCGAACAGTTGGTGCAGGCCGGTGCGGGAGTTGGTGTCGCAATAGCAGTCGATGGTCATGTAGACCGTGGTGAAGAAAAAGGCGTAGGCGATGCCGTGACAGGCGATTCCCGAGAGGATCTGGAGTGTGGAACCGCCCAGGGCAAAGGCGATGAAGCGCCACAACTCCGCGATGATGCCGATGAGCAGAATGGCCTTGATGCCCAGCCGGCGCAACAGTTTTGCCAGTAGTGCCATGGCGATGATCTCCACGATTTGGCCCAGGCTCATCGCCGGCATGATCGCCCCGTCGGAAAAACCGAACTCCCGGAGAAAAGGGGCCGCGCCGAAATAGTAGAACCGATCGACCACCCCCACCAACAGGCTGATCACTGCCAGTACGACGATTTGGGGTTTGGCAAATAGTCGGAGTGCTCCCAAGGGGATGATCTCCTGCCATCCACCGAACACCTTCGGGGTGTTCATCGCGCCGCGGGGCAGGGTGAAGGCGTACGCCCCCAACAGGGCCGACGACGCCGCGGAGACGATCAACGCATCGGGAATGCGATCGGTCATTGCTGTCGAGCCGCTCCCCCGCAACCACAAGAATCCGAAACTCCAAGCCACCAGGACCCAGCCCACGGTCCCCCACACTCGGGTGTTGCCGAATTTATGGGTCCCTCCTCGGCGGTGGTGAAAGGTGATCGCATTGGTCAGCGGGGCGGTAGGGCCGATCACGAGGGCGTAGGCCAGGTAGAGGGGGAGCACCAGTTCGAATTGCGATTGTAGGCTGAGCAGGACCATCAGACCGGCGGCGGCAATGTGACACAGCCCCAGCAACCGTTCGGCCCGGACGAACCGATCGGCGATCGCCGCTCCAACCAGAGGGGAGACAAACGCGGCCACGGCTGAGCTGGCCAGGACCGTGCCGATTTGGGCGCCGGAGAAGTTCAGGCAGTCTTTGAGGTAGAGGGTCAGAATCGGCCAGAAAGCCCCGAGCACGAAGTATTGCATCAGCATCATCAGGGCTAGTCTGGCGGGCAGGCCTCGGGGGAGTGAGGGTGAGGTGGGCGCCTTTGTTTGAGGCGATTGGGTTTGGGGCGCCTTGATTGGGGAAATGGACTTGATGGACTTAATGGACGACATGGACGCGCCCTTGTCTTCCCTGGTCCATTTAGTCGATACCGTCCATTGGGTCCATTTCCCCGGTCTTTTGCAGCTGGGCCAGTGCATCATCCAGCGTTGTCAGATCGGGGATGGTGATGTCTGGGACGATGGTTTCGTCCCCTTTTGCGTGGGGGTCACCCCGATCCACCAGAATCGTTTGCATGCCCACGGATTGGGCTCCTTTGATGTCGGTTCTCAGTCCGTTGCCCACCATCACCAGCTGTGACGCCGGGATGCCGAACCGGTTGATGAGGTGTTCGAACGCTTTCGGATCGGGTTTGCCCACCCCCACATCTCCGGAGATCGCGATGACCCGAAAATAAGGGGCCAACCCACTGCCGTCGATTTTTTCCCGTTGCAGGCAGGAG
>JANQET010000309.1 GCA_028278265.1 Myxococcota bacterium
GGTATCGGTCAGCAGGGTGAAGGGCATCTCATAGAGCTCGGAGATACTCTCCCACTTGCCCCGCTCGCAACCGAGGACCCAACACTTGACCGTTTTGTCCTTGATATCCTGGCTCTGAATTTTGGCCAGCTGATCGGCGAATAGTTTTTCGATATCTGCTTTGGAAATCATTTTGCTCTTCTCCTAAAAAATCCGGGGCGACCCCATTGGATCGCCCCAGACAGTCAAAACGTCACGGCTGGTCTACAGTTTCTCAATGATGGCGTTGGCCAGTGCTTCGGTGGTGGCGGCGCCCTGGGAGATCACGTCGGGTCCACCGGTGAGCTTCATCATGTCGTAGGCCTGGACCTTGCCTTCGGCGATGGTTTTGCCGATCGCGTCGCGAATCGCCTTGGATTTTTCGGTCTCGTTGAGGTGGTCGAGCATCATGCAGGCGCTGAGCACCATTGCCACCGGGTTGACGATCGAGGGATTGAGCTTCTCGTACTTGGGCGCTGAGCCGTGGGTCGGCTCGAACACGGCGACCTCTTTACCGATGTTGGCGCTGCAGGCAAAGCCCAGCCCACCGACCAGTCCGGCAAAGCCGTCCGAGACGATATCGCCGAACATGTTGCCCGCCACGATGATACCGTAGTCCTCCGGGTTCTTGGTCAGCCACATCATCTGAGCGTCGATGTTGGTGTTCCACAGTTGAATGTCGGGATAGTCCCGTTGAATGCGGCGACCGGTCTCGAGCATCATGCCCGAGGTCTCGCGAATCACGTTCGGTTTTTCGCATATGGTGACCGACTTGTAGCCGAATTTTTTGGCGTACTTGAAGGCCTCGCCGACGATGCGGTCGCAGGCGGCCTGGGTGAAGATCCGCGTGGAAATGGCCAGTCCGGCGCCGGGGACGTCGTTGAAACGCTTGAACTTGGGATGGGTGTTGAGCGCCTCGCGAATGTGGGGCGGGGGGTCGGTCCACTCCACACCGGCGTACAACCCCTCGGTGTTCTGCCGGAAGATCACCACGTCGACCTCGGGCTCCTCGATGGAGTCCCCCTTGCCCCGGCGGATGAAGTTGAGCGGGTTGCCCTTGAACGAGCGGCAGGGCCGGATGCACAGGTCCAATTGGAACCTTTGCCGCATGCCGACGATCGGGCTGAAGTACTCAAAGCCCTTGCCCTGCAACTCGGGGGAGAGCTCCTTGGCCGCTTCGGTCTTGGGCTTGGAGGTGATCGCTCCAAACAAGCCAACCTTGTGCTTCTCGAGCAGATCGATGGTTCGGTCGGGTAACGGATTGCCCTCCTTCTCCCAGAACTCCCAACCGATGTCCGCGTGAACGTAATCCGCTTCAAATCCAGCTTTCTCGAGGATTTTTATCGCCGCAGGTAGAACGACTTTGCCAATTCCATCTCCAGGCATCGAAACGATTGTTGGTTTACTCATTTGACCCTTCCCTCCTTTTTAGAAAGTAACGCGCAATATTATCATTGACGCGATATTGGTACGATTTCGCGGGGCCGCAACAGAGCAGATCCACGAGACCTATTCATGCCATCCCGAATGGGCGTTTGTGGGGCGTCCTTCTTGGAAACTGAAAAGCTCGGAAATCGGTGCGATCGAGTCAAACAGTCCTCGTTGGGCCAAAGGACACCCGTCTAAAACTTGAGCTTTGAGATGGGTGCTCACCAAAGTTTTCTGTTAAGCCGTTTTCTGTAAAACTGTATGAGTTTATTTCTGCATTTCGTTAAATATAAATAAATAAGTAAAACCAAGAATAACGGTAATATATCACCGCTATTCCGTTTCCCTCTCCGGTCAGTCTCAGCGAGTTCTCATTCCCGAACGCGCTGAACTGTTTAAGGTTTTTTTAATCTTTTTATAGTAGCGAACAGTAGAATCTGCCAAAACTCTATGATTGTCAAGATAGAAAAGATCTAACTTTGAATGACAAAAAAACGTCTACAAAAACAAAAGAGGGAATTTGTAAAATCGCCGGAAATAACATGTTTAAAAATCCAACCATCGGTGCATCGTTTGCCAGATATAAGGACATAAGGCGCCCACAAAGGGCGTGTCTCTTTGGCGCGCGTGGCTTTTCCCGGCCGGCTCGTTGGGGCGGTGTGGACCGGCTCGTGACCGCGCCCCTTGTGGGCGGCACTTTTTTCACTTGCCCAATAGCTCAAAATGGCGTTTTATAAGCGGCTGCACGCCTTTAGGGCGCGAAACGGGCTCTCTTAGGATCCAGGAGGAGCGCGATGGAGATGAATAAAATCGACGCGATCATTGATCGATACAACAAGGCGCCGTCGGCGCTGTTGGCCATCATGCAGGATGTCCAGGACCAGGAGCGCTACTTGCCGCGGGAGGCGATGGATCGCATCGCCCAGCAGCTCAGCGTACCGATCGCCCGGGTGTATCAGATGGCGACCTTTTTTGAGTCATTTCACCTTGAGCCGCGGGGCAAGCACATCTGCACGGTCTGCATGGGCACTGCCTGCCATGTGCGGGGAGCGACCCGCTTGGTGGAGGCGCTGGAGCGGGATCTCGAAATTGCCTCGGGCGAGACGACAAAGGACCTGCAGTTCACCATCGAAGAAGTCAACTGCGTCGGCGCCTGCGCACTGGGCCCGCTGGTGATCATCGACGGGGAGTACCACGGCACGATGACCTCGGGTCGGTTGGGCAAGCTGGTCAAGAAGATGAAAAAAGCGTCGGCTAAGGAAGATGCCGGAGGAGATAACTAATGCCGAGAATCGCAAGCGCCAAAGCGCTCGAGTCATATCGGAAAGAACAGAAGAAGCTTCGACCGGAGAATCAGCGGTTTCTGGCGATCTGTGCGGGGACCGGGTGCAAGGCGTACGGTTCGGACAAGGTGGTGGCGGCATTTGCCGAGGAGCTCAAAAAAGCCGGCCTGTCCGACGAGGTGAAGATTCGCGCCACAGGATGCCATGGTTTCTGCGAGCGGGGCACCTTGGTGGTGTTTCAACCCGAGGGGATTTTGTACCAACGGGTGCAGCCCGATGCGGTGCCGGACATCGTCGAGCGCACGATCAAAAACGGCGAGATCATCGAAGATCACCTATACGATGATCCGTCCACCGGCGAGAAGTACAAGTACGAAAAGGACATTCCATTTTATAAGCATCAAAATCGCCTGATCCTGGGCATGAACGGTCATATCGACCCCTGCTCAATCGACGACTACATCGCATTGGACGGGTATTCAGCGCTGGTCAAGGCGTTCGATATCGGACCCGACAAAGTGCTCGAGGAGGTCAAGGCGTCGACATTGCGCGGTCGCGGAGGCGGTGGCTTCCCGGCGGGACGCAAATGGGAGACCTGCCGCAATGTAGCGTCGGACAAACGCTACGTGATCTGCAACGCGGACGAGGGGGATCCGGGGGCGTTCATGGACCGCTCAATCCTGGAGGGCAACCCCCACTCGGTGATCGAGGGGATGATCATCGGCGCACTCACCATCGGTTCGGACGAAGGCTACGTCTATGTGCGCCATGAGTATCCTCTGGCAGTCGAGCGGCTGGGGATCGCCCTGCAGCAGGCCCGGGAGAAGGGCTTTTTGGGTGAGAACATCCTCGGCACCGGGCTCAACTTTGACATCAAAATCAACCGGGGTGGCGGGGCGTTCGTTTGTGGCGAATCCACCGCACTGATGGCGTCGATTGAAGGCAAGGTGGGTGAGCCCAGAGCCAAGCACATCCACACCGTGGTATCGGGATTGAACGACAAGCCATCCAACCTGAACAATGTGGAGACTTGGGCCAATGTGCCGCTGATCGTGAAAAAAGGCGCCAAGTGGTACACCTCGATCGGGACCAAGGGCTCGCCGGGGACCAAGATTTTCTCGTTGGTCGGCAAGGTGAACAACACGGGACTGGTCGAGGCGCCGATGGGGATGACCCTACGTCAGGTGATTTACGACGTGGGCGGCGGCATTCCCGGTGGCAAAGAGTTCAAGGCCGTGCAAACCGGCGGACCGTCCGGCGGTTGCCTGCCCAAGGAGAAGCTCGACCTGCCGGTGGACTTCGATACCCTGTGGGAAGAGGGATCGATGATGGGCTCGGGCGGCATGATCGTGATGGACGAGCGCAACTGCATGGTCGACGTCGCGAAATATTTCTTGGGCTTTTTGAAGTTCGAGAGCTGCGGCAAGTGCACCACGTGTCGCGAAGGTGTGAAGCGCCTGCACGAGCTGGTGACCGATGTGACCGAGGGCAAGGGCACGATGGAGACCCTGGAGTTGATCCAACAATTATGCGACACGGTTGAGGTCGGGTCGCTCTGCGCCTTGGGTCAAACTGCGGTCAATCCGGTGCGCTCGACGCTCAAGCTGTTCCGCGAAGAGTACGAGGCGCACGTGAAAGATCACAAATGTCCGGCAGCCGTGTGCAAAGAGTTGATCACCTACACGATTGACGAGGAAGTGTGCACCGGCTGTTTGGTCTGCGGCAAGCGTTGTCCGCAGGATGCAATATTGGGAACCAAGAAAAAACCGCACACCATCGTACAAGAAAAGTGCATCAAGTGCGGCATCTGCGAGGATGTCTGCAAGTACGACTCAGTGCGCGTGGCTTAGTTTGGAGGAACACATGTCTGTAACGTTTAGTATCAACGGAGTGAAAGTAGAAGCGGCGACCGGCGACAACGTGTTGGATACGGCCAGAACAAATGGTTTCGAGATCCCGTCACTGTGTCATCACGAAGCGGTCAGTCCCTATGGGGCCTGCCGTCTTTGCCTGGTCGAAATCAACAAGGGCGGACGCAAGAAGATCACCACCAGTTGCAACTACGAAGTGCTCGACGGCATCGATGTGAAAACCGATTCCCCAGAGATCCACAAGCACCGTGCGATGGTGCTCGAGTTGATCCTGGCCGAGGCGCCCAAAAGCGAACAGGTCCAAGCCCTGGCCGCCCAGTACGGGGTCAAGCAGTCGCGTTTTGCCAATGCCAAGAATGATGAAGCGCAAAAAGACCGCGACAACTGCATCCTCTGCGGTCTGTGCACCCGGGTTTGCTCAGAGATCGTCGAAGTCAATGCGCTCACGTTCAACGGTCGCGGCGACAAGCGCGGCGTGGGCAGCCCGTACTTGGAGCAACCCCAAACCTGCATCGCCTGCGGCGCCTGCGCCTGGGTCTGCCCCACCGATTGCATCGGCTTCAGCGAAGAGGACGGCGTGCGCAAAGTCCACCGCTGGGGACGGGAGCTGCCGATGGCCAAAGACGAAAACGGTCGCCCGGTCGCCCCGGTGTTTCAGCTGCATCACTTCAAAAAACGCGTCGGCCTGCCCGATGATTTCTTCAAAAAGGCGCCGGGCTCGCGGTAGAGCTTATTTTGATGTAAACAGATCAGTCACGTCGGTCCAAGCGAGAACTTGGATCGAGCTGCGCATATAGGATCTATCTCCGCCGTAAATCAAGGTCGGGTGATCGGCTTTGCTACCGGCGAGGGACATCCAGTATTCGATGTTCTTCAAGAAGCCGCGATTGATTGTGGCGCCGGATTTCACTTCAATCGGCACCAGTCCCTTCGTCCCCTCGATGATGAAATCCACTTCGACACCCTTGTGATCCCTCCAAAAATAGAGGTCCGATGCCTCGTGTCTGTTGAAAAAATACTTTTTGATTTCGGCGGCCACCCATGACTCGAACAGGGCGCCCCGATTGGAGTGAATCGAGAGCTGGTCTGCGCTTCTGATACCCAACAGCGAACACAACAGTCCTGTATCGTAAAAGTATAATTTTGGTGATTTAATCAGCCGCTTGGAAAAATTCTGAAAGTGTGGATGAACAAAAAACACGAGGTAGCTGGCTTCGAGAATCGATAGCCACGCCTTTATCGTATTGTGGCTCACGCCGGCGTCGCTCGCCAGATCCGACATATTCAGCACCTGACCCGAGCGAGCAGCGCACATCCGGACGAACCGCCTGAAAGTGTTTAAATCCCGAACATTAATCAGCTGCCGAACATCCCGCTCCACATAGGTGTTGATATAATCGGGATACCAATCATCCGGCAGGAGATTTCGATCGTGTACCGGTGGGTACATGCCGCAAAATAAGCGGTCGTTCAAAGCGGTTGGGTTGGGTTCTGCGAGATGAAGCTCATCGTTTGAAAAAGGCAGCAAATGGATCATTCCCACCCGACCCGCCAGCGTCTGGGTTACTTTTTCCAACAAAGTGAACTGACCCGATCCCGTCAGCACAAATCGGCCCGACGCGCCGCGCTGATCGACCACGTCCTGAAGATATGAAAACAGATTCGGACAGTGTTGGGCCTCGTCCAATATCACTCCGTCGGGATATTGAGCCAGAAATCCCACCGGATCGTCGGAGGCGAAATCGCGCTGGTCGGGGTTTTCCAGGCTGACGTACGGTAGGTCCTTGAAATGATGCTTTGCCAGGGTGGTCTTGCCCGACTGGCGGGGACCGGTAATGGTCAACACCGGGAACCCCTTGGCCAAGCGTTTCAGTGATTCTGATGCTTCCCTGTATATCATAACTACTTAATTTTAAACAAAAAGTACAAATTGTCAATTTGATTTACAAATTGTACCAACCGGAGTTCCCGACCCTTGCCACTTCCCTGCCCACCGGGGAGTGGCGTTTCTGGGCCGTCGTTGTGATTTAATTGAGCGCCGCGGATTTGCGCTTGCGTTTTTTTCGAGCCACAGCCGGGTCCTGCTCAGTGTCACTCTTTTGCGGTTGCTGATCCGGGTTGAGATGGCGCCGGGCGGTGGCGGTGACAAATCCTTGGTAGGGATCAGCTTGCAGCGCTTTTTTGAAGCTTCTTTTGGCGCCGTTCTCGTCGTCGTTGTGTTGGCGGAGAAGCCCCCTGACGAGATGAATCCAAGCCTTGATGAACGGTTGGCTCGACTTGGCGTCGGATCGCAACTCGCCGGGCTGACCGGCATTGTGCAGCTGCAATTCGATCAGGCTCAGCTCGATCATCAGCGCCACATCCGGCGCCGGGGCGTGGGACTCGGCCTCGTCGAGGAGCGCCTGAGTTTGCTCGCTTGAGCGACCCAAGCCGAGTTGGGCTCGCGCGACGATGGCCAGTGTTTCGGGCAGCCTAGTGCCCGCCTTGAGCAAGGACTGTCCGTTAGTGAGGGCCAACGACAGATCGCCGGTGACGAAGTAGGCCTTGGCCAAGCCGGCCACCAGGGCCGGACGTTCGGCAGACGGCACCCCGGGCAATGCGCTCTTGTAACAGGTGATCGCTCGGACGTACTTCCCCTGATGGGCATAGGCCAGCGCCAGCTTGGCGTCGATCGCCCCCTTGGGACCGAACAACTGCACCACGAGATGTCGTCGCGCCAACTTGGGAATCTCGTCAAAGCGGCCCTTGCCGAGCAGCATCAACGCTTCCCGATTGAAGCGGTTCACCTGCGACCGCACCAACCGGGGCAGCACCAGATAGTAGAAAATGATCAATGCGACGACCGGAATGGTCAGCCAGCGCATGCCCAAGCGCCACAACACGAACAGGGCGGCGAGCGACACGATCGGCGGACCCAGTCGCGCCCAATTGAACCGTCGTTTATTCGCTGGTCGATCGCTGCTCATCGTCAGGCAGTATGCCAGGGTCGGGGGATTTGATCCAGGTCAGCGTGGCTTGGGGACCGCCGCCAAGAGGGACAGTTTTTCACGCCACCGCCGGCCAAAGGCCAGCACATCCTCGATGACCACGTACAAATTGGGCACCAGAACGAGGGTGACCACGGTGGTAAAGACAATGCCGAAGCCGAGCGAAAGGGCCATCGGAATCAGAAATCGCGCTTGTCTCGAGGTTTCAAAGATCATCGGCGCCAGGCCGCCGAAAGTGGTCATCGTGGTCAGCAGGATCGGCCGGAAGCGGCGCATGCCCGCCTCTTTGACCGCCTGTACCATGCTCAGCTGTGGGTCCTCTTTGCGCCGGCGGTTGGCGTAGTCGATCAGGATTAGGGAATCGTTGACCACCACCCCGGACAAGGCGACGATGCCCATCATGCTCTGCAGGCTCAAATTGTAGCCCATGATCACGTGACCCCACACCGCACCGACCATGCCGAAGGGAATCGCCACCATCACGATCAGCGGCTGGGCATAGCTGCGAAATGGAATGGCCAGCAGAAAGTAGATCACCAACAGAGCGAGCACAAAACTGGTGTACAGCCCGTCCAGGCTCTCCTTCATGTACTGCTGCCGACCGGCGTAGCGGTAGGTCAACCCGGGAAAGTCGTTGGCCAATTGGGGAAGCAGGGTCTGGTCCAGGGTACGGCGCACCTGCCCGACCTGTCCAATCGGCTCCACGTTGGCCGTCACCCGCACCGTGCGTCGCGCATCCCGCCGATTGATCGCCGTGTAGGTTCGGCCGCGCATCACCTCGGCGACCTGTCGCAGGGGGACCATTTTTCCATGGGGGGTGGTGATCAACAGGGTTTCGATGGTGTGCTCGCTCACCCGGTCTGCCTGGGGCAACCGCACGAGCACGCGGACTTCGTTGCGTTCCCGCTGTTGACGCACGGCCTGGGCGCCGTAAAAGGCATGGCGTACCTGACGGCCGATGGCGGTAGTGGTCAAGCCCAGGCTCTGCCCTTCGGGGGTAATCTTAAAGCTGATTTGCTGCTTGCCCGGCGTGTAGCCATCGTCGATATCTTTGACGTTGGGAAACTCGGCCAGATCAGCCCCCAACGCCGCACTGGCCCGATCGAGCATGCCGATATCCCGGTGACTCAGCTCGATGGTCAGTCCGGCACCGGACCCCGGCCCTCCCCGATCCGACTCGAACCGCAGGGACTCCAACCCGGCGACAGTGCCGACCTTCTGACGCCATAGCTTGGTCGCCGCGGTGGTGCTCAACGGCCGAATATCGGGATCGGTTAGGTGCATCATCACGGTCACTTCGCTCTCTTCGATGATTGAAAAAACCCCTTCGACCAGCTGCTCCCCGCCGTTCTCTTCAGCCACCCGGTTGGCCGCCGCGACCAGGCGATCCCGCACGGCCGTAACCCGTGAGAGGGGGCTGCCAAAGGGCAACACCGCCGTGACCACCGACGAGTCAGACTCGACGCGGGGCATCAGGATCATGCCGATTCGCCCGCCGAAGACAAAGCCGATCGTCCCTATCAGCACCGAGAAAAAAACCGCCACCGTCAACAATCGCCAACGAATGCACGCCGCGAGGAACGGGGCATACACCCGTTCGATGAATCGCCGGAGCAACCTGGCCACCACCCCGTGCAGCCGCCCGAACGCACTGTCCGGCGGCGTAGGTTTGGAATGGGCCAGGTGAGCCGGCAAAATGAGCAGGGACTCCACCCATGAAATGGCGAACACGCTGACCACGACCAGGGGAATCGCCTTCCAGATCTGTCCCATCACCCCGGGCACGGCGTACAAGGGCAAGAACGCGACGATGTTGGTCAGAATGGCGAAGGTGATCGGAATCGCCACCGCGCGGGCCCCGCGAATCGCCGCCTGCACAAAGCTCAGCCCTTCCCGGCGAAACTTGTAGATATTCTCACCGGCGACGATCGCGTCGTCCACCACGATGCCCAGGGCGATGATGTAGGCGAACATGGAGATGATGTTGATCGACACGTCCAGACCGGGCAAAAAGAGCAGCGCCCCGAGAAACGAGGTGGGAATCCCCATCGTGACCCAAAATGCCAGGCGCAGATCGAGAAACATCCCCAACAACACCAACACCAACACGAGCCCGATAAACGCATTCTTCAACAACAGGGATAGCCGCTGTTCGTAACGCTCAGAGCGATCGCGGCTGATGTGCCAATCAACTCCCCGGGGCAGATCGACCTCGGCTTGGGCCATGATCTCGCGCACTGCCCGGGAGACACCGATCGGCGTCTGCTCCCCCACCCGGTAGACCCCCAGGCGCATCGACGGCTTGCCGTTGTAGGTGGCGTATCGATCCGTTTCTTCGAACCCCTCTTTGACCTCAGCCAACTCCTCGAGGGTCACCACCGTGCCCGACGAAGTGGTGACGATCGGAATCCGCGCGAATTCGCGAGCCCACTCCCGTCGATCCTTGACCCGCAGCATCACCTCACCGCCGCTCGTTTCGATCTTTCCGCCGGGCAGCTCGACCGACGCGGCGCGGATGCGATCGGCGATGGACTGCAAGGTCAAGTTGTAGGCCTGCAATTTCGCTTGCGGCACCTCGATGTGGATCTGATGTTCCCGGGCGCCCTGCAGATCGACCTGGGTGATCCGGTCGTCCTGGAGCAACCGATCCCGCAGCTGTTCCAAGGTTTCGCGCAAGGCCCACTCGGAGACCTCCCCGTACAGCTCTACCCGCAACACCTCCCGACGCCGAGCTACCAGGGAGACCACCGGACGCTCCACCTCCTTGGGCAACGTGATGATGCGATCCACCGCCTGCTTGATGTTCTGGTACACCTGCTGCCGATCCGCGCCGGAGAGAAACTCCACCGTGACCGAGGCCATCCCTTCGGAAGCGCGGGACCGTATCTCGTTGATCCCGTCGATCCCCTTGACCGCCGACTCGATGGCCAGGACGATGCCCTGTTCCACCTCTTCGGGACTCGAACCGGGATAGGCCACCTTGATCGAGACCAAGTCCAACTCGAACTCGGGAAACACCTCCTGCTTGATTTGGGTGGTCATGAACAGCCCACCGGCAAGCAAGAAGATCATCAACAAATTGGGGGTCACCCGGTTGCGCACCATCCAGGCGATCACGCCTCGCCCGGCGTTGTCGGTTGAGTCGCTCATCATTTGCTTCGCCCGGCCGCACCCCGTTTGGCAGCCCCCCGCTCGCCGGCCGCCGACGGTCCCGATTTGCCACCCGGACTCCCTGTCGCCGATCCCCGCTCCGTGCGCAGGGGCTGTCCTTCGACCGGTGCGGCCAAATCGGTGACCACCAACGACTCGCCGGCTTGCACGCCGGCCAACAGGTAGACAGTCTGGGCGCGACGATACGCGATCGACACCTGACGGATCCCGAGCGTCCCTTCGCGGGTCATCACCCAAACCCGATTCCCGTCGCGAAGCAGCCGCCGGTCAACCGCAGCGACCGATGTCATCTCTGCCCCATCGATCTCGACGCGGACATATGATCCGATCAGCAATCGCGGCTTTGCAGCATGCCCCGGATCGAGGGCCAAGGGATCGGTCACTTCGACCAGCAAGCGGGCCATCCGCCCCTGCTCTTCCAACTCGGCTTCGAGCCGAACCACCCGACCCTCGCGAAACGCGGTCGGCCCCCAGGCCGCTTGATCGTAAATCCGCGCCGACGCCCCCTCGTCTTTGTCATCCCTGGGAATGCGAACCCACTTGAGTTGATCGACCGGGACCGAAACGGCTATCCAGTAGGCGTCGGTACCCACCAGGGTCGCCAGGTTGGTCGACTCGGTCACGCGGGTGCCCACATCGACGCGCCTGGCGCGCACCACCGCGTTGAACGGAGACTTGATGGTCGTCCGCCGCAGATCCAAGTCGGCCTGTTTCAGTGCGGCCCGGGCCGAGGCGAGCGCGGCCTCGGCTTGGTCCAATTGGGGCTTGCGCAGCACCAGATCCCGATCCGCCTCGGTGACCACATTGCCCAACAACTCGTACTCTTTTTGGGCAATGGACTGATTGCCCTGCTCGACCTTCAAGCTCGACTCGGCGCGAACCACGTTGCTCTTGGCCTGTTGCCGGGCGAGCCGGTAGTCCGAGGGATCGATCCGCAGCACGGTCTGCCCTTCTCGAATCACGCCGCCGGGTACTAGATTGCCGCTGATCGACACCACCTCGCCCCGAACCCGGGGATGGAGGTCCACCTGCTGTGCGGCCCGCACCGCGCCCATCGCTTCGACAACGGCCTGCACCTGCTCCATCTTCACCGGGGTCACTTCAACCAGAGTCGCCTGGCGCTCGGGGGGCCGGCGCCGTCGAGCCCGGGGTTTGGATTCGATCAGCCAGTTGGCCAGCATTGCCGCGCCGAGCAAAAACACCAGCGGCAGTCCCAACCGCAGCAGGCTGTGCCTAAGGGGCGGTTTGGCCGTGGTCGAGTCGCTGTCCCCGTGCTGATCATCAATCGCTGAGAGGTTTTTACTGGCAGGCCTGGGATTCATCTTCACTCTCCAGTGGACCGCTCGGCTCGCGCCAAGGGCCAACCTCCGGCCAGGGCGCGACAGAGACCGATGCGGTATTGAACCAAATTGAGTTGGGAGCTTATCTTCGCCCGCTCGAGCGCCTGATGCCGGAGCATGGTATCGAGCACGCGCATGAAGCTCTCCGCGCCCTTGCTGTAGCTGTCCCGCGTCCGCTCAATCACCTGGGCCGAAAACTCGAGCTGGCGCTCCAGGCTATCGAGTCCCTCGCGGGCGGACCGCTCCCGGGTCAGCGCGTCTTCGACCTCTTTCAAGGCGATGAGCATCGTTTGGCCGTATTGATGAAAGGCGTCCTGTAGGGTCGCTCGAGCCAGCGCCACTTCGGCTTTGCGCTGCCCACCGTCGAAGATCGGCCCGAGCAGATTGGCCGACAAATTGACCAGCCAATTGCTGAACAGATCGCGCATATCCGGGGCCGAAGTGCTGCCGCGGGCCGCGAGGCTGAGCCGGGGAAATCGGTCGGCTATTGCCGCTGCGACCCGCCTATCTGCGGCGTGAAGCTGAGCAAAAGCGCTGCGCACGTCCGGTCGGCGCTGAACCAGCTCTGCCGGTAGCCCGGTCCGAGGGAGCGGGGGTAGGACTATCAGCTCGTCCGCGGTAGGCGCGCTTGCCGTTCCAGGCACTTGGCCCTGCAGCACTGCCAGTTGGTGTTGGAGCAGCTCGATCTGGGCCTTCAACTCGATCTGATCGCCCCGGTTGGATTCGACGAGCTGACTCTGTTGCAGCAGATCGGCCGCCGTGGCCTGACCGCTGCGAAAGCGAATCGTGACCAGATCGAGCATCTGCCGGTTGGTCTCATCCTGACGCCCGAGCAGGCCCAGTTGGGCCCGGCGCTCGACGAGCTGGTACCAGGTGCTCGCCACCTCGGCGGACAAGCTGATCGCCATCGCCTTGAGGTTCTCCTCGGTGGCCAGCACGTCGAACGCGGCGGCATCCCGCGTCGACCGGATTCGACCGAACAGATCCAACTCGTAGCTGGCGGCCAGACCCAACGAAAAATTGGCGAAGTCGTCCCCGTTCGAAAAGGTATAGCCAGCGGCCGCTTCACCGTTCAGCGAGGGCCACAGAGCCGCACCGGCCCGCCTAGCCCGAGCCGCAGCCTGATCCAACCGATCCCAGCCGCTCATTAGATTGAAGTTGCTCGAAAGGGCTTGCGCAATCAGCCGGTCCAGGATGGCATCTTCGAAAGTGGTCCACCAGCGATCGGGCAACGCCGCCTCGCCGCTGGACGAAAAGGAGGGAGGCAGGGAAACCGGATCCCGGCTCGCCAACTGACTCGAACTGCAGGCAGTGGTGATCAGCCATATCACGCTGCACAAGAATCGACCGGTGATCCCCTGCGAATACGGCGTTTTGTTATGATGCAATTCGTTCATTATTCAGTCTTTTACATACGCGCCGAGGCCAGTTGGTGCACACCTGTTGCACACCTTATCAATAGTTGTGCCAAACAAAATAGCCAAGCAAAAAGGGAGCCCCCACCCCGGCCCTCCCCCGGCGGGGGAGGGTGAGGGAGATGAAGTGCTTGCTCTTCCTTCCCCTCCGGTTCCCTCCCCCGCCGGGGGAGGGCTAGGGTGGGGGCTCAACCACCGTGGGATCAACATGCGAATCCCGCACCCGGGGGAGTGCGGATTCCGCGTTTTCAGCCGAAAACTGGATTTACCGGCTTGAAAACGACTATCTTTTACCGGTGAAACGTTGGGCAAGGCGAACCGGGAATGGCCAAATCTTCCCGGTGATACTCATTCTGTGCGCTGTAGGGGCGGCCCTCTCCTCCTGCGGAAAACCATCCACCGTCTCCCTGGCGGCAATCGATCAACTCACCCCGAAAATCATCGAACCCGGCGATGTGATCCGCATCAAGGGGAGCGGTTTTGTCGAGGGTCCGGCAACCGTCACCTTTGACGGCGATTTTCGCGCCACCGATTTGGCCCGCACGACCCGGCGTACGGTGTCCCTCGAAGGCAACGCGATCAGCGACGAGTGGGTCGAGATACCGATGACCGCTTCGACACTGCGCCGACTCACCGCCCAACCGACCCGGTTCACCGGCGCGGTGTCGGTCAGTTTCGAGACCGTCAAATCGCTGGGTTTGGTCAAGGTGGCTGCAGACAAAGAGGACGTGGCGCTGGATTTGAGGCCCGCCGGGCGAGCGATACCCCACCAAGCGCGCCGGGAGCGCGCGGCCACCCAGTTTCTCTCCTCCCTCGGCATGATAATGTCCACCGCGGACGAGCTGAAAGTCGACCAGGTGGTGTCGAGCAGTCGCGTCGATGAAGTGGGTGTTGAATCCGGTGACCGGGTGTTGTCGGTCAACGGCACAACCATATCCAATCTCGCCGAGCTGGCGGACATGGTGGGCCAGACCCAGCTGCGGTTCGAGCTGGTCTCCGCCGATGGGGTGATGAAGACCGCAACCATAGCAGTCTCCTCCGGCGCCCAACTGGCCGGAGATGAAATGGCTGCAATCATCTTCTCGTCGATCGCCCTGGG
>JANQET010000311.1 GCA_028278265.1 Myxococcota bacterium
GTCACTGCTGAGCGAGCGGCCGGGCATAAAGCCCGGCCCTACGTTTTGGAAATCCATTTTTTCCTTTTACAACACCCTCAAAGGGGGTTGGGGGGATTTCGTCCTTTTCCGGCCGCCGCTCAAGACGCAATCCCCCTAGCCCCCTTTTTCAAAGGGGGAACTAAAGATCCCGATTCAACAGTGTTTGCATGACAAAGCACGAGTTGACTACTGCGTTTGTTTCTTGATCTCTTGGGTCAGTAGGGGAACCGCCTCGAACAGGTCGGCGACGATACCGAAATCGGCCAGTTGAAAGATCGGCGCTTTCTTGTCTTTGTTGATCGCGACAATCGTCTTGCTGGTGCGCATCCCCGCCTGATGCTGAATCGCGCCGGAAATTCCGCAGGCAATGTAGAGGCTGGGATTGACCACCTTGCCGGTTTGTCCAACCTGCATCGACGGATCGGCGTACCCTGCATCGACCGCCGCCCGCGAGGCGCCGACGGTGGCGCCCAGCACTTCAGCCAGCTCCCGCAGGATGGCGAAGTTCTCCTTGCTCTTGAGACTGCGGCCGCCCGAGACCACCCGATCCGCTTCGGTCAAATCGAGCTGTCCCTCGTCGCCGGCGGTTTTCTCGACCAGCTTGGTCAACGCCTCACCGACCGCTGCGTCGGTCGCTTCTTCGGTCGCCGCCCCGTCCTCGCCCGGCACGGCCGAGAAGACATTGGGCCGAACCGTGGCCAGTGCGGGTTTGGCCAAAAAGGCGACCTCATTGAAGGCCTTGCCCGCAAATACCGGTCGCTTGGCGATGAACTCACCGCCCTCCAGGCGGAATCCCACGATGTCACTGGCCAAGCCCACATCGAGCTTGGCGGCCAAACGCGGCGCCAAGTCCTTGCCCATTGCGGTTGCCGGCAACAAGACGATATCGGGTTTCTCCTCGGCTACTAGCTTGGCCAACACCTCGGCATACCCCTGCGGATGGTACTGGGAGACGCCGTTGACCCGGCAAACCTTCGACGCTCCGTAGGGACCCACCTGCTCGCCGACCCCAACCGCGTCTTGACTCAAGGCCGCGGCAATCACCTTTCCGCCGGTGTCTGCCGCGATTTCTCGGGCCACCGTGAGCATCTCCAGAGTGACCTTCTTCGGCTCAGCTCCTTTGAATTCTGCCAATACCAACACGTCGGACATATCGAATCTCCTTATCTATACCCGGAAGCCACCGGGGCTACGTCATCGTTTCACGTCTAGAGGACCTTGGCCTCATCGACGAGCAGCTTGACCACCTCGCTCACCCGCTGAGGCAGATCATCGGAGTTGCCTTCGAACATCTTCCCCTCGGCGCGCGGCTCGGGGAGCGACCAGCCGACCACCTTGGTTTTCGGCTCCAACGACGAGAGCCCGATGTCGGCCAGACCTACTCGTTTAAACGGTTTGCGCTTGGCCTTCATGATGCCCGGCAGACTGGCGTAGCGGGGCTCGTTCAGCCCCCGGTTGGCCGTGACGATCAGCGGCAGTTTCCCCTCGAGCACCTCCTGGGCGCCCCCTTCCACATCGCGCCAGCCGGTCACCGTGTCGTCGTTGAGCTCCATCTTGGAGACCACCGTCATCTGGCCGATATTGGTCAGTTCGGCCAACATTCCCGGCACAGCTGCTGAATCGTCATCCACCGCTTGTTTGCCGCAGATGATCAGTTGAAAATCCACTTCTTTGAGTGCGGCGGCGAGGGCCTGGGCCACCTGGTAGGCCTCGGCCCAGTTGAACAGATCGTCCTCGACGAGCACTGCTTCGTCGGCGCCCATGGCCAAGGCGGTGATCAGGGCGTCCTCCGCCCGTTTGGGGCCCGCGGCGACTGCGATCACCTTTTCGGCCTTGCCCGCTTCCCTGAGCTTGAGCGCCTCCTCCACGGCAAATTCGTCGTAGGGGTTGAGCACCCATTTGATATCGGCCTCGGCAAACCCGCTCTGATCGTCGAGCAACTTGATCTTGCTCTCCGTATCGGGGACCTGCTTGCACAACACGACAATATTCACGATCGACCTCCTTTACGAATGACTACCTTTTAAAAAAACAGGGGATAGGCCTCCAGCTCGATGGCCCGCTCGGCGATCTCCCGCTTGAGCGAGATGGCGTCGATTGGTTGGTAACGAGCCAGCTTCTTGACGGCTGCCAACTGGGTGCGCAATGTGTCCCCCTGTTCCACGTAGGCCAACAGCTGTTTGGCCCACTTTTCGATTTTGGGCACCGTGTCGTCCACATAGACCTTGACCGCGGCGATGTGATATTTTGCGCCTTCTTCCCCATTTTTGTCCAATTGTTTTTGCGCCCGGAGCAATCCGCTCTCCATGGCGAATATCTCGATCGCCAAGTCGGCGATCAGCTCCAGCACCTCCTGCTCGTCGATCAACTTCTGCTGGAATTTTTGCACGGCCACGCCGGCGGTCATCAAGCCGATCTTCTTGCACTGGGCGACCATCTGCTCCTGCACGGCCAGCGGGGTATCGGGCAACTCGACCCCCAGCGGGGAGAAGCCCACCAACTCTTGGGTCAGCTTCCCGGCTGCACCGAGCAGATCCAGCCGTCCCTGCAGGGCCCGCTTGAGCAGGGTCCCGGGAATGAGCATCCGATTGATCTCGTTGGTGCCTTCCCAGATGCGGTTGATCCGCGCGTCCCGGTACGACCGCTCGGCCGGATACTCGGAGCAGTAGCCGTAGCCCCCGAGGATCTGTACCCACTCGTCGACACAATAGTCCAGCGTCTCCGAACCGTAAATCTTGGAGATGGAGCACTCGACCGCGTACTCTTCGATCGCCTTGGCGTTCTCCATGCCCTCTTTTTTGGCATGGCCGTCCAGGGTGTCCAGCTTGTCGTCGAACAAGCCGGCCAGGCGGTACTGAATGGAGTCACTGATATAGGCGCGCACGGTCATCGTCGCCAGCTTGTTTTGAATGACCCCGAACGAGCTGATCGGCTTGTTGAACTGGGTGCGACCCACCGCGTACTTGACCGCCTCACTGACGCACTGCTTGGCCCCGCCGGTGCACGAGGCCCCGAGCTTCCAGCGGCCCAGATTGAGCACGTTGAAGGCAATTTTATGGCCCTTGCCCACTTCGAATAGCACGTTTTTGACCGGCACTTTAGCGTCTTCCAGAATCACCGGACGGGTCGACGAGCCGTGGCCGCCCATCTTTTTTTCCTCAGCACCGGTGGAGACCCCTTCAGTGTCCGCGGGCACGATAAAGCCGGTGAAGTGCTCATCGTCGACCTTGGCGTAAACGCAGAACAGGTCGGCAAATCCGGCGTTGGTGATGAACATCTTCTCCCCGTTGAGCAGGTAGTGCTTGCCGTCTTTGCTCAACATGGCTCGGGTCACGCCACTCAATGCGTCCGAGCCGGCTCCGGCCTCGGTCAGACAGTAGGCGCCGACCCACTCTCCCGATGCGAGCTTGGGCAGCAACGCCTTTTTTTGCTCTTCATTGCCAAAATAAACGAGGGGTAAGGTGCCGATACCGGTATGGGCGGCGTGAGTCACTGCGTACGATCCGGCGCGGCCCATCGCATCGCCGACCGCGGTGGTGCTCACTTTGTCGAGCCCCATGCCGCCGTACTCCTCGGGCACATCCGTCCCGAGCAGACCGAGCTCCCCGGCTTTGCGATGGATCTCCCGCGAGAACTCGAAGTCCTTGGATTCGATGCGCTCCATCTGCGGCATAATCTCGTTGCGCACAAAGTCCATCGTGGTCTCGTAGATCATCTCGTGCTCTTTGGAGAAGTCCTCCGGGGTGAACACATCCGCCGGATCGGTCGATCCGATCAACCACTCACCGCCCACATAAATCCGTTTTTTTGACATAGCTCTCTCCTCGTTTTTCTCTTTTGTTTCCTTAAGCTCGTCCGGGTTAATTCGCTGCGGGACGCTTCACAGGTGGCAATTCACCGATTGGACGACGCGTTGTTTAATCAATAATTCTCAATCTCAAAGATACCGGCTGCGCCCATGCCCAATCCGATACACATCGACACCATGCCCCACTTGAGCCCCCGCTCCTGCATTTCGTAGAGCAGCTGGGTGGTCAGCTTGGAGCCGGTGCATCCCAGGGGATGGCCCAGGGCGACCGCCCCGCCGTTGACGTTGATCCGCTCGACGTCCATCTTCAACGTGCGAATACAGGCCAGTGCTTGAGCGGCGAACGCCTCGTTGAGTTCGATCAACTCAATCTGATCCAGCTTCTTGTCCACCAGGCGCAACGCCTTGGGAATGGCCACTGCCGGTCCCATGCCCATGAACTCCGGTTCACACCCTTCGACCGCGAAGCTGCGGAAAGTGGCCAGGGGGTTGAGCCCCAATTCCTTGGCTTTTTCCTTGGACATCAGCACCACGCCGGCGGCGCCGTCACTGGTTTGAGACGAGTTGCCCGCGGTCACGCTGCCGGTCGGTGAAAAGGCCGGTCGCAGCTTGGCCAATCCTTCGAGGGTCGTGTCCTTGCGCACGCCTTCATCCTTGTCGAAGGGCACCTCAAAGGTTTCGAACTTTCCGTTGGCAGTCGTTTTCTGCTGCAGCGCCATCACCGGTACGATTTGACTCTTGAACCGACCGGACTCCTGCGCCGCGGCCGCCTTGGCTTGGCTGTGCACGGCAAATTGGTCCTGGTCCTCGCGGCTGATCTTTTCGCGCTGGGCCACATTCTCGGCGGTTTGACCCATCCCGGTAAACCCGCCGGGGCGGGTATCCACCAGATCCGGATTGGGGTAACAGGAGACACCGGTCATCGGAATCTGGCTCATGCTCTCCACCCCACCGGCGACGACCACATCGGCAAAGCCGCACATGATCTTCTCGGCGGCAATGGCGATCGATTGCAGCCCCGAAGAGCAAAAGCGATTGACCGTCATCGCCGGCACCCGATCGGGCCAGCCGGCCGAGGTGACGATGATCCGGGCCATGTTCATGCCCTGGGTGTGCTCGGGAAACGAGCATCCGATGATCACATCGTCGACGAGCATCGGATCGAGATTGCCCGCTCGCTTCAGCAACTCGTCTAATACCGTGACTCCCATTTTCTCCGGGCGCGTATCTTTCAGCATGCCGCGGGGGGCTTTTCCCGCCGCTGTTCTGCATGCGGCAACAATTACGGCTTCTTTCATTTTACATTTCCTCCCACATGGATATCTAGGCCACTAGTTGCGCAGCGGCTTGCCCTTCTCGAGCATGTGTTGAATGCGAGCCTGGGTCAGCGGCTCGCCGCACAGGCTGAGAAACGCTTCCCGCTCCAGCTCCAACAGATACTGCTCGCTGACTCTGGTGTTCTCCAATACATCCCCGCCGCACAGAATGTGTGCGACCTTCGTCGAGACCGTGACGTCGTGATCCAAGATGAATCCCGCCTTGTGCATCGACCACAGACCCAACTTGATCGTGGCCAGTGCGTTGCGACCGCCGACGCGAATGTCATCGGCCGGACGGGGGGGCGTATACCCTTCCAGGTCCATCGCCAGCACGGTTTTCTTGGCGTCATCGATCAGATAGTCCCGGTTGACGGTCATGCGATCCGTCGGCTCGCGCAGCAGACCCAAGGCCACTGCTTCGGGACCGGAGGTCGCCACCTTGGCCATGGCGATCGTCTCAAAGGCGCGGGCAATATAGGGCATCAGATCGATCTGTCGCGGGTAGAGGCCCCCCTTGGCGACGTCGAAGACGCCGGCGGTGTTGCGCAGCAGCAGCTCCTTGGTGCCGCCCCCGGCCGGAAGCAGACCGACGCCCACTTCAACCAGTCCCATGTAGGTCTCTGCAGCGTAGCGCACCCGATCCGCGGCCAGACAAACTTCACATCCACCGCCCAGGGCCATGCCGGCCGGCGCGGCGACCACCGGTTTGTCCATGTACTTCAAGTCCATCAAGACGTTCTGCAGGGTTCGAATGAGGAAATCGAGATCATCCCATTCCTCCTCTTGCAGCGCAAAGAGGATCAGCGCCAGGTTGGCCCCGACGCAAAAATTGGTCCCGTGATTGGCGATAACCAGCCCGGTGAAGTCCTTGCTCACGATTTCCTTGGCCTTGGCAAACATCGAGATGATGTCCTGACCGAGGGCGTTCATCTTGGTGTGGAACTCCAGGCAGGCCACCCCGTCGCCGATATCGATCAGGCTCGCCCCGGGGTTCTCGGCGATCGTCTTTTGTCGATCTTTCAAGGAGGGAAGGAGGATGACACCGGGTTGCTGTTCGACGGGCTTGTACTCTTTGCTCTTGGGATCGTAAAAGCCCAACTGTCCGTTTTGGGTTTTGTAAAAGGTTTCGTTGCCCGCCTCGAGCATCTCCTCGACCCACTTGGGCACCGCCATGCCGGACTTTTTCATCTTGGCCGCGGACTTGCTCACGCCAACCGCATCCCAGGTTTCAAAGGGACCGAGCTTCCAGGCAAAGCCCCACTTCATCGCATTGTCGATGTTGACAATGTCATCGGCGATTTCAAAGAGGCGGTTGGCCGAATAGATCAGTGTTTCGGAGATGGTCTTGAAGGTGAATTTTCCAGCATCGTCCGGCGCGTAATAGAGGGCGTTGATTTTCCCCGTGGTGCCCTCGGCGGCCTTGGCCGCGCTCAAAGAGCCGAACTTGACCTTGGCCTTGGGCCGGTATTCGAAGGTCTCATAATCCAATGACAAGATCTGTCGTTTGCCGGACTCGTCCTTGCCCTTTTTGTAGAAACCGGCTTTGGTCTTCTCGCCCAGCAGCCCCTTGTCGACCATCGTCTTGATCATCTCCGGGGTTTTGAACACCTCGCGCTGCTCGTCCTGGGGCACACCGTCATAGACGTTGTCCGCCACGTGGACCAATGTGTCCAAGCCCACCAGATCAGCGGTGCGAAAAGAGGCGCTCTTGGGATGCCCGATCACCGGTCCGGTCAGCTGATCAATTGCCTCGACGGAGAGATTCATCTCCTGCATCGTCTTGATGGCGCTGTACATGCTGAACACGCCGACGCGGTTGGCGACGAAATTGGGGGTGTCCTTAGCCCAGACAATCCCCTTGCCGATCCGCCGGTCACAAACCTCTGCCAACAGCGCGGTCACCTCGGGCTTGGTCTCCGGCCCGGGAACGATCTCCAGCAGTTTCATGTACCGCGGGGGATTGAAGAAGTGGGTAATGGCGAAGTGCTGGCGAAACGCCTCCGAGCGCCCCTCACACATCGCTTCAGCCGAGATACCCGAAGTGTTCGATGAAATAATGGTCCCCGGTTTGAGAACGGTCTCGATCTGTTCAAACAGTTTTTGTTTGATATCGAGTCGTTCGATAATAACCTCGATAATCCAATCCACATCGCTGAGCAGCTTCAAGTCGTCTTGCAGATTACCGACGCGAATCAATTTTTGATTCTGCGGAAGATAAAAGGACGCGGGCTTCGCCTTGAGCGCGGTCTGGACACCGGTCGTGGCCAGCTTGTTGCGAAACTGGGCGCTCTCCTTGGTCACACCCTTCTTTTGTTCTTTTGGAGTGGGGTCGCCGGTCGGGACGATATCGAGCAATACGGTCTCGATACCGACGTTGGCCAGCTGGGCAGCAATCGCCGCACCCATGACACCCGCTCCAACGACACCCACGTGTTTAATGTTTTGCTCCATTGCAGACCCTCCTCGAAAATCGTTCTGGGGCTGTGATGAAAAGGCCGTTTTTCAAAAGCCGTCGTGCTCGCCTTTCAAATCGCGTTTTCGTAACTAACCAGTTAGTTAACTATTCTTACCCCATGCTCACCTCCTTGTCAACGGTTTTCCTGCGATAAACCCCTTGGTCGCGCAAATCCCCCATTGTGGTCTGAACTTCATCCCCCCGCGATTCATTTTCTTTATTTTGACCCAAGTCCTAATCGATGCCAACTCTCAAGATCAATCATCGGATCATTCCTTAAATGGGGACCCCCGTGGCGAAGACCGTGGGCCGGATAAACTCACAAATAGATTCTGGACTTTCATTTTGTTATGGTACAAGCCATCTTGAAAGTGAGGGACTCGCCTTGAGAGTCCGCAACGAGGAGAACGCTGAAAAGTGCCAGAGAAAAAGCGAAAAAGAGACCCGCAAAAGACCAAGAAGCGATTGCTGGACACGGCCGAGCGCGTTTTCACCGAGCGCGGATTCGACGGTGCACGGGTCGATGAGATAGCCGCTCAGGCAAAAATCAACAAAGGGATGATCTACATCCTCTTCGGCAGCAAAGAGGCCCTCTACGACGAGGTGCTCAAACGCAGTTTTAGAAGGCTGTTCAAGAGCAACCGGCCCGAGAGCTCGGCCGAAGCCGATCCGGTGGCCGACACCGCCGCCCTGGTGCGTTGGTACTTTTGGTTTCTCTCGGACAACCCCCATTTTGTCCGCTTGTTCGGTTGGGAATCGCTGACCAGCGGTAAGCGCGCCGGCAAGGTGCTGCTCGATCTGCTCGACGAAGGTCTCGGCCCCCTGCAGGTGATCATCCGTCGGGGCAAGGAACAGGGCTGCTTTCGCGATGACATCGCGGTGCACAAACTGGTGGCGATGGTAAACGAAATGTGCCTCGGTTTTTTCTCCCGGCTGAAGCTCTTCGAAGTATTGTGGCACAAGGATTTAAGCAACCGCGAGCATCAAGAAGAGATGCTCGATCAGATCATCACCATCATTCTCAACGGCATTCGCGCCAACCCGCAGGATTCGGCACGTCGCGGCTAGAGCCCAGCTGAAATTTAGGGGGTTATTTTTTTGGGGGGTGTTATTCAGTGTCCGTGTCCACACTACCGTCGCTGACGATCAAGGTGTATGCACCACATCCCGCCCAGGCATCGGCATAGATGTAGACCGTCTGCTCATCGCCGGTATCGTTGGTGTACTCGAACGTCTCGCCATCGGGGGCCTCGGTTTCGTCCGCGCCGGCCAGGCAGGTCTCCCGGGCAAAGTCGAGACACTCGGCGAGCATGTAGACCGAAACGTCGGTCTCGTCGTTTTCTGGCGTGGGCATCAACGTGACGTGAACCGTCTCCCCATCGGGAATCACCAACTGGTAGACCAGCTCTCTATCCGGAGCATTGTATCCGGTGCAGTCCTCGTCCAGATTGGCGAAGAGTTTGTACCCCTCGCAGTTGTCGCCTTCGTGGACAATCTCCTCACCTGTCCAAGTACCGAGATCGGTGTAGGTGCACTCCCATTCCTCACACTCGTACGCGTCCTGGTTCCAGAAATAGCCAACGGGACAGACCGGCTCTGCAGTGATCTCGAGATCGACCGGTCCGGCATTGGCCGCGACCTCCATAATCAGGAAATATCGCCCTGGGAGGACCTGTTCCAGCACGGCGTTCTCGACACTGTCCGTGGCCTCCCCGTAGCATTGGGACTCCCACTCCACACAAGAAGATCCCGGTCCACCCTCGTAGTAGAAACCGAGGCCATGATCGCCGCCCGCGGCCTGGGTCAGGTCCACATAGATAGTGGACTCGACATCCACTGAAAAAGCGATGACATATTCGGTGGTATCCGAAGTGATCGAACAGGGCAGCTGAATTGCATCTCCCCCGTCCGTCGTCGTGTCGAAGCTCACCGGATAATCCTCAAACGGAGTCAACAGCTCCAGATCCTCGTGGGGTTCACAGTCCCCCCCGACACAATACTCAGTGCCGATGCAAACCCCGTCCAAACAGTCGGTCTTGAAGTTCCAGTTATCGTCGACATAATTGTTGCACTGCTCGTCGTGGCAGAACGTAATCGAGCGACACCCCTCATCGTCACAATCGATCGCCTCATCTCCGTCGTCGTCGATGCCGTTGTCGCAGATTTCATCATCATCGCCATAGAGCACCATCGGGGCTTCCATCGCCCCTGCGGCCCCTTGATCCCATTCCGCGAGTACCAGCATGTAGTCACCGGCCTCCAGTTCTTCGAACAGGACGTAGTCTCCAGTATAAAAGGGATCGATGCAGTCCAACTCGGTGCTCTGGTCCGGGCAGACCAAGTCGTCACCCGGCGCCGGGTACAAGGCCAGAAAATGATCTTCCGAAGCAACGGTCAAGGCCAGCTTGCCCGGCTCGTGCAGGGTGACATGGACCAACCAATCCCCTCCGTTTGTCCCCTCCTCACAGCTCGGGTTCATCAGATTGGTCACCATCGTCGAGTCGGCAAAGAGAAGCTCGCCGTCCAGCAGGTTCAGGTAGGCTGAATCATCGGGTGGACAAAGGACCGGTGGAACGTCGGTGTCGCCGTCGCTGTCCGAGTCACTGTCCGAATCCCCATCCGCATCCCCATCTGAATCGCTGTCCGCGTCGGTATCCGCATCTGAGTCCGAATCAGCGTCGGAATCAGCGTCGGAATCCGTATCAGCGTCAGCGTCAGAATCCCCGTCGGCGTCCCCATCAGCGTCCCCATCAGCGTCCCCATCGGCGTCCCCATCCGAGTCCCCATCGGCGTCCCCATCCGAATCGGCATCGGAATCCGTGTCCGTATCCGTGTCCGCGTCCCCGCTGGAATCGTCATCCGATTGGTCATCGTTATTGCAGCCGACCAAGCCAAGCGACAAGCTAAAACAGATAATCATTGTTGAAAGCCACTTCACAAACATTGTGTTTCTCCTTCTCCCTTTTATTAGGTTTGATTGGATTGGATTCTCAGCATCCCCAATATCGTATCGATGTTTTACCGTTGATACTGTTTATTGAAATTGTTCACTTATCCGACGATCCCCCTGCCGCTCCCCATTTCGATTTCGGACCGCTATTTTATGAAATGTAATTCGTGGTTCTTTTAATGGGTTGGATTCGCTAGATCAAATAGTTTTGCTACGAAAAATCAAAATAATTGTCCTTTTTACATATACAGCAATTATCGTTGAATAAATTACAATACCCCATTGAAAAAATGCAGAATTTCAGTAATATATTTCAACCATTGTAGATGGTGCTCAATTCAATACAATGAGCACCGCAACACCTCATGTGAACGACAAATACGTGAGATTTGACAAATTGAGCCAACATGTCGGATCCTTTTCTCGCTGAAATCAGAATGTTCGGATTTCAATTCGCCCCCAGGGGCTACACTTTTTGCAACGGAGACCGTACATTCCGGCGCTCAGAGGGTATAAGCGGCGTGGCAAAGAAGCATTCAAAGAAATTATCTGGCCAGAGGGTGAACCGGCGTCCCCGTCGAGATGTGGATGATGATTTTCTGTACGAGCTCTATTGCTCCACGCGCACCGAAGAGCTGTCTGCCACCCCCTGGAGTGACGACGAAAAAGAAAAATTTTTGCGGATGCAGTTCGCTGCCCAATCCGCCTACTATCGCGAGCACTACACCGACACGACCTGGGACATTCTGTGTATCGGCGGTGAGCCCATAGGGCGATTGTACGTGGCCCGATGGGAGAACGAAATCCGTATCGTTGATATTTCCCTGTTGCCCCATGCCAGGGGACAGGGCATTGGCACCCGGCTGCTCAACGAGCTGATTGAAGAGAGCAGCAAAGCAAAAAAACCGCTACATATCCACGTGGAACACTCCAACCCGGCATTGCGCTTGTACAAACGCCTGGAGTTCAAGGTGATCGGCGATACCGGTGTCTATTTTCTGATGGAGCGGTCGTGTCGAGATTAGTTGAACACACCTCGTAGATCGGGCCCTTTTCGTCGCGACCAATCGGCACAATGAACAGATCAAACTGCCCCATCGCTTGGCGTAAAAACCCTAGCCCTCCTGACAGTAATCCAACCGTTCGGCTATATGAACTTCAAACCGCTGGCGAGCCGGCAACCAACCGGTTTGAATCACCCCTTGGGTTTTTAGGCGAAAATCAACAGTTTTTCATACATTTCAGTTCATTTCTCCGGTTTTCAACTCAATGGGATGAACGGATGAAAAAAAAGGCCCCGGTCGACAACTTAATGAGCAAAAACGCAACCATTTGTAATAACATCAATAAAGCGATTAAGCACCGTGCGTAACAGAAAGGAAACGTGGTGACCAGAAAATGTTATAGGCTGTTGCTCATCAGCCTGCTCACCGGAACAGTAGTCTGCACCCACATCGCCTGCAGCGGAGACGATCGGGGTGACGACGACAACGATGATGCTTCGGGAGACGCGGATGGGGACGCAGATGGGGATGCCGACGGGGATGCCGATGGGGATGCGGACTCAGACTCGGATGCGGACTCGGACGCAGACTCGGATAGCGACTCCGATTCAGACTCGGACAGCGACTCGGACAGTGATTCCGATGCGGACTCGGACAGTGACTCGGACACCGATTCCGATGCGGACTCGGACAGTGAGTCGGACACCGACTCCGATTCGGACTCGGACAGCGACTCGGATACGGACTCGGACAGTGACTCGGACACCGATTGTACCCCCACCGCCACTTGGGGCTCTTCATCTGGCGTGGAGCTGGGCCAGTACGTCGCCAACTGGGACTTGACCGCGATCTTCGACCAGGATTTCGACGGCACCATCGAACCCTCGCCGGCTTCGTTTAATTTAGAGGAGGATGTCTTCTGTAATGACATATTTTCAGTGATTGTCATTAACAGCTCTAGTTCGTGAGCGGGCTGCGATAGCGCGTTTTCCGCATTAGTTAATGCGGGCTTTGACAAAGACGTGATTGAAAACAACGGCACCTTCTTCCTGACTTACTTCGGCGGATCTTCACCTTCATCGTCGTACAACTTTTTCCAAAACCATTATTTCGACTATGGCTACTTCTTGGCTAGCAGTAACGGCGGTTATTCGATCTCCTCGGCGCCCTTCCTGGCCTTGGTCAATCTGCGCACCGCCGAAGTGATCCGTGAATACGGTGGCGCCGATGAAGTGGAAGCCTGCGCCGACGAAGTCGTAAACCTGGTCAAGGAAATTGCCACCGGCAAGTAACGATTCCGCTTCAAGTAACCCCAATAGGGGATGAAACGGTTCTCATCGACCCAACAGGGGCAACTCTGCCGCACCCAGCACATCCCCGCCCCGCGCGACGAGGTGTTCGCCTTTTTCGCCGATGCCCACAACCTCGAACGAATCACCCCGGACTTCTTGAATTTTCGCATCCTCACCCCAGCGCCGATCCGGATGCATGAAGGCACCATCATTGACTACCGCTTGCGGCTGTTCGGCCTGCCGGTGAACTGGAAGACGAGAATCGATCGCTTCGAACCCGATGTCCGGTTCATCGATATTCAGCTGGCCGGACCCTACCGCCGCTGGCACCATCTACATGAATTCGAGGCGATCGCCGGCGGAACCCGGATGCGGGATGTGGTGAACTACGAAATCCCCTTCGGACCGCTGGGTCGCTTGGCCGAACGGCTGTTGGTTGGGCAAACCCTGGACAAAATTTTTTCTTTTCGGTACCAGGCAATCGAGGAAATTTTCTGCCGCTAGGCTGGCCTCACCCCATCGACCCGGCTTGTGCCGGCGCGAATTCGCGTCAAAATATCAGTAGGCGCACTGTTACGGGGATGTCCCAGCGGAAAGCCGCAATGAGAAGGGGAGTTCGTTGGACCGGTCATCAGCCGATGTGATTCGATCCCTCACCGAGGCGGTGGAGTGCATCCGGCAAAATAAAGTGCTGAGTAGGATCCAACAGAGCGAGGATGTGGATCCCTCTCTCCGGGAGCTGATCGAGGCGGTCGAGCAACTGAATGACGACCGAGCGATCCTTGAACCCGAGCGACCGGAATCGCTTTTCCGGATCGCCTTCGACCACAACGAAGACGGCATTCTCCTCGTAGACGCAAGGACCCGCCAACTCTACCTCGCCAATGACACCTTCTGCCGGATGACGGGATATGGCAAAGATGAAATCGATTTGCTCACCGTTGCCGATATTCACCCAGGGGATCGTATCAAGGAGATTGAGGAAAAATTCTCCAAGCAAATGCGCGGCGAGAGCGGGGTGGTCTCGGATGTCCCGGTGTGTCGGAAGGACGGCAGCCAGTTCGTCGCTGACATCAATGTGGGATCCATTTCGCACAACGGCAGGATGTATTTTTTGGGGACGTTTCGCGATGTGTCCGAGCGGCGACGCTTGGAGGACGAGCTGCACAGTGCCCAGCGCATGGAAGCGGTGGGCCGACTGGCCGGCGGGGTGGCACATGACTTCAACAATATCCTCACCGCGATCATCTCGTTCAGTGGATTCGTACTGGATGAATTTCGCGAGGACGATCCGGCGCGGGCCGATGTACAGGAGATCCTCGATGCAGCCAACCGGGCCACTTCGTTGACCCGTCAGTTGCTCGCATTCAGCCGCCGCCAGACGATCAAGCCCACCGCCCTCAATCTCAATCGAGTGGTCAAAGACCTGGAAAAAATGCTCGGTCGGTTGATCGGCGAGGATATTCATCTGGAGATCCGATTGAGGGAGGATCTCAGCGTGATCAGAGCGGACAAGACGCAGATGGAGCAAATCCTACTGAATCTCGCGGTCAACGCCAAGGATGCCATGCCCCAAGGGGGCGCCTTGGTGATCGAGACCTTCCAACTCAGGCTCGATAGCTCCTATTTCGAAGAAAAGGGATTCGAACTTCCCGCAGGACAATACGTCATGCTGGCCGTCACAGACACCGGCGAGGGAATGGACGAAGAGACCAAGCATCACGTGTTCGAGCCTTTTTTCACCACCAAGAGCGAGGGAAAGGGCACCGGCCTGGGTTTGTCCACGGTGTACGGTATCGTCCAACAGAACCATGGCTGTATTTGGATCCAGTCCGCACCGGGCAGAGGAACCAAGGTACAGATTTTTCTCCCCAGCGATGACTCACTCGCGGTGGCGGATGTGGTCCAGATGGCGTCGATGCCCCCGGCCCAGGTGAATGAAACAATCATTGTCGTCGAAGACGATGACAGCGCGCGCAAGGCAGCCAAGCGAATCCTCGACAAAGCGGGATACCACGTGCTCGAGGCGATCTCCGGCGATGCGGCACTGGTGGGAATAGAGCACCACGACGGGCCGATTCATCTGATGTTGACCGATGTGGTGATGCCCGGCATCAACGGCAAGGAGCTGGCCGATCGATTGGCGTCGATCCGCCCGGGGATCAAAGTGCTCTTCATGTCGGGCTACACCGCCGGCGCGATCAACACACAGGGGGTGTTGGACGACGACGTTTCTCTGCTCGAAAAGCCGTTCACCAGGGACTCCCTACTCCAAAAAGTGCGCATGATATTGGCCGATCAAGAGGAGTAATCGTCCAATACCGGCCCCAACACACCGCGAATCTGCTCCAAGCTATTTCCAAGCGTTCGGCGATGGGGTAAGAAGACTCGAGCATTGAACTGCCCGGAGTATTGTCATGGGTGAAAAATCCAACCGAGACCGAACTGACCGACGACCGAGCTTCGAGGAGATCTACCTCAAGCTGGCGCAGGAACTGGCGGCGCGCTCCACCTGCAAGCGGCTCAACGTGGGCACGGTAATCACATCAACCGATTTTCGCAAGGTATTGGCGGTGGGCTACAACGGCAACGCCGCCGGGCTGGCCAACACGTGCGACCGGGACGAAGCGGGCAACTGCGGTTGCCTCCACTCCGAAGAGAACGCGGCGATAAACTGCGATTCGCCGAGATACGTCGAGAAGTACGTCTTTGTCACCCACCTCCCGTGCGTCATGTGCGCCAAGCGACTGATCAACCTGGGCGGGGTGCGCAAGGTTTTTTACGGCGAAGAATACCGCTCGTCCGACTCAATCGGTCTGCTGCAACAGGCGGACATTCAAGTCCAGAGGCTCGATCATTGAACAACCTCCTCAAATCGTCGAGGAATCAGCTCAACCGATTTACCGCAAAACTGATCAAGGGCGAATCGCTCTTCGCTCGATTGGGTCGCGCGGTCTGCGAGGCCGAATGCCTGCCCCGCAAGGAGCTGTTCGAATCGTGGGAAACGGCGCGGCGAATTCGCCGCAAGATGCGCGGGGGACCCATTTTGGAGCTCGCCGCCGGGCACGGGCTGCTCTCTGCAATCCTCATTCTGCTGGACGACACCTCCCCCAAGGCGACCTGCGTGGACATCCAAAAACCCCAGAGCCACGATAAACTGATCGCCACGCTGAGCCACCGCTGGCCGCGGCTGAAGGGTCGAATCGAGTACCGGCAACACCCCATTGCCGACACCACCGCCGCAGAAGGGACACTCGCCGCGTGCGTTCACGGATGTGGCTCGATCACCGATCAGGTGCTGACCCTTGCCATTGAGCATCGCTGCCGAGTTGCGGTGTTGCCCTGTTGTCACGATCTGCACCACAACGACCGTGGATCGCTGCAGGGCTGGATGGACGGACCGCTGGCGGTTGATGCGACGCGAGCAGCGCGCCTGAAGGCCGCTGGATTTGACGTACTGACCACCACTATCCCCGCGGAGATCACCCCCAAAAACCGCCTCCTGCTGGGTTGGCCGGACAAAGGATAACGATGGCACGAACCCGCGAACGAACCAGACCGGACATTTCAGGGAAACCCGGCTACATCACCGCCCAGGGATATCGACGCCTCGAAGAAGAGGCCGATCACCTGTGGAACGTCAAACGGCCCCGCGTATCCCAGGCGGTCGCCGATGCGGCCGCCGAAGGGGATCGCTCCGAAAATGCCGAGTATATCTATCGCAAGAAACAGCTGGCCGAAATCGATCGCCGCTTGCGATTTTTGGGGAAACGGCTCGATGTGCTCAAAGTGGTCAGCGAAAAACCACCCGCCGATGGGCGAGTCTATTTCGGATGTTACGTCCTTCTAGAAGATGAAGATGGTGAGGAGAAACGCTACCGCATCGTCGGTCCGGACGAGTGGGACTCCGATCGGGGAGAGATCAGCATGCACTCTCCACTGGGCAAGGCGCTACTGGGTAGGCGAGAGGGAGACGAAATCCTGCTCCGCCGACCCAAGGGCGAAGTATACCTAACGATCGTCGAAGTGGCTATCGACCCCGATGAGCGCTAGTCCCGCGACTCACTTGTAGTATAAGTGGGTCGCGGTAGTAATTCCACAACGTCTATTTGCTCGCCTGCCGGTGTCTGGGCGACGAGTCTCAATTCATCTGGCGATACGTCAACCCGCACGTAATGATGGGCATACTCGGCGAACTGGACCGGTGTCAGGTCACCGCAGGAGTGATCCAACTCGCCGCCGCCGCCGCCGGAAGTGATGTACATCACATTCCCCACCTGGCCGCGCTCATAGCCGTGAGTATGTCCTGAAAAGGCGACGTGCACGCGGTTTTGCTCCAGCAAGGGTACCAACCACCGCCTCACCCGTTTGTCTCCGTTGAACTCGCCACACTCGTGCCACCCCTCGCTGTACGGCGGATGGTGAAACACGGCGAAGCGCCAGGTGGCCGCGCGGGCCTCGGGGGAGGCCAATTTGTCTTTGAGCCACTTGTATTGCCCGCTCCCCGGGGAAAACTCCTCGTTCGTATCGATGAAGACAAAAAGAGTGTTGGAATAGTTGACCGCGTAATAGTTCTCCGGCGTGGGGTAGGAGTGATAGTAACGAAACAACCCCAAGTCACTTTCGTGATTTCCCCTCGCGGCGAAGAGAGGCACCGAGGACAAGTATCCCGACCCCGGTTCCAGCAAATCGAAGAACCACCC
>JANQET010000332.1 GCA_028278265.1 Myxococcota bacterium
ATCCAGCTGATCGGCCACCTCGTTGATCGTCTTGCGGGCTGCGCTGACCACCTTGGCGTCGGTACGGCGGCGGCGGATGGTCGCCTCGGCCTGGTGCACTTTTTCTCGGGCCCGCCCAATGCCCTGCCACAACTCCCGGGCCTCGGCGTCGATCAATTTGTCCTGTTTGGCGCGCAACCGGGTGACCTCGTCCCGATGTCTTCGGGATTCCCGCTCCGCCTGCTGGCGCTGCTCAGACAGAGATTGGCGCTCGATCACGATGGCCCGCCGCTCTTTGTCCAACGCTTCGACCGCAGCGTTCAGCTCGCGAACCCGGTCGGGCAGGATGCCCTTGGCCCGGGCGAGCACCCCTTGGGGAATCCCGAACCGCGCGGCCACGGCCAGGGCGCTGGAGCTGCCCGGTGTGCCGATGCGCAGCTCAAAGGTGGGCTGCAGGGTGGCGGCGTCGAAGCCGACGGCCGCGTTGATGAACCCGTCGGTCGTCTGGGCCCGGCCTTTGAGCGACTCGAAGTGGGTGGTGCCCATGGTGGTGGCTCGATTGTCGTTGAGCTGCTCGAGGATCGCTTCAGCCAGGGCGGCGCCCTCGTCCGGATCCGTGCCCGCGGCGAGCTCGTCCAGGCAAACGATTGTCCCCTGATCGGCGTGCTGGAGAATGGAGCGAATATTGGTCAGGTGGGCCGAAAAGGTGGACAGGTTGTGCTCGAGACTCTGATCATCGCCGATGTCGGTCAGCACTTGACCCGCTAGGCCCATACAGGAATCCGGATCCGCTGGGATGGGCAGCCCGGCCTTGAGCATCAGGCCGAGTAGACCGACTGTTTTGAGCACCACGGTCTTGCCCCCCGCGTTGGGGCCGGAGATGACCATCGCTTGCCCCGGAGCGAGCCGAACCGATGCCGGAACCACTTTGACCCCGTCGAGCAACAGCAGCGGGTGGCGTGCCTGTTTCAAATCGACCACCCCCGGCGCGGCCGCTTGGGGCACGCTGGCGCCCAGTTCCACGGTGAGCTTGGCCGCAGCGATGCGCGCGTCGAGGGTCACGATGATGGCCGAGGCAAACAAGACCTCGTCCAGCTGTTCGCGCACCGCGTCGCTCAATGCGGCGAGGATCCGCGCTTCTTCGCGCAGAACGTTTTCCCGGGCCAACATCAGCTCGTTGCCCAGCTGCACCACCGCTTCGGGCTCGATGAACACGGTGGCACCGGAGCCCGACGCACCGTGGACGATACCCGAGAACCGGCGGTGGGCATCGGCGCGAACCGGCAGGACGAAGCGGTCGTTGCGCATCGTGACCGTGCGCTCCCGCAGTAGGTCATCTTCGGCCTCGGCGATTTTCTCCACTTGCGAGACGAGGTGCTTGCGCAGGGAGACCACCTTTTGCCGAAGCTGTTGCAGCTCCGGGCTGGCCCCATCGGCGATCGTCCCGTCCGGTTCGAAGGAGGACTCAATCTCCGCGGCGAGCCGCACCAAGCCCATCGGCGATATCGAGCCGTCGGGGGGGATGACCTCATCGGCATTGTCCGCGCAGAGATCGCGGCGGTTCTCCAGGTAGCGGGCGATGGCGCTGTACAGTTTGAGATTGGCTGCGATGTCGCACAGTGCTTCAGCCGGCGCGGCACCGTGACCGCGAATGATGTCGAGCCAGTTGTCGGTGGCCCGAGCGGGCAGCGACGGCGCGGGATCGCCGTCGTTGATGCAAGCGGCCAGCTCGGCGATCAATCCCAGCCGGCCGCGGGCCTCGCCATCGTCGAGAAAGGGCAGCGCGTGGCACTGTTCGGCGGCCAAATCGCTGCTGCAGCGGCGGGCCAGAAAATCGAGCAAGCGCCGCCATTCGAGATCGTGAAGTGTTTTTTCGGGCACGGTGTTAAGCATGTTTCTTCTCCAACTGCTGTTGCACAGACCAGCTCAAACGCCGGGCGTCAACAGTCTATTGCGCCTAATTCCGGGCAAACCGTTTTTTAATTGGCGCATTTCGCAGTACACTGCCATGAGATGCACGAAATTTGAACGACGGAGTAGTTGAGATGGAGAACATTTATCAAATTGATCGACTCGGGCCGGCGAAGATCCCCTCCCCGATTCGTCTGGGCACCGAATCCGGCGATCTGTTGGCCGACTACGTGCCCGACGATGCGCAGGTGATCAGCGAGGTGGAGATGGACAAGGTGAACGCCTTCACTGCCCGCGGGGAGACCCCCCCGGCGTTCGAGAAGGCCGGACCGCGGCGTCTGATCTACTTCGATCCGTCCAAATTGAAGGTGGGGATCGTGACCTGCGGCGGCATTTGCCCGGGGATCAACAACGTGATCCGCGGCATCACGATGACCCTGCATTACGGCTACAATGTGGCCGGCATCTACGGATTCACGTACGGCTATGCCGGCTTGAATCCGGAGTTCGGCTATCCCGTGATCGAGCTCAGCCCGGACAAGGTGCGGGAGATCCACACCGACGGCGGAACTCTGCTGGGGACCTCCCGCGGGGCCCAAGATCCGGAAATGATCATCGACACGCTCGAGCGAATGAACATTCGTCTGCTGTTCACCGTGGGTGGTGACGGCACCTTTCGCGGGGCCTTGAAGCTACACGAGGAGATCGAGCGGCGAGGTCTGAAAATTGGAGTCATCGGGGTGCCCAAGACCATCGACAACGATATTCCCCTGGTGGACAAAACCTTTGGGTTCGAGACCGCGGTGGGCCTGGCGGCCCAGGCGATTGAGTCCGCCTATGCCGAAGCCTCCTCCTTGCGCAACGGTATCGGGCTGGTCAAGTTGATGGGGCGACACAGCGGGTTCATCGCCGCCAACGCAGCCTTGGCCGCACCCAATGTCAATCTCGTCCTCATTCCCGAGCTGCCGTTTGATTTGGACGGCGAGAACGGGTTGTTCGGCTACCTGGCCCAGCGGTTCAGCACAAACCGCTCCACCGTGATCGTGGTCGCCGAGGGGGCCGGCCAGCGCCATCTCACCGTGGACGGGGCGACAGATGCATCGGGCAATCTGAAGCTGGCCGATATTGGGGTATTTCTCAAGACGCAGATCAACGAGAAGTTCAAGGGTCGGGTCGGTTTTTCGCTGAAATACATCGATCCGAGCTACATGATTCGCTCGGCACCGGCTAGTGCAACCGATTCGATCTTCTGCGGATACCTGGCCCAGGACGCGGTGCATGCGGGCTTGTCCGGTCGCACCGGGATGGCAGTGGGGCGCTCCTTCGGGGTGTTTACCCACATTCCGTTACGCCAGCTGGTGGCCAAACGAAAGACGGTCGATCCGGAGGGCCCCCTGTGGCTCTCAGTGCTCGAATCAACCGGACAACCCTTCTACCTGACCAACCAGCCACCCAAAACCCTGGCGCGCCCCAGCTTCGTCCCGCGGATGTAATCAGCTGCATAAAACCCCCGGCCAGCTCGGCCCCCCGCCTCTGTTCCCCGTATGTAGCTGCTGTAAAATCCCACCCCTACCGTTTCGCTTTGTCTTGCTCAGCAGGGTCATCCGTGGTACCGCTGGCGCATGATGCCTCGTGACCCTAAAACCGGTAACGTCAGTACTATGGAAGCGTTTTCGAAACTGGTGGAAATCGTCCATCGCCTGCGCGCCCCCGGAGGATGCCCATGGGATCGGGAGCAGACCCCGAAAAGTTTGAAATCGTACATCGTTGAGGAAACTTACGAAGTGCTCGACGCCATTGACGAGGGGGATGCGGCATCGATCTGCGAAGAGTTGGGTGATCTGCTGCTCCAGGTGGTGCTGCAGTCGGAAATCGCCGCTGAAAACGGGGAGTTCGACATTGTGGATGTGGTCAACGGTATCTCCCACAAACTGGTCCAGCGGCATCCCCATGTGTTCGGCTCGGTGGAGGTCGACGGGGCGGATGAGGTGCTCACCAACTGGGAACAGCTCAAACAGAAAGAGAAGAAGGGCCGGGGGCTGTTTGACGGTCTGCCCAAGGCGCTCCCGGCACTCCAGCGCTCCTATCGGATCGGCGAAAAAGCCGCCCGGGTCGGATTCGACTGGCCCGGTGTCAAGGAAGTACGCCAGAAGGTCAGTGAAGAGCTGGCCGAGCTCGACGAGGCGGCGGGACAAGGCGACCCGTCCCGAATCGAACACGAAGCCGGCGATCTGCTGTTTGCCGTAGCCCAGTGGGCGCGCCACTTGAAAACGCAGCCCGAGGAGGCGTTGCTGGGATGCTGTGCCCGTTTTCTCTCTCGATTCGGCAAGATGGAAAGGATGGCGGCGGAGCTGGGCAAGACCCTCAAAGAGTGGCGTCCCGAGGAGCTGGACCGCGCCTGGGAGAAGGCAAAACGGCAATGAACGAGATGCGCTCAGCGCGGGTGACCCGCCCCAGCATCCCTGTCGCGCAGCTCGAGGCTGAACTGGCCAACATCATCAAAGAAATGACCGGTCATCCCATCTCCGATCCCAAGGCGGATCTCGCCGCCGCGGGGATCGATTCAGTGACCATGCTCGATCTGCTGGCCACCTTGGAGACCCGGTTCAATGTCGGATTGACCGAGGATGTGGTGCAGGAATTTCGTTCCATACACCGCATTGCCCACATCGTTCGTGATGCGATTCGACTGCCGAAATGAGGCTCTTTCTCGTTTAATTTTCTTATCTATTGTAATTTTGTTATAAAGTTTAGGATTCATTAAAAAGCGGTTTATCTGGTTGTTGGTTCATTCGCTGGTTAGTTGACGCTCGAATATGAGTCTGATAACAACGGTTGATCAATTGCTAGTCACACAATAAAGCGGGTTAATTCTCGCGACGGATGGAGGAGGACACGTGAAAGGTTGGTTCAATCTGTATGTTCCAATGGTTGTGGCTTTTTTGGGCCTGCATTGTGCGCCAATCGAATATTCCGTGGTCATTGTGGAGGCATCTCAAGCGATCGCCGAGGCTGAGGTGGCCGGTGCCAGTTGCACGGATGAGCAGTTGGATCGGCTCTCTCCGCTGACCCGGAACCTGGCGCCGGATCCGGGCACCGCGCTGGCCTCCTCGGAAGAGGAGCCGGCAAAGTTGGAACACGGCCAACCGTTATGTGACGCGCCTTTTGAGTACTACTCAGCAACCGAGTATCTGCGCAAAGCGAGGGAGGAAGTTGGATTTTCCGATTACGAAGCCGCGGTCAAATTCGCCCGGCAAGCGCGCAAGTACGCTCAGAAAGCTCGAGACATCGCACTCAACCGCAATCAGGAAAGGGGGCGCTAAATGACAGAACCGAGAGTCATTAGACGAATAGTCGTTTTGTGTTGCCTGGTCGCCCTGGGGTTGGGATGCGCCGGAACCGCGCGCCTACGCGGTGGTATTGCCACCATGCGCAAGAAGCTGGAACAGATCGAGCGAAACGGGGCGTACACCTGTGCTCCCAAAGAACTGGCGATGGCCAAATCCCACCTCCAATTCGCCGAGTTGGAAATCGAGCAAGGGCGCGGTAGCCGAGCCCAATATCACTACGAAATTGCCGAGCGAAATACCGAGCTCGCCGACGAAAAATCCCCCCCTGACCTGTGCGCCGGACCCGCGGTGGTGGTCGAGGACTGTGTCGACAACGATATGGACCGCATCTGCGCGCCGCCGGTGGGTGAAGACAGGTGTCCCGACGAGCCGGAAGACTTCGACGGCTTCGACGATCACGACGGGTGTCCCGAAGAGCAGGATGTGGATGGCGACGGCATTGAAGACGGTCGCGATCAATGTGTGGTCGATCCAGAAGATAAGGACGGCTACCTGGATGACGATGGCTGCCCCGAAGAGGACAACGACCTGGATCGAATCTTCGACGCCACCGATCAATGCCCCAACGATCCTGAGGATCCGGACGGGTACAAGGATGAGGACGGCTGCCCGGATCTGGACAACGACGCCGACAACATTCCGGATGTGAACGACGAGTGTCCCAACCAGTACGGGGAAGCGTCCAACAACGGGTGTCCGAAGAAATACGACGGAGTGGAGATCACCGAAACCCACATCCGCATCAATCAGAAGATCCACTTCGCCTACAACAAGGCGAAGATCAGGCGAGTTTCGTTCCCGATTCTCTACACCGTGGCGCAGGTGCTCAAAGACCATCCGATGATCAAGGTGAGCGTCGAGGGGCACACTGACAGCCGCGGGAGTAACAGGTACAACAAGAAACTCAGTCACCGGCGGGCTAAGGCCGTGATGAAGTTCTTGACCACGAAGGGCGGAATCTCCCGCAACCGTCTGACATTCAAGGGGTGGGGTGAAGAAAAACCGATCGACTCGAACCTGACCGATGAAGGACGTGCCGCCAACAGGCGAGTTGAATTTGTGAGAACGGACGTGGCACCATAGCGTAGAACGGACTGCCCGATGAGAGGAACCGCGATCTTTCCTGTTGCTCTGCTGTTGGTGAGCCTCACCATCACTTTCCATCCGATGAGCGGTGAGGCGCAGCGCGGCGCCAAACCACGAGTCGCCATCGCCAAGCTGAACCACAAGGCGATGGCCGCCTATGCGAATCTACAATTTCAGGAGGCGATGCAACTGCTGCGAAATGCAGAAGCCCAGTGCGCGGAGCACAACGTGCGGGGGACGACCCTGGCGCGATTGTATTTGAGTATGGGGATTGTGGAAATCGGGGGAAATCAGAACAACGCTTCGGCGCTGAAGTATTTCAAGCGGGCGATTTGTCTCGATTCGAGCCTGATGCTCGATCCCCTCAACTCCACGCCGGAGATAGAGTCGGTGTTCGAGAATGCGCGCGTTCAAACGCAGGCGCGGGGGGTTTGCCAGCGGCTGGCCAAAGCACCCCGTTCCGGCGGCGGGGCGGCACCCCGGGTTGATCCCGTCCTCCCGGCCTCGGGGGGATCGAGCGAGCCCCTCGGCGAACCGGTGGTCGGTCCGGGGGTCGAGGTGATGCGCCACTCGCCGGTGGCCAGCCAGGCGAGAATGGTGCCGATTCCGATCTTCACCGAAATCAATCCGACGCTCCAAGTCGGACAGGTGGTGTTGTTCTACCGCACGTTGGGGGAGCGGATTTTCCAACAGGTGGTGATGCGCCAGCACGGTTCGGGATATGCGGTGACGATCGGCTGCGATGTGCTGCAGACGTTCGATCCGTCGGGTATCGAGTACTACATTGTAGCCCGCAATCCGGAAAACCAGCTGCTCGGCACCTCGGGCACGGAGGCGAGGCCCCACCGGGTCAACGTGGTCAAGTCGCTCAGCGGCTCGGTGCCCACGTTGCCCAACACACCGCCCCCGTCGGCTTGCCAAGAGGAGTGCCCGCCCTGGAACCCGGACTGCAACAAAAATTGTAAGCAATCCGGCCAGATGTGTGACACTTCCTCGGAGTGTTGTTCCGGCCTGGTCTGTGTGCATGAGAGCTGTACGCCCGCGGACGACGAAGACCTGTCCAGTGGCAGCGGCGGCAAACGGGGCAAGGCGATTGCCCGTCTCGGCCTGAGTGCGGGCACGGGCATCGGCTACATTCCGGCAGGGAAGTACGCCCAGGCGGATGTCGCCGACATGATCTCTCCGGGAGACCTGGATGTCCCTGCAGGGTTTGCCTGGGCCAAATTCCACACCCGCGCCAATTTGATGATCTACATCACCCCCGACCTCCAAGTGGGCGCTGAATTCAGGGGAGATCTGGCACTCGATCCCAATGGGGCCAAACCGATTCGACCCGGCGTGCTGGCCAATCTGGCCTATCGGTTCGTCGGTGATCGGGTGGGGAGCGGCTTCGAGCTCTACGGGGTATTCGGGTTGGGCGGCGGCGTGTTCCAGCATCGGGTGGAGTTCAAGGATTGTCCGGCAGTGCGTGATGATCAGGGGAACATCAAGTGCAACCCCCAATATGTCGATCCCAATACGGGCCAGTGGGATCAGGAGCGAATCTCCGAGAAGAAGGCCTTTTTCCGAGAGTCGGGAAAGTTCATCGCCGAGCTCGGCATCGACATGTATTTTTGGTTTGGCAAGTACGTCGGGCTGAAGGTGGGGATCATGTTCAACTTGCTCGCACCTGAGTTTGCGATCAATGCGGATGCAGGAGGGGGATTGGCATTTCGATTCTAGACGCGCAGCGATACTTGGAGATTCCGCTTGGATGGAGTTTCAAAAGCAGCGTCGGGAAAGAGTCGGGTATCCGCTTTACATCTAATACACCTAGAGATTTTTTACTTCAATACAATGATAGTTCGATGGTATAGCATAAATACACTGGGTGTTTGTTTGGCCCGTATTTCGAACGACGTGGACTGACAATCCAAGGAGCGAGCCACCACGGCGCGAAGTGATGATGAACAGACCTACTTTTCGTGCAGTCAAAAAACTTCACAAACCGATCTTACCCGTTGTGTTGCTGATAACCGCTCTCGTGGTGCTTCCCCAAAGCGTTGCCGCACAGAGTAAGGTTGCTCAGGCGCGGGGATTGGTCAGTAAGGCGATGCAGGCCTATTCCAACCTGGATTTGGATACGGCCAAAAACTCCCTCGAAAAAGCGTTGGCGCTGGCGTCGGATATCGACAAAATGACCTTGGCCAATATCTACGCCAATTTCGGTGTGCTATGGGCCGGCGGATTTGTGGACAATGCCAAAGCCAAGCAGAGCTTCATGATCGCCCTGTGCCTCGACTCGACAGTTCAAGTTGATCCGATGGTCTCCACTCCGGAAATTCATATGCTGTTCAAGTTGGCCCAAAAGCAGACCCGAAAGAAAAGGACCTGCAAAAAGACCTTGGCCAACATCGAGGTGCCGGATGATTCCGGCGGTGCTGACCCCACCATCGGAACGGGTGGGGGCGATCCGGATGGAGACCCCGGCGATATCTACATCCCCGATGCGGATCAGCTGCCTTCGTGCGGCGAGCACCTGGCCTCAGACGAGCAAAAACGGCAGTACGAATTTCCGGTTTACGTGGAAACCCACAACGCGCTGATGGGGCAACTCGATCGGATGATCGCCTTTTATGCGCTCGACGATTCGTTGGTCTTCAGCGAGCTCGTGCTCTCGCCGACCGGCCTGGGATATGCCTCGATGATCACCTGTGAGGATGGCATCAAGGAGCAGAACCCGCGGAGCATCGCCTACTACATCGAAGGGCAGGACAGCTCGGGACGGGTGATTTGTGGACACGGCACCAGCGAAGCACCATTGCGGGTGATGATGATGTCCGAGGCCGTCCCCCCCTCACAAGTCGCCGGATTGATTCCCCGCAACTGCTCGCCCGATGCGGACATGCCCGATGAGCTGCCCCAGTACGGCGAAATCTGTCGGCCCGATATGGGCTGTGCGGACGGACTGGTGTGCGGGGATTTCGGCACCTGTGAAAAAGTGAAAAAGAAAGAGGAGCCGGAGCGGCCCACGGTCGACGGGCCGAGCAAGTTCTACGCCACCATCGGCGGGGGAAGCGGGTTCGGCTACATCTCCAAGGAGATGAACATTCGCCAATTCACCCAGACCAGCAGCGATGAGCGAGAGGGGTTCCTCGAGGAGGTGAAGAAGAACCCGTCCGGGACCGCCTGGAACGGGGTGCCGGTGCGCCTGGAGGTGGGCTTCTTCGTGGCCAAGCATTTCTCGATTGAGATCGGCGGGCGATTCGACGCCAAAATCGATACGTTCAAAGAGTACAAGAGCTGCTGGGAGCTCAGCCAGGAACGGGCTGCGGATCCGACCGATTTGACGAGCGAGTGCCTGGGCCCGATCGACGATGACCCATCAGCTGACGAAATAGAGGCCGCAGCCAAACGCAGCGTGGCTCACGAGGAGGGCAAAGAGAGTTCTTTTCTATTCAATTCGGAGTACCGGGTCGCCTGGCTGGCCCACGTGCGGGCGCGGTATTGGTTCATGCAACTGGGACGGGCCAGCATGTCCGCCTTCCTGGGGGCGGGCTACGGCTACACCAAGTACCGCATCAGCGGCGTCAGTGGACAGCGCACCCTCTATTTCCCGATGACCGGAATGATCGACATCGAAGTTGGCGCCGCGGTGGTGTTTAATATAACCAAGAATGTGGGCTTTTTGGTCGAGCTGCCGATCGACGTGATGGTGGGGGACGGTTTCGGGCTGAATGTGGATTTGAATATCGGCTTGAGTTTTGGATACTAAATGACAAAACAAAGCACACTCATCGAATTGTTTCAACAACAGGTCAGCGAGCTGAGGGATCAACCCGCGCTGCTCACGCGACAGGGGCCGGGGAGCGATCTGTGGCGCGAGGAGAGCTGGGTTCAGTGGAACGAGCGCTCCCGGGCCATTGCGGCTGCGCTGATCGACGCCGGGATTTCGCCCGACGATCACGTAGGGGTGTTTTCCTATTCGCGACCTGAGTGGGTCGAGGCGGATATGGGCGTACAGATGGCCGGCGCGCGGACGGTGACGGTCTATCACAATTTGACAGCGGAATCGGTTCGCTACATTGTCGATGATTCCCAGACCAAATTGATCGTTGCCGAGGGGCCGATTCAACTGCGCGCGCTGTTCGACGAAAACGGCGAGCTGCCCCAATCGGTCAAGCAGGTGGTGTATATCGACGAGCGACAAACCCCCTTGCCGCGGCCGACCGATCCCAATCCGGCCGAGCTCTCTCTGGCCGATGCCGTACCCGAATCGAAGCGGTCGGCACTGCTCTCTCTCGAAGAATTCGTAGCCAGGGGCAAGGCGCTGCTGGCGGACAACCCAGCGATGCTCGACGCACCAATCGCCGGTCTCAAGAGTGATTCCGTGGCCAAGGTGGTCTACACCTCGGGCACGACCGGAATGCCCAAGGGGGCGATGCTGACCCACCGCAACCTGCTGGCGGTGGTCGATTCGGTCCAACAGGGATTGAAGCTGAACCACGACGATATGGTGCTGCTGTTTCTGCCGCTGGCCCATGTCTACGCCCAGCTCACCTACCACGTGGCGGTGCGGGTTGGTTTCTCGATCGCCTTTGCCCAGTCGATGCTCACCGCGGTGGAAGACGCCCAGTCGGTCAAGCCGACCTTTTTCACCACCGTTCCCCGGTTGTTCGAAAAGATCCACTCCGCCGTGCTCACCGCAGTCGAGGAGGCTGGCGGTCTGAAGAAGAAACTGTTCCTCTGGGCCAGCGATGTGGGCTCCCAGGTGGTCACCCTGAGACAACAGGGGGTCGAGCCCGGCGGGCTGCTGGCGATCAAGTACGGGCTGGCCAACAAGCTCGTTTTTTCCAAGTTGCAGGCCCGGCTGGGGGGCCGTATTCGCTACCTCATCTCCGGCGGCGCGCCGCTGGCCCACCACATCTGCGAGTTTTTTCACGCGGCAAATCTGCCGATTCTGGAGGGATACGGGATGACCGAGGACGCCTCGTTGTCCCACTACAACCGAGCGGGCAACGTCAAGTTCGGCACAGTGGGGATCCCGATCCCCGGGATTGAGGTGCGCATCGCCGAGGACGGGGAGATCCTGATTCGCGGACCCAATGTGATGAAGGGCTACTTGGGCAAACCAGAGGCCACCGCAGAGGTGATCGATGAAGACGGGTGGCTGCACACCGGCGATATCGGCACCGAGGATCACGAATCGTTCCTGACCATCACCGACCGGAAAAAGGCGATCATCGTCACCTCCGGCGGCAAGAATATCGCCCCGGCGCCCATCGAAAATGCATTGACCAAGAGCCGCTTCATCTCTCAGGCGATGGTGGTCGGCGACAACCGCAAGTTTCTCATCGCCCTGTTGGCCCTCGATCAGGATCACGTACGCAATTGGGCCAAAGACAAGGGAATACCGGCAGACGACTTTACCGCGCTGATCGAACGACCAGAGCTCAAGGAGGCGGTCGACGCCGAGTTGACCGAGGTCAATTCCCATCTCGATTCTTTTTCCACCGTAAAAAAAGTCGCCTTTTTACCGCGGGATTTGACCATCCAGGACGGTGAGATCACGCCGAGCCTCAAGGTCAAGCGCAAAGTGGTCGAGAAGCGGTTTGCCGATCTGATCAATGATCTTTATCCTCAAGAACCGTCCAGCTATTACCCCAAGAATCCGGCCGAAAGTTGAGCAAGCGATGCGTGGAGCTTGACGGTGAGCAGACCTTTTGGTAAGAGACCTCCACTCCGGGCCGAAATGCCCGGAAAGAGAACGACGAAGGCACGTAGCTCAGTGGGAGAGCACTACCTTGACGCGGTAGGGGTCAGCGGTTCGATCCCGCTCGTGCCTACAGTGCGACTAGCACCGCTAATTGGGCAAAGCACACTTTTTTCTTTCAAACCAGTTAAAGATTTGTGGTTAAGATGCTAAGCCTGGAACTTGATTTCCGAAGTGTGTAGGAGATTATGGGCGCTAAACACCCGATAGAACAGTATGAGGCCGGCACCATAGGCGCGGCGCTGGCCGAGAGTGGTAAGTTGAAACCGGACACCGTGGCAGCACGCGTGGACGGGCGACTATGCGATTTGCATTCCAGCCGGACCGGGGAAGCCCCCCTGATACCGGTCAAGCTCAACGATGAGGACGCCCTCGAGGTGATACGCCATTCCACCGCCCATGTAATGGCCGACGCGGTGCAGCGCTTGTATCCCGGCACCAAAGTAACCATCGGCCCTTCGATTGAGACGGGGTTTTATTATGACTTCGATCGGCCCGAAGGCCCGTTCACCGATCAGGAGCTCGAAGCGATCGAAGCCAAGATGACCGAGATCATCGGCGAAGGTCATCGCTTTCAGCGGGACGTGGTCACCCGCGCCGAAGCTGAGCGGGTATTCAATGAGTTGGGAGAATCGTACAAGCTTGAATTGATCGAAGCGATTGATGAGGACGAACCGATTACCCTGTACAGGCACGGAGAGTGGCTCGACCTGTGTGCCGGTCCCCACGTGCCCCACACCCGTTTTCTGAAATCGATAAAGCTGCTCTCCACTGCCGGTGCTTACTGGCGCGGGGATGAGCGCAACAAAATGCTGTCGCGGATCTACGGCACCGCGTTTTCCAACGACAAGGCCCTGCGCAAGCACCTGGCCCTCATCGAAGAGGCCAAAAGACGGGATCACCGCAAGCTGGGCAAAGAGCTCGATCTGTTCAGCATTGACGACGAGATCGGTGGCGGGCTGGTGCTTTGGCATCCGCGGGGGGCCCGGGTCCGCACCATTATCGAGGATCACTGGCGCAGGGCGCACTACGAAAACGGCTATGAGCTCGTCATGTCGCCGCACATCGGTCGTTCCCGGTTGTGGGAGACCTCTGGACACCTGGAGAACTACGGGGACTCGATGTACGCGCCGATGGAGATCGAGGGAAATCCCTACTACATCAAGCCGATGAACTGCCCGTTTCACATCGGAATCTACCGCAATAAGCTGCGCTCGTATCGGGATTTGCCCCTGCGCTGGGGCGAGCTGGGCACGGTCTATCGCCACGAGCGATCGGGCCAGCTACACGGTCTGCTCCGGGTCCGCGGCTTCACCCAGGACGATGCCCATCTGTACATGCGCCCCAGCCAGCTGGCCGATGAGATCAGCCGGTTGATTCGATTCACCTTTTCGCTGCTCGGGGATTTCGGCTTCAACGAGTTGGAGGTGCGGCTCTCCACCCAACCCGAGAAATCGATTGGCGAGCAGGCCATCTGGGATCAGTCCGAAGGGGCGTTGAAAGAGGGATTGGAGCGGGAGAACATCCCCTACGAGGTCGATGAAGGCGAGGGCACTTTTTACGGCCCGAAAATCGACATTAAAATCCGCGACGCACTCAAGCGCCTGTGGCAGTGCAGTACCATTCAATGCGATTTCAATCTCCCCGAACGGTTTGATTTGTCCTATGTGGGAGAGGATTCCAAACGCCATCGACCGGTGATGTTGCACCGGACGATCCTCGGCTCGATGGAGCGATTTTTCGGCGTGCTGATCGAACACCACGGCGGCGCTTTCCCGATGTGGCTGGCCCCTGAACAGGTGACCGTGCTGACCGTGACCGATCACCATCGAGACCACGCCCAAAAAGTCGAAGGGCTACTCCGGGAACAGGGGATACGGGTGGTCAGCGATTTGCGCAACGAGAAACTGGGGGCCAAAATACGAGAAGCCCGTCTGTCGAGGGTGCCGATGATGGCGATTATCGGCGACCGGGAACTGGCCGACCAGGGGGTTGCCCTGCGAACCCGTAAAGGGGACCAGGGATTCCTGGCACTAGATGCGTTTTTGGAGAGGGTGACCGAAGAGAGTAAGCCGCCCTCGGCGAAGAAATAAAAGGAACGGCTGCCAACGGAGCAGCCCCACTTGAGGAGGTGGAGCATCGGTTTCAATAGAGCAGATCGTAGTCGACCGCGGGGTCCGCAGGTTCGAATCAACAACATGATTCGACGACCAGAGGTGCGGGTCATCAATCCGGAAGGCAAACAACTCGGTATTTATCCGATCCATCAAGCGATCGCCATCGCAGGGGAGCTCGGTCTCGATCTGGTGGAAATCAACCCCAAGGCGGATCCGCCGGTCTGTCGGATCATGGACTTTGGTAAGTACAAGTACGAGTTGAAAAAACAGGCCAACCTGGCCCGCAAGCGACAAAAGGTCATCGAAGTCAAAGAGGTCAAGATGCGCCCGAAGACCGATGACCATGATTTTGACTTCAAGATGAAACACATCCGTCGGTTTCTAGAAGAGGGAAACAAGGCGAAGGTGACCATTCGGTTCAGGGGCCGGGAGATGGCGCATCCCGAAGTGGCGGCGCGCGTGCTCGATCGGGTCGTCGAGGAGACAAAGGATGTCGCCGTGGTCGAGCAGAACTACCGCATGGAAGGCCGAACGATGACCATGGTGATCGCCCCCAATAAGAACAACTGATTACCCTCATCGATCTGTCTATTTTTTCTTGCATCCACGCCGAGCAGAGTGTACACAAGGTGACTTTCTCCTGCCGGGCAGGGAAATGGATGGCGTTTAGGCGCTGATATTCTTGAGTGAGGAAGGCAAATTATGCCCAAGATGAAAACAAATCGAGCAGCGGCCAAGCGGTTTCGGAAGACGGCAAAAGGCAAGATTCGCTGTAACAAACCGTATCACAGTCACATTTTGACCAAAAAAACATCCAAGCGAAAACGCCGACTGCGCAAGAAGGAGATACTCAGCTCGGCCTCGACCAAGCAGGTTCGTCGCCTGCTGCCCTATCTCTAGGGATCGGTGAGAACGTTTTTTGCGTGGTGCAATGAGGAGCAAAGGAAATGGCTCGCGTTAAAAGAGGATTCAAAGCAAGACGCCGCCGCAGGCGCGTTTTAAAACAGGCCAAAGGATATTTCGGGTCACGTAGCAGATTGTTCAAAGTGGCCAAAGTGGCGGTGATGCACTCCCTATACGATGCGTACAAGAGCCGCCGACTGCGCAAGCGGGACATGCGCCGCTTGTGGATCACGCGCATCGGCGCGGCATCGTCGAGTGAGGGCTTGAGCTATTCCCGGCTCATCGGCGGTCTGAAGAAAGCCAACATCGACCTCAACCGCAAAATGCTGGCAGATCTGGCGATCAGCGATCCCCACGCGTTTACCGCGGTCGCCGAAATCGCCCGAAAAAGCTAGCTGAATTTGCAACGATAACTTAAGCTTTCCACCCCCGATATCGGATTTCTTTTTTAGGGAGTTAGATCCAAATGGACCCAGCGGAGATCATTGCCCGATTAGACGATTTGGGCCGTCAATTCGAGGCCCGGTTGGAGGCGTTGGATCAGGAGCAGGCGATTCGCGCCTGTCAGGCAGCTTATCTCGGCGGCAAGGGTGAAGTGACCGCCCTGCGCAAACTGATCAAACAGGTCGAGCCGGCGGCGCGGAAAACCGTCGGACAAGCCTTCAACCAGGTCAAAGAGCGGATTACCCACGCCACAGGTGTGGCGCTTCAACGACTCAAAGAGAGCGAAGAGCGCGCCTACCTCGAGCAGCCGGTGGATCTCACCCTGCCCGGACGGCAACCGAGGGGCATCGGCCGCCTCCATCCGATCAGCATCGTGATGCATGATATTGTCGATATTTTTGTCTCGATGGGATTTGACGTGGCCTCCGGACCGGAGATCGAAACGGATTACTACAACTTCGCCGCGTTGAACTTTCCCGCGGATCACCCGGCTCGGGACATGCAGGACACCCTGTTCATCAAAGAGGGCAAGACCCTGCTGCGCACTCACACCTCGCCGGTGCAGATTCGCACACTGCTCAAGCGACCTCTGCCCGTGCAAATAGTCGCCCCCGGCGCGGTTTACCGTCGGGACGACGATCCCACCCACAGTCCGATGTTCTTTCAAATCGAGGGGCTGCTGGTGGATGAAGGGGTCACCTTTGCCCACCTGCGCGGAACCTTGGAAACCTTTATCCACAAGGTGTTCGGCAAAGACGTGACCCTGCGGTTTCGGCCGAGCTTCTTCCCCTTTACCGAGCCGTCGGCCGAGGTCGATATTCAGTGCATTTCGTGCAAGGGGAGCGGGTGCCGGTTGTGCTCCCACACGGGCTGGTTGGAGATTCTCGGGTCCGGGATGGTCGATCCCAATGTCCTCGAAGAGGTGGGCATCGATTCCGAGCGCTACACCGGCTTTGCCTTCGGCCTGGGGGTCGATCGGGTGGCCATGCTGCGCTACGAGGGAATCGGCACTATCAAGCTGTTCTATGAAAACGATCCCCGTTTTCTGGGCTGTTTCAGGAGTTAGACGATGCTGGCGAGTTACAGCTGGATCTGTGAACTGGCGCAAATCGATCCCCAACCGGAGGAGCTCGCGGATCGGCTCACCTTTTGCGGTCTCGAGGTCGAGGATGTTCGTGCTGTCGGGCAGGGGTTGGACAACATCGTCATCGCCCGGGTCGAGTCCAAGACACCCCATCCCTCGCGGGATAAGTTGCACATCGTTCAGGTTGAGGCCCACGATGGGATGCACCAGGTGGTCTGCGGCGCGCCCAACTGTCCCCCGCCGGGGGGATTGGTGGTGCTCGCCCTTCCCGGCGCGACGGTGCAGGGACACGCGATTGCCGCTCGCAAATTGGCCGGAGTGCCGTCCGAGGGCATGCTCTGTTCCGAAGAGGAGCTCGATATCGGTCCCGACGGGGACGGCATCATCGTCCTCGAAGAGGGGCGGGTGGGCACGCCGGTAGTCGAGGCATTGAAGCTCAGGGACTGGATTTATGACATCGGCATCACCCCCAACCGTCCGGATGCGCTCTCCCATCGGGGCTTGGCCAGGGATGCGGCGCTGCTTTACGGGCAACCGTTCGATCCACCGACTCGGGCTCCGGCGCCGGAGCAGGGACCCGAGGCTTCGAGTTTAGCCAAGGTGAGCATCCTCGACGCTGATCGCTGTCCCCGTTACGGGGCCGCACTGGTCAACGGAATCGAAATCGGCCCGAGCCCGTTTGCGGTGCGCTATCGGCTTCACACCCTGGGGGTGCGCCCGATTTCCAATGTGGTCGACGTGACCAATCTGATCATGCTCGAGTACGGCCAACCGTTGCACGCTTTCGATCTGGATCGCCTGGCCGGCCCGGAGATCGTCGTGCGCCGGGCCCGCGACAAAGAGACCATGTCCACCCTTGACGACATCGAGCGGACCTTTACCGATGACGACCTGCTGATCTGCGACGGGGCTCGCGCTGTCGCTGTGGCCGGGGTGATGGGCGGGTTGGACACCGAGATCGAACCGACCACCAAAAACGTCTTGCTCGAGTGCGCCTACTTTCAACCGAGCGGGGTTCGCCGGACCTCCAAGCGGCTCAAGCTGTCCAGTGAATCCTCCTATCGTTTCGAGCGGGGGGTCGATCCCAATATGGTTCCCCAGGTACTCGAGGCGGCGGCGAGCCTGACCACGGCGCTGGCCGGCGGCGCCAAGGCCCCGGGGGTGATCGATTGCTATCCCCAGCAGATCAAGCCGCTGTCCATCGAGTTTCGCACGGGTCGATTCGAGCAGCTGATGGGGTACACTGTCCCACCAACTGAAATGAAAAACATCCTTGTCGGGATTGGGGCCCGGGTCGAAGGCTCCGACACGACGCTGACGGTTCAAGTCCCCACCTCCCGGCCGGACATCGAGCGGGAAGTGGATTTGATCGAAGAGATCGCCAGAATTCGCGGGCTCAACGATGTTCCCTCGGTCCTGCCGCATTTGCAATGCATCGCGCCGGATCGGCCCCAGTTCGAGATGGCACGCCGGGCCAAAATCCTCTTGGCTGCGCTGGGGTTGTCCGAGGCAGTGAGCTACTCGTTTGTTTCAAAGAGCATGCTCGAGGCATTCGGTGTGGATGAAGCGGTCGTGCCCTTGGCCAATCCCCTGAGTGCCGAGCGGGGCAGCATGCGCACGACCCTGCTGGCTGGTCTGGCCGAGAATTACAAACGGGCGCAAACCCGCTTTATCTCGACCTTCAATCAGTTCGAGGTGGCCAACACGTTTCATGACGTCGGTAACGAGCTGCCCCAGGAGGTGCTGCGGGCCGCCGCGCTGGTCGCCGGTCCGGTGGAGAACTGGGTTGGGCAGGCGGAGCGAAGCTACGATTTCTATGATGTCAAGGGGTTGGCAATGGGATTTGTCCGGGAGTATGCCGGCTGGGTGCCGGTCTTGGAACCCACCGACGATATTCCCTACCTGCACCCCAAGCGCGCTTGCCGGATCCTCATCGACGGTGCCGAGGTGGGGGTGATGGGGGAGCTCCATCCGTCGATCCTCAACGGGCTCAAATTGCCGCGGGGCGCCGCGGCGATGGAGCTATCCCTCGACGAGCTTCAGCGCCGGTATCGGCGTTCCAAGGTGGTGCCCCTGTCCGAGTATCCGCCCATGGCGCGGGACGTGGCCCTGCTAGTGGGTGCCCACCAGGACGCCGGTCCACTCAACGAGGCCCTGCTCACCACCTGTGCTCCCCTGGCCAAGGAGGTTCGCCTGTTCGACGTGTATCGCGGCAAGGGAATCGCCGAAGACCAAAAATCTCTCGCTTTTTCAATTATTTATCGATCTGATGAGCGCACGTTGACCGATGAGGAAGTGGATCAACTCCACCAACGGGCCATTGCCCAAGTGGCCAAACAGTTCGGTGCGGTCATTCGGTGAGCAGTGAGGACGTTTCGGCGTCCGATTGATCCTGTTCCAGGACAGAAACCGGACCGTTGTTTAAAAGATCAATGGGGGTTGAACCTCCCCATTTCCTGTGTTTATACTACTAGTTAATTCAAACTGCTTTAGTCAGTCAAAGGAGATAGGTTGATGACCAAGGCGGATATCATCGAGCGTGTTTACGAGAAAGTCGGAGGGTTTTCCAAGAAGGAAGCCGCTGAGATCGTCGAGGCGGTTTTTCTGGTGATGAAGAAGACCCTGGCTGACAATCAAAAGATCAAGATCTCTGGCTTTGGTAATTTTGTCGTTCGCGCCAAGAAAGAGCGCATGGGACGCAACCCTCAAACCGGCGAGCCGATCGTCATCGCCGAACGACAGGTGCTCAACTTCAAGCCGAGCCAGGTATTGAAAAATGCCTTGAATCAAGGATGGTCCAAGTCCTAACCGTTGATTACCGGGCCCTTGTGAAACGTATCCTAACAGTACCGGAGCCGTAAGACGTGGCGAGCCGTGTCGACCTGCCAGACAAGCTCTATTTCAAGATTGGTGAAGTCGCCAAGATCACTGGGGTAAAGCAACACGTGTTGCGTTATTGGGAATCCGAGTTTCCCTCGATTAGGCCCCAAAAAACCAAGAGCAACCAACGGCTCTACCGGCGCCGGGATTTGGAGGCCACCCTGGCGATTAAGCATCTCTTGTACGACCAGCGCTTCACCATTGAGGGGGCCAAAAAATACCTGCGGGAACAGGGAACAGACGCCAGTCTGCCGCCGCCGGATCCGGAGCAGGTGGCGGCTCAGGCGAAAAAGGAAGCACTGGCCGAGCTCGATCTCGCGGTATCGTCCGCGCAGACCGCGGTGGTCGATCAGTTTCACCGGCGACTTCTCGAACTTCGCGCAGAAATTGTGGCGTTCAAAGAGCAATTCGAGCGCGATCCGCACACTAATATCCCGGACGTCAAAGAGGATTGATCTGCCGAACTCGCCCGACGGTACTAGGGGCGATCGATGGGATATCGACCGACAGGCGGTGATTTTATCTTCACCCGGATCGACAAATCGAGTTACTATCGCGTGTTGGTGAGAAAACGGTTCATTTGCGACGAGGTTACTAGATGAGAATTTGTTCAAGTCCCTGGCGAAACGTCGGTTTTATCGTTGTTCTAGTCAGAAGTTCCCCCTAAATTCGCAGCAAAATCGATAGATAATTAGTTGAGAAGACACAGGAAAAGCTTGTTTTGAAAACTTCAAAATGTTCCCATGTAAT
>JANQET010000369.1 GCA_028278265.1 Myxococcota bacterium
CCCCCAGCCGCTTTCCCTCGTCACTGCTGAGCGAGCGGCCGGGCATAAAGCCCGGCCCTACGTTTTGGAAATCCATTTTTTCCTTTTACAACACCCTCCAGGTGGAGAGGGGGAATGGGAATGGGAATGGGAGGGGAAACAAATTGCCGGCAAATCCCTCCCGCTCCCCTCTCCGCTTGACGGAGAGGGGCTGGGGGTGAGGTCCCTAGGGGTTGGGGGGCGCAAAACTGTCTCATTTCAGCCGTGACAAGACACCGGCGAGCGCTTTGATACACTTGCTCCGGATTTCCCCTGCAAAACTCCTCTGCCGGACCGTTTATGCTATAGTGCGAGCGCAATGAACGGATGGACCGGAAAGATACTCGCGCTCGACCTCACGAAGCAGCACCACCGGGTGATCACCCCTCCTGAAGCCCTGTACCATCGGTTTGTCGGCGGCAAGGGCTTGGCCGGACATTATTTGCGGGAGCAGATGGGCTTGGCCTGGGACGATCCGCTGATGCCGCTGCTCTTTTTCGCCGGCCCCCTGGTGGGGACCAAGGCACCGACTTCGGGACGAATGACCGTGATGTCCCGCTCGCCCCTGACCGGCACGGTGGGCGATACCTCGGTCGGCGGAGGACTGGGTACCCAGCTCAAACGGGCCGGCTGGGACGGGGTGATCGTCACCGGCCGAGCCGCCGACTGGACCGGGGTGGAAATCGACAACGGGACAGTGCGTTTCTGCGATGCCCGCCCGTTGATTGATCAGCCGACTTCCCAGGTGATGGACGCGCTCGCCGGTCGCGGTTCGGTCGCTCTGATCGGCCCCGCTGCCCACCACGGGGTGCGCTTTGCCAGTGTGATGGTGGATCGCCACTTTGCCGCGGCGCGCAACGGCCTGGGACTGGTCTTTGCGGCGAAACGGTTGAAGTACCTCGCGGTCAAGGGTTCGGGAAAGGTGACGGTCAGCGACCAAGACCTGCTGAGCAAGGCCCGGGAAGAGATTTTCCGGCTGGTGGCGGCCTCGCCGGTACTGCTCGGTGAATACGGCATCGCCAATCTGGGCACCCCGGCCCTGCTCGATTTGATGGACGCGCGGCACATGATGCCCACCGACAATTTCAGGCGCACCCATTTTGACGGCGCCAAAAAGGTCAACGCCCACACCCTCAAAACCACCTACCACCCCAAGCGCACGGGATGTCGGGGCTGTCATATCTTGTGCAAGAAAAAAACGCCCGGCGGGGATCCCCTGCCCGAGTTCGAAACCCTCTCCCACTTCAGCGCGCTGATCGAAAACGACGACCCCCACACCGCATTCGAAGCAAACAAATTATGCAACGAGCTGGGCCTGGACACGGTGAGCGCCGCGTCCACTTTGGCGTGCTATCGGGAAATCACCGGCACTCGCCTCGATGGGACGGCTGTATTGAAGCTGTTGACCCAAATCGGTCGCGCCGAGGGTATCGGTGCCCAGCTGGCCGAGGGATCGGCGCGATACGCTGCCCGCGCCGGCCGGCCCGAGCTCTCCATGTCGGTCAAGGGACAGGAGCTTCCGGCCTACGATCCACGCGGTGCGTACGGCATGGCCCTGGCCTACGCCACCTCCACCCGGGGGGGGTGCCACCTGCGGGCCTATCCGATCAGCCACGAAATTCTCCGCAAACCGGTGGCTACGGATCGATTTTCATTCAGTGGTAAGGCTCGGATCATCAAGATCGCCGAAGATCTCAACGCAGTGGTCGACTCGTTGACCGCCTGCAAATTCGTTTTTTTCGCCAGCTCCTTGGAAGAGTACGCCAAGGCCTATACCGGGGTCACCGGTGTGACCACCACGGCCAACGATTTATCCCGCATCGGTGAACGAATTTACTATCAGGAACGAATGATGAACGCCGAGGTCGGTTTCACCGCCCGAGACGATGATTTGCCGCCCCGCTTTTTCGAGGAGCCCGGAACTGCGAGCCACGGGTTCCCGGTGCCGCCGATTGACCGGGCGGAATTTGACGCCACCAAACAGGCCTACTATCGGGTTCGCGGCCTCGATCACAACGGGGCGCCCCTCGAGGAGCAGGCGCTCGCCCTGGGTTTGACATGGAAGCGTTGATCCACAAATACGCCGCCAAAATCGTCGGGGCCGGACTGGCTGCCGAAGGTAGCGTATGGCTCGGTGGCCGGGACGCGGATATCGAATGGAACCGACCGGTTGACGCGACAATTCGCGACCTCAATCCGGTGTTCGAAGGACTGAATATCAACTCCCTGCTCTTTTGCCGGCCGGCCGAGCCCTACGCCTCGATGATCCAATACCTGGCCGCAGGGACCGCCACGATCTATCCCCAAGATTCCGAAACGAGAACCTTTCTCCACGATTTGCCGGTGGTTCCCGAGCTGACTGCCGAGGCGATCATCAGCGCGCTCAACCGCCGCAAAGCGGTGATCGTGCGCGATCGGGGGGTGGTCAGTTTTGGCACGGTCAGCCCCGAACAGGCATTTGTCGCCTATTCGTCGGTCTGTTTTGCCACCTTCGTCAAATTCATGTCCGACCTGCTGGAGGCGAGCCAGACCGGCCAGATGGATCCACAGGCGCGTCGGATCTACGAACGGGCGATGCCCCTGCTCGATAATCTCGACCCAACGGATGAGCCTCTGCAAAAAGGCCCCTTTACCACTGAGAGCTCGATTTGCGCGGCGCTCGATCAGGTGGGCAAACAACTGGTTCACCGGGGACTGGTCGACTCCTACTTCGGCAATTTGTCTTACCTACACGATGGGATTCTCTACATCAGTCAAACCTCAGCGGCGCTCGACGAGTTGCCCGGGCACATCGATCCGTGTCCCCTCGACGCCTCGTCATCGGCCGGGATTACCGCCTCCAGCGAGCTCAGCGCCCATTTGCAGATCGTCAGCAGCGGAAAGATCCGCGCGATCCTGCACGGCCACCCCAAGTTCGCGGTCATCCTCTCGCTGGATTGCGAGCGGGAGGGGTGTGAGCTGGACGGACAGTGTCATCTCCGTTGCGATCGGTCGCGAATGGTGGGGGATATTCCCATCGTTCCCGGTGAGGTGGGCGGGGGACCGCATGGGTTGTACCGCACCCTGCCCCCTGCGCTGGAACATCACCGCGGGGCCATCGTGTACGGCCATGGGCTGTTCACCACCGGCACGATCGACTTCAACGAAGCCTACCTCAACTTGCTCGATATCGAGCGAATGTGCCGCGACAGGTTCGTCCAACGCCTTTGAAAAACCGCCACAAAAACGAAAAATTCCACTTTTAACAGAACCAATTCGGCACATATCCACCTGAAATTAAAGATAATTTACAAATTGTCCCATAATTTGGCCCTCGAACAAATTATTATTGAATGCCACTGGATAATTGTACTAGACTCGGACAAATGAGCTGATTGGAATTCATTCGTTTTCCCGCTGGGAAACAAACCATATTCAGGAGAGCAACATGAAAAGAACAAAAATATATTGGGCGGTGTTGGCCCTGTTGGCGTCGGTGATTGCCCTGTCCGGCGGGTGTGGCGGGGAAGGCGATACCACGGATGACGACGATGCGGACACTTCGGGAGGGGATGCGGACAGCGATGCCGACTCGGACAGTGATGCCGATTCGGATGGGGATGGGGACGGAGACTCCGATTCGGACGCTGATTCAGACGCTGATTCGGATTCGGATTCAGACGCTGACGCCGATTCGGACGCTGATTCTGACTCTGACTCCGATTCGGACTCCGATTCTGACGGGGATTCCTGGATGGACTGCGCGGATATCGTCGACTGCCGCTTCCTCTGCGACTGGGCCGATCCCACGTGCTACGACGAATGCATCGAAGACGGGACCGAGGACGGTCAGGCGATCTTCAACGCCTGGACGGACTGCAGCGACGAGCATTGCGAAGGTCTCGGCCCGATCGAGTCCAACGATTGCCAGACCAAAGGCCCCTGCCGTCAACAGTACATCGATTGCATCCGCGATCGGGGCTTGGACCCGGAGTATCTCGAAGTGGGCCCCTCCTGCTATGAGGTCGGTGATGTGGCCCACAATCTCTCCTGGTGGCCCCCCAGCCTGGTGTTCCACTCATCCAAGAAGGACTTGTGGAACCAGGCCAAGGCCATCGTGCTCTCCTTTTGCACGATGTACCACGGAGAGCCGTGCGAGGAGATGGCCGCCCGGCTCAAGGAAGCCGCCGGGATCTACACCGAGGATGTGATCATCTACCAGATGATCGTCTGGAGTACGATGGAATATGTCGAGCAGACCGAGGCCCAGCTCAAGGAATGGGACAACACCCACTTCGAAGGCCTCCAGCTCACCGGCCGGCCGGGAACCCGCTCCTGGAAGGGGTACTACAATGACGACCAGCTGATGGAGTATCCGTTTCCCTGGACCATGGTCATCGACGGATCAGACATGACGATCACGGCGATCGGCGGAGGAGCGGACTTCGATTTCGAAACGCCGGTCGACGATCTGCTGGCCAAGTAGGGACCGACCAACGCCCCGCCCGAGCGATTCTACTCAGTCACGGAATGAAGCCCGATGCGGTTGCCCTCGGTGTCGGCGATCAGGGCAAAGCTGCCCTGGCCCTCGGCCTCAATGGGCGTTTTCCCCCGCAGGATCGTTCCCCCCAGAGCAACAACTTTTTCCAACATCTCGTCGAGACGGCCCTCGGCGCTGAAGGTGATCAGCACGCCGTCGGACGAGGGATTGAAATTCGCCGACCGGCTGACCGCGCCTTTGACATTGGCACCGTCCGGGAAGAACGCCATCTGTTCCTCCTCGCCACCGACGCACGGTTCACCGCAGACCACCAGTTGCAAATCGAGCAGCTCGTTGTAAAACTCGACTGCCCGGGAAAAGTCCTTTGCCGGAATCTCAAAAAATGTGATCAGTTGTTTCATCGAATTGCCTCCTTGATTGGTTGTTCGACAATTCAGTTGTACCGGCCCAAAGCGAGCGGAAATTGAACAAACGCGACACTCATGCGCAATAGGCGTAAAACTCTGAAAACGCCTTTTCTCTCTTGAAGTACGCTCGGGGGGGCAGACCGGTCATCGATTTGAAGTCGTGAATGAAATGGGCTTGATCCGCGTAGCCGGCGGCATAGGCCAGCTCAGTCAGGCTGATCCGTTCGTCTTGCTGTTTGAGGGCCAGCGCCCGTTGAAATCTCAGCATCTTGGCAAACACCTTGGGGGGCACCCCGACGGAGTGGGCGAATTTTCGTTCCAGGTGGCGGCGGCTTATCCCGATCTGTCGAGCGACCTCGTCGATCGTCACCACTCCCCCACTGCGGGAAATGCGCTGCACAGCACCGTGCACCACTGGATCGATCGTCGCGGCTGGGTCGGTGCACCGTTTTACGAGAAATGCTTCGATGAGGGAAAACCGCTCCTCGGCGGAAGGGGCATCGGCAATACGTTCGTTGAGCCGGGCACCATCCGGTCCGAAGATATCGACCACATCCACACGGGCATTCGATAGCAGTTTGGCCGGCAAACCGAGCAACGCCCCGGCGGCTCCGGGATGAAGCACCACCGCAATCACACCGAGATCTCCGCTGAGCTCGACCTCCGTGGGGGCTGATTGAAGGCCGCAGATCAGCCCGGACGGCTGTCGGTTGAACTGTCGGTCTGCGCCCGCAATTCGAGCGCAACCGCCGAAATAGAGCTCGAGCTCCACATAGCCGGTGGGGACCATCTGCTGGACACAGGACTCGCCGGCGCGATGTCGATGCTCCAGACTCCAGAGGCACATCACATACCCGGCGAGCGCGCTACAGGGTTTGCGAATCGAACACTTCATCACCAGGAGTATAGCCGATCGATACCGACAAAAATTGTATAAACGCGACTCATCTGCCGCCCGCTGAATCACCATGTCCGAAAACGTCCGGTTTTTTTGGGGGGTGTGGTTATACTCCCCCCATGAGCCTGAACCACGACACCTGCTATCGCGCCCTCAAAACCCGTGACCCGAGGTTTGACGGACGGTTCTTTACCGGCGTGACCAGCACCGGGGTCTACTGCCGACCGGTCTGCCCGGCGCTCACCCCCAAGGTAGCCCATTGTGTGTTTTTTGCCTGTGCTGCCGCTGCCGAAGGGGCCGGATTTCGTCCCTGCCGCCGCTGCCGTCCGGAGACCGCCCCGGGCACTCCGGCCTGGCGGGGCACCTCGGCTACCGTGTCTCGTGGGTTACAGTTGATTGAAGCGGGGGCATTGGATTCGGCGTCGGTCGGCGAGTTGGCCCAGCGTCTCGGGGTGGGGAGCAGGCACCTGCGGCGGTTGTTTGTCGAGCATCTCGGTGCCTCGCCGGCGGCGATTGGCCAAACCCGGCGGGCCCACTTTGCCAACCGGTTAATTCAGGAGACTGATCTGCCGATGACCCGCATCGCGCTGGCCTCCGGATATCGCAATGTCCGCCGATTCAATGCGGAGGTGCGCCGCATCTTCGGTCGCAGCCCGCGGGAAATTCGCCAATCGAAGCGAAAAGAGGGGCGCACCGCTGAACAGGGCCATATCGTGCTGCGCCAGGCATACCGGGCACCGTTCGATTGGCAGGCGATGCTCGCGTTTCTCGCGCCGAGGGCCATCCCCGGGGTGGAATCGATTTCCGGCGGGGTGTATCGGCGAACGGTCGACGATCCGGTGTTCACCGGTGTCATCGAAGTGACCGCGGCCCCAACCGGCGCGGGAGACGAGCTCCTGCTGCGGGTACCGGCGTCGGCCACTCTGTGTCTCGGACGACTTTCGGCCCGAGTGCGGGAGCTGTTCGATCTCGCCGCAGATCCTCTGGCCATCGCCGATCAGCTCGGCACTGACGCCCGCTTGAAGCCCATCATTCGAGCCCATCCCGGGCTGCGCATGCCAGGTGCCTGGAACCGGTTCGAGATGGCCGTGCGGGCGATTCTGGGACAGCAAATTACCGTAGCCGGTGCCAGCCGGCTGGCCGGAAAACTGGTTCAGGCGGTGGGACGACCGATCGATGCCCAGGGCTCAACGGCAACACCTCACCTGCTCTTTCCCCGACCCGAAGATCTCGCCGATGCGGATATCGCGGCGATCGGCATGCCCCGAACGAGGGCCGACTCGATCCGCAGCTTGGCCCGGGCCATCTGTGACGGCGGTACTGCGCTGGAGACCGCGCCGAGCCTGGAGGTCGCGCTGGAGCGCCTGACCGCCCTGCCGGGAATTGGAGATTGGACCGCACAATACATCGCCATGCGCGCGCTGCGTGAACCGGATGCCTTCCCTGCGGGTGATCTGGGACTGCGCAAGGCGTGGGCCCAATCAGAATCGCTCCCCACGGCATCAGCACTCAAGCAACAGGCAGACGCCTGGCGTCCGTGGCGCGCCTACGCGGCGATGTGGTTGTGGGCATCGCTAAGCAGCTGAGAATGGAAAGGACGAACAAAGATGAACACGACGATCGCAACAGTAGACAACACACCAGTGGGCCCGATTCACCTCGCTGCCAACGCGCGGGGATTGACCCATCTGCTCTTCAACACCAGCAGCGAGCGGTGCCCCGAAGGAGACGGTTCGACAGCGGCGACTGAAATATTGCGCGACGCGGTGCACCAAGTGACCGAATACTTCAGCGGCAACCGCCGGAAGTTCGACCTACCCTTGGATTTGCAGGGAACCGAATTTCAGCAGGCGGTCTGGCGAGCACTACTGGAGATTCCCTTTGGCGCGACCACGAGCTACGGAGCGATAGCTCGCCGAATCTCCCGACCCAAGGCGGTTCGGGCGGTGGGGGCGGCCAACGGTGCCAACCCGATATCGATTATCGTTCCCTGTCACCGGGTGATCGGCAGCGACGGCCAGCTGACCGGCTATGGCGGGGGGTTGCCGGCCAAGCGATGCCTCTTGATCCATGAAGGGATCGACCTCGATGGCGACAGGATACGCCCCCTTCCCGGAGCGGATTCACCATCCCAGCTATCGTTAATCGTTTCGTCCTGATACGAGGAACTAATCGGAGTCACTACCCGTATCTGCATCGTAGCCCGTATCCGTATCGGTATCCGTATCCGTCGTGGTATCGGTATCGGCATCAGCATCGCCGTCCCCATCGGTATCAGCATCGGTATCAGCATCGGCATCACCGCCAACCTCGGTATCCGTGTCGACATCCGCGTCCGCGTCTCCGTCTACGTCCGTATCTGCGTCGGCATCGACATCGATATCGGTATCGATATCAGCGTCGCTATCGGCCCCTGCATCGGGACGGGGCTGATCGCTGCCGTACTGGAAGCACGAGATAGCCCCAACAAAAAGCACAAACAAACCAAGCAGTACTGTTTTCATCGATTCGCCCTTCAATCGCCCAGCGACAGCTCCATCGGGCGGCCTGCCGCGCGTCCCATCAGAATACACCAAATTGGACAAAGTAATCCACCGATTCGCCTCGACGCCGAACTCCGGATGAGACAGACCCGTGAGATCGACTCCAAAAAAAAGATCTGTCTTTTTTGGGCGTTCATCCCCACATTAAAGAAGTGATGAGGACGAACACACCGCCAATCTCGGATCGTGAGGGTGAAACCGATCGCCGGTTGGCCGCTCATGCCGCTGGGGGGAATCACTCGGCGCAGCGAAAATTGGTGGAACGACTGTTGCCCCACGTCCGCACCACCGTTCACTATCTGGTACATGACGATCGGGACGCCGACGACTTGGTGCAGTCGAGTTTGCTGGAAACCCTGCGCTCGGTTGGTCATTATCGAGGTGACTGTTCCATTGAGTTCTGGTCTTTTCGCATCGTGGTGCGGTTGGTCATGCGACATGTCAAGAAGCGACGCCAAAGGGGGATGATCCTGGCCGAGCGCGAGCCACCGAACCAGGTTGAGCCAATAACCCCCGAGGCTGATCTGGAACGGTTCGAGTTACGCCAAAAGCTCAAGAAGAGACTCGGCAAATTGCCCCTCGACCAGCGCACCGCCGTGGTGTTGCGGCTGGTCTATGACTACGGTCCGGCAGAGATCGCCGCGATCACCGATACCCCGGTGAACACGGTGCGCGAAAGGCTGCGAATCGGCCGGCAACGGCTACGGCGCTCTTTGTCACGGGATAAAACGATTGAGCAATGGATCGGCGGGAGGGTGTGATGATCCGAAATACCAAACGAATCTCACCCTGTGATCGATACGACCGGTTGCTGCGCAAGCGTCACACTGCCCCGCTGGCTGAAGCTGAGCAACGGTTCGTCGAGGCCCACCGGGCAGAATGCGCCGATTGTCGCACTGACACCGGGATAGCCGAACTGGCCCGGTTCGACGGCACGGACGGGGCGGCACCGGCACTGGACGATTTGTCGAAACGTCGCTGGATCAACGAAATCGTCGACCGAGCGCAAGAATCGGGGGCCGTTCACGAATTCGAGCGGCAGCTCCCCGATTCATCGAGCACTACGGGCGTCCCCTTCGGATCGAGGAAAATCATCGCCCTGGCGGCGATCGCGGCCGGCATTCCCCTCATCGTAGCGACCTGGCTGATGACGACAGACCGCAATGGACCGGAAAGCTCCCCTGAGCATGTCAGCCAAGCAGACCTCGGCCGGGATGAGGGAGCCGGACCCACCTCCCCTCACATCGAGACGAAATTGACCGCCGGTCAGGTCGTCACCACGGCCGGTGGCCCGGTTGTGCTGCGGCTGGCCGGCGGAGTGTCGGTTCAATTGGCCGAGCACACGCTGGTCAACCTGATCCGCCCCAATCACTACCCTGCTGAAATCGAGCTCCGCCACGGGCGGGTGGTGGCCCATGTACCGTCGGATCACTCCGGTGAATTGGCATTTCGTGTACTCACCTCTGCCGGGCACGTCGATGTCACCGGAACGGTATTCGCGGTGAATGCCAGCGATCGGGATATCGAGGTCCAAGTACTCGAGGGTCACGTGCGCGCGATCAAATCCGATCAGAGCGAGCACTCCATTTCCCGCGGCCGACGCCTCTCTTTCAAGCGCGCCGGAGTGCAGCTGATGTCACCGCAGCAGGTTGCCACCTTAGAACGGGAAAGCCGTTCGCTGGGCCCGATTGCACCTGGAAGGCCTCCCCGGATTGTATCGAGTGATCCCGTACAACGCAAATCGATCGAGCCGCCTCGGCCGCCCCAATCCGATGCATCCGCCTCCAGGGTGGCCACCAGATCCACAGCAAAATCTCTGCTGAAGCGGGCCGGTGAGCTCCATCGACAAAAGAACTGGACCGCGGCAAAACGCCTCTACAACAAACTGATCGAGCGCCATCCGGGCAAGCCCCAAACCGGCATCGCGTTGACCAGCCTCGCGGAGCTGGAGCTCGGACCGCTCAACGATCCCCAGGCCGCGCTGCACCACTTTTCGACCTATTTGCGACACTACCCCACTGGAGTGCTGGCACCGGAAGCGACCTACGGAAAAGCGAAAGCACTACGACAACTGGGTCGCCGGCAGAGCGAGAGACAGGCCCTGATCGATTTTGTCCGCCGCTATCCCCAGGCGTTGCAGACTCAGGCAGCAAAAAGAAGACTCGAGGATCTGCCAACCACTCCATAGCCGCAGCTCGGTCCACATCAATGGCCAGCCAGTGCGGCATCGGCAGCATCCGTCGCCGGGAGCTTCCCGATCTCTGTGACGAAATGGCCTATCTGTGGCACCAGAAGGATGTGCGGGACCACCCGGAGGGTTAGCGGGGACGCGACGCGGTGGAGCCAATTTGGCGAG
>JANQET010000370.1 GCA_028278265.1 Myxococcota bacterium
TCGCCTTGGGCATCCTGGCCGGCGCGGGACTAATCGAGCACGAACAACTCAAGGAGTTGATGGTGGTCGGCGAGCTCGGCCTCGACGGGCACTGCCGTCCGATACCGGGTTCCCTACCCTACGCCCTGCTGGCGCGACAGCTCGGCTGCAGCGCCCTGCTCGCCCCGTCGGACAATGCGGCCGAAGCGGCGGTTGTCACCGGCATCCCCGTGCTGCCGATCGCCAATCTGCCCGCCGCGGTGATGCATCTGACCGGGGAGCAGACGATCGGCGCCACCTCACAGACCGAAATCGATTTGACCCCGCGGGACACCGAGCTGGACATGGCAGACGTGCGGGGACAAAACCACGCCAAGCGGGCCCTGGAAGTGGCCGCCGCCGGTGCGCACAATCTGGTGTTGATCGGCCCGCCCGGCTCGGGCAAGACGATGCTGGCCCGCCGACTGATCACCGTCCTGCCGGCATTGACCTTCGAAGAAATGCTCGAAGTATCGGCGGCCCACTCGGTGTTGGGATTGACCAATGTCCATCGGCCGCTGGTCACCGAGCGACCGTTCCGCTCCCCCCACCACACGGTCTCGGACGCGGGCTTGGTCGGCGGGTGCAACCCACCCCGTCCCGGCGAGGTCTCCCTGGCCCACAACGGGGTGCTGTTCCTCGATGAGCTACCCGAGTTCAAGCGCCATGTGCTCGAGGTGCTGCGCGAACCGCTCGAGGAGGGGGCAATCACCATCTCCCGGGCCGGCGGCCAGAGCACCTTTCCCGCGTCGTTCACCCTGGTGGCCAGCATGAATCCGTGTCCTTGCGGCTACTTTGGCAGCCCGGATCGGGCCTGCACCTGTTCGGTCACCGCCGTGGAACGCTACCGGGGCAAAATCTCCGGTCCCCTGCTCGATCGCATCGATTTGCACATCGATGTACCCGCCGTGCCGGTCCGCGAGCTGACCGACCACAAGCCCAGCGAGAGCTCGGCGGAGATTCGCCGGCGGGTGATCGCCGCACGGGAGATTCAACAACAGCGGTTTTTCGGTACCACCACCCGGGCCAACGGACAGATGACCCTCAAGCAGATTCATAGCCACTGCACGATTGATGCGACCGGACAGACCTTGCTCGAGGGGGCGATCGACCGGCTCGGTCTCTCCGCACGGGCCTACACCCGAATTTTGAAGGTCGCGCGAACCATCGCCGACCTGGAACAGCAACGAGACATCTCTTCGGCCCACGTGGCCGAAGCCATCGGCTATCGCAGCCTGGATCGCAAACAAGCTTAGGTCGTGGCAACAGCCACGGACCATCACAACAGAGGAGAACAATCAAATGAAGTTCAAAGAGAGAATGAAAGAGGTCGCCAAGACAATGGAAAAGATCGAAAAGCAGTTCGGCCAGGGGGCGATCATGGCCCTGGGCAGCGCCCCGTCTGCGGAGAATATCCCGGCCGTCTCTTCAGGGTCGTTCGGCCTGGATTTGGCCCTGGGCACCGGGGGATATCCCAAGGGTCGCATCTGCGAGGTGTTCGGTCCGGAATCATCGGGAAAAACCACGCTGACCCTGCACGCCATCGCCCAGTGCCAGCAACAGGGGGGTATTTGCGCCTTTCTCGACGCGGAGCACGCTCTGGATGTCACCTACGCCAAGAAGCTCGGGGTGGATGCCGACGCCCTGCTCGTTTCGCAGCCCGACTACGGCGAGCAGGCGCTGGAAATAGCCGACATGTTGATCCGCTCCGGAGGGGTCGATTTAATTGTCGTCGATTCGGTCGCCGCGCTCACCCCCAAGGCAGAGCTCGAAGGGGAGATGGGGGATCACCACGTGGGTCTGCAGGCGCGCATGATGAGCCAGGCGATGCGCAAGTTGACCGGTGTCTGCCACAAACACGGCGCCACGATCCTGTTCATCAACCAGACCCGGCAAAAAATCGGTGTCTCCTTCGGCAGCCCGGAGACCACCACCGGCGGAAACGCACTGAAATTCTACGCCTCGGTTCGGCTCAACGTGCGCCGGATCGGCAAGCTGAAAGATGCCGACAACATCATCGGGGACCGGGTGAAGGTCAAGGTGGTGAAGAACAAAATGGCGCCGCCGTTTCGCGAGGCCCTGTTTGATATTCGATTCGGCGAGGGGATTTCCCAGCAGGCCGAAATAGTGGATCTCGCCACCGAGCTCAACGTGATTCAAAAGTCCGGCGCCTGGTTCTCGTTCGACGGGGAAAAGCTGGCCCACGGCCGCGAAAAAGCGATTGTCGCCCTCAAGGAGAATCCGGAGCTGTTCGCCCGAGTCGTCGACCAAACCTTGACGGCACGCAAAAAGGGCAAAGAAGAGGAGGGCAAAGCCAAGTCGTCCAAAGCCGACAAAGCGGCCTGATCGTCCCCTGTCCGGTCCACCCTTCTTAGGAGCTTGAATACCAACCAACGTCATACGTCTCATCTAGAGACATAAGGGATAGGCGTTGATTATCTTTATGTGGTAGGCTATCTCATCAAAACGAAAAGGAGCAATTGGATGAAAGCAATCATAGGAAAACTGTTGTTGGCCGTGGGCCTGGTTATCGGCATGGCGGGAATGTCCGGATGTGTGATTCACGCCCACTCCGGTACCGAGCACGCCAAGCCGGTCAACAAACCCAAACCCGCCAAGAAAATCAAGGCCAAACCCCCCACCTCGCCGGTCCAAAAACCGGATGAGAAACCAACCGAGGAGACGTCGACCGGCGGCCCCGCCGCTTCGGAACAAGCCGATCCTCCCCCTCCGCCGGCCCCCTCTTTTTAATCCATAATACGAATTTTCTCCGCGACGATGTGAGTTGTTTCGCGGGTTACCATCCACTATCATAGAAATGTCGGCACAATCGCGTCGACGTTGAAGAGCAGAGGAAATGGCCATGCATACGAAACGTCATCTGATCATATGGGCGGGCGTCTTGTGCAGCGCTCTGGCTTGGGCCTGTGAGGAGCCCGAGGAGTTGGTCGGCTTGGGGGATCTGCCGTTTGAGCAGCTCACTTCGGGCGGAGGACACGTTTGCGGTTTGATGAAGGGGGGTGCGGTGATCTGTTGGGGGCGCAATGACTACGGGGAATCGATGTCATTCACCCAGACCGATTTCACCCAAATCGCCGCCGGGGATCACCACACCTGCGGACTTGCGCTCGACGGCGTCTATTGCTGGGGGGCCAACGCCTTCGGTCAGTCCACCCCGCCGGAAACGCAGGGATTCGTCGAGATTGCCCTCGGCGCCTATCACAGCTGCGGCCTCACCGCTCAAGGGGGTGTGCAGTGCTGGGGACAAGGTGTGGAGGGGGATCTCGCGCCACCCCAGGGCACCCCCTTTGTGGCGGTAGCCGCGGGGGGAGGACACTCCTGTGCGCTCAAACCCAATGGCCACGCGGTGTGCTGGGGGAAGAACACCCATGGGCAAGCGACGCCCCCTGCAGACGGTGCCTACATACAAATTTCTGCCGGGGGAAGCCACACCTGCGGGTTGCAGCACAACGGGGGGATCACCTGTTGGGGACACAACGTTCTCGGGGAATCAACGCCACCGGCGGATCTCGACTTCATCCAAGTCTCCACCGGCGGAGCGCCGACCGCAACCGAGAATGAAGACGGTGCGCTGGTCAACGGCAGCCACACCTGCGCCCTCAAAGCCGATGGGCACGTGGTCTGCTGGGGAAACAACTCCCACAATCAGAGCACCCCGCCGACGGTCCAACAGTTCATCCAGATCAGCAGCGGCGTGGCGCACACCTGCGGTCTCAAGCGGGATCAAACGGTGGCCTGCTGGGGGTTCGGCTACACGGGCTAGCCGACTAGCCCGTACTGTTGCGGTTTATCAGGCCGAGAAATTCGGCGCGGGTCTCCACTTCATCGTGAATCGCCCCGAGCACCGATGAGGTGGTCATCACCGAGTTTTGCTTTTCCACACCGCGCATCATCATGCACAGATGGCGGCACTCCATCACCACCCCGACACCGACCGCATCGACCGCTTTCTCGATCTCCCGGGCCACTTGGGCTGTCAACCGTTCCTGGATTTGCAGCCGACGGGCGTAGGTATCGACGATTCGCGCGATTTTACTCACCCCGAGCACCCTGTTTCGAGCGATGTACCCCACGTGGCAGCGGCCGAAAAAGGGCAACATATGGTGTTCGCACATCGAGTAGACCTCGATATCCTTGGTGATAATCATGTTGTTGGCCTCGGATTCGAACACCGCGTTGTTGATAATCTCCTTGGGGTCCATCTGGTAGCCTCGGGTGAGGAAGGCCATCGACTTGGCCACTCGCTGGGGCGTTTTGACCAGTCCGTCGCGACTGGGATCTTCACCGATTTCGATCAACAGCTCGCGGACCAGTTGGGCGACGCGTTCTTCATTCATGACAGAGCCTTTCTCTGAGTTGTTCAGTGAATCGTTCCAGAGGAACAAGGGAATCGTCGACCCGGGCGGAGGACAACCCGCAGAGGTGTTGGCCGGTCCCGGGAAGCACCAACGATGGGGCTAGTTCTAACAGGGGATAGGCCACGAACGGCCGCTCGAAGATATCCGGATCGGGCAGCGCAATCTCTTCGGTGTCAACGACACACTCCCCGTGCAGAATGAGGTCCAAATCAATTGTGCGGGCGGCCCAGAGATCGGCCGTGCGGCGTCGACCGACCGCCTCCTCGACAGATCGCAGAACGTCGAACTTGAGCGCGCGCCAGGACAGCCGGCTGCAGATCTGCCAGACCCCGTTCCAAAACAGGGGCTGCTCCGGCCGATTCAACGGCGCGGTTCGGAAAAAGGTCGAGCTGGCTTCGACCGCAACCCGGCGCTTGAGCAACGACAATGCCAGGGCGATATTGTGCTCGGGATCGATGTTCGATCCCACTGAAACGTAAGACACGGTCGAACGATGGGGATGCGGATCAGTCATCGGATTTGGTTCGGGTGATCTCCACGGCCACGCTGCGGGCGAATCGAAGCGCCGTCAATTTATCCACGATCACATCCACTCGTTGTACCGCCGACCGTTCGAGACAGAGATCGGCGACGGTTTCGGCGATGCGTTCGATGAGGTAGAAGCGGGAATCTTCGATGGTCCGGAGGATGTCGTTCTTCAACGCCTTGTAGTCGACGGTATCCTCGACCCGATCGCTGCGCCCGGCGGTGGACAGATCGAGATAGAGGGTCGTGCTTATCGCCACCTCCTGTCGCCGTTTGCGCTCCCAATCGTTGATCCCGACAATGCAGCGCACATTGATATCGCGAATGTGAATGCGATCCAACGCCTGATGGTCCTGCATGGCTTCTCCCTTCTGTTCGGCGGTGATGATCGCTCACCCGCCATACATCGATCCCAGCAGGTGCCGACCACCGTCGATAAAGATGACCTGCCCGGTGACAAAATCGCTGCGCAATAAAAAACGGACCGCGTCGATCACCCCGTCCACACTGCCGATCCGCCGGAGGGGGTTAGCGTGTCGCTGCTGTTCGAGGAATTCGGCTCCTTTTCCGCGGGGGGGCAGCACGAGTCCCGGGGCAACGGCATTGACCCGCACGCCGGGGGCCAACTCGACGGCCAACAGCTTGGTCAACGTGAAGAGCATGCGCTTGCTCAGGTGGTAGGCGGCGTGTTGATCGTCCGGTCCGGTGATCCGGCTGTCCAAGAAATTGACCACCGACCCGCTCTCCTGTTGGGCGGCGAAACAGCGGGCTAGGACCAGCGGGCTCCAGGCGTTGACCCGAATATCCCGGTCGAGTGCGCCGTAGCTGAAATCGGTCAATTGATTTTCGAAGAACACTGACGCGTTATTGACCAGCACGTCGATCGGACCGGCCAGGGCGGTCGCCTGGGCAAACAACTGCTCCGCCTGCTCGGGCTGGGCCAGATCGGCGGCCACTGCATTGGCGCGCCCACCGGCCTCCCGAATCTGCGCGACAAGCGCGTGGGCTTCGTCAGCGGACCGGTGGTAATGGGCGATAACGGAAATGTGATCTTGGGCCAGGGCCAGGGCGGTCGCCCGACCCAACCGGTGGGCGGCACCGGTGACCAACGCTGTGCTCGGCTTCGGGGTGGTGCTCATTGTACTCCAATGGGTATATGCGGTTACCGGGTGTTTGTCACCGCCTGCCGATCAGTTCGTTTCTGCTGGGGGATCGGCCGGTCGCGCTGCGGCGAGCCGTTCGTCAATCAGCGTCATCATTTGGGTGACATCGTTCGTCGGAAACGAACAAGCGTGATCGACACAGATATATGCGGTCGCAGCATCTTTGAGGCGGCGTTGATCAGCGGTATAGGGCGCCAGGCGGGCCAATTGGGCTGCCTTGGCTTCGTCTCGCAGGAGCAACACGTGATTGGGCAGATAGCGGGTGGCCAAAGTCTTCAGCATCTCATTCGTATCCTGCGCGCGGGTTTCGCCGGCGACGACGATCTCCAGTGATGGGCCGACGGCGAAATCCAACGCGAGCAGAAACATGGCATGGGAAGTGGGGGAGTTGGCCAACGCATCGCCGTACGTTTTCATCGCCCGGGCGGCCCGTTCCTCGTGGGCCGAATTTCCAGTGAGCCGGGCCAAGCGCAGGAGATTGTAAATCGCCACCGAGCTGCCCGAGGGAATGGCACCGTCGTAGATCTCCTTGGGCCGGGTGATCGGCACCGGGGCGTCGGCCGCAGTGAGGAAGAATCCCCCGTGGGTCGGATCGTCGAAATGGGCCAGCATCACCTCGGCGAGGCGCACCGCTTGCTCGAGGTAGAGGATCTCGAAGGTCGATTCATACAGCTCGATCAGTCCAAACACAAAGAAAGCGTAGTCATCGAGGGTGGCCTGGATGCCGGCTTTGTTGTCCCGATACCGGTGCAGCAAGCGACCGTCGTCGTCGACCAAGGTTTTCAGCACGAAGCGCGCCGATCGCTCGGCGAGGTGGGCATAGGTCGGATCGCCGAGCACCCGAGCGGCTCGGGCCAGGGCGCCGATCATCAGCCCGTTCCAATCGGTGAGTACCTTGTCGTCTTTGAGCGGATGAACGCGGTTTTGGCGGGTGGCGAACAACACGCGCCGTCCGGTGTCCAGCTGTCGCTCGAGGGTTTTGACGTCGGTTTGGTGTCGGGCAGCGAGGTGCTCGGTCGAGACCGCCAAATGGGGAATGTTCTGCCCGGTGTCGGTCTCCCCGGGATGTTCGGAAAAATTGCCGCCGGGCGAGATACCGTAACTCTCGATCACCAGTTGGGCGGTCTCTTCATCCAACAGCTGCCTAATCTCCGCTTCGGTCCAGAGGTAGAACTTGCCCTCCTTGCCTTCGCTGTCCGCGTCCTCGGCGCTAAAAAACCCACCGGTGTTGGCGGTCATTTCCCGGCGGATGTAAGTCGCGATTTCGCGGACCGTCCGTTCGAACAGGGGATTGCCGGTGGCTTGGTACGCCTCGGTGTAGGCCAGCATCAGCAGTGCCTGATCGTAGAGCATCTTTTCGAAATGGGGAACGAGCCAGCTCGGCTCGGTGGTATAGCGGTGAAACCCGAATCCCAGTTGATCAAAAATCCCGCCATGCCGCATTGCGGTCAGGGTCTGCTCGACCATTTTCAGCGCGTCCCCATTGCCCGTGCGGTACCAATAGCGCAGGAGGAAGAGCAATTGGTGGGGCATGGGGAACTTCATCTGCCGACCGAACCCTCCGTGTTTGGGATCGAATTGCCGGGCCAAATGGCGAAACGCTAGGTGGAGCGAGTCCTCCACCGGTTCGCTGCTGGACGAGGCGTTCATCACCTCCTTGATCGCCCCGGTCAACCGTTCGGCCAGGCCGTTGAGCTGATCCCGATCCCCGTGCCAGGCTTTGACCAGTTGGGGCAACAGATCCAACATGCCGATCCGGCCGTGCACCGACTGACGGGGCAAGTAGGTGGCGGCGAAGAAAGGGCGCTTGTCCGGGGTCATCACGATGGTCAACGGCCAACCGCCGCTGCCGCGCATGATCTGACAGGCGGTCATGTAGAGGTGATCCACATCGGGTCGTTCCTCTCGATCGACTTTGATCGAGACGAAGTTTTCATTGAGCAGTGCGGCCACCTCCGGGTCCTCGAACGATTCGTGTTCCATCACATGACACCAGTGACAGGTGGCATACCCGATGGAGAGAAAAATCGGTTTGTTCTCCCGATCCGCCTTTTCGAACGCCTCATCACCCCATGGAAACCAGTCCACCGGATTGTGGGCGTGTTGAAGCAGATAAGGACTCTTTTCCATGATAAGACGGTTGGTCTTGGGCATTTTTTGACTATCCGCCGTTTTGATCGAAGGACTTGTGCGTTCCATCGATTCACTCCTTTTCGCGCCGTTACAACCGAAAGCGCCCACAGCGATCCCGGCATGCACCCCCCAGAGAACCAGCGTTAGTCTAATCGAAGGCAGCTTTTCCCATCTCGATTTCGACGCGTTCGTTGTATGTTGCTTCATCCAATTCAGCTCTTTCCCAAAAGGCTTGGTGCAACTATCCTGCCAATTGATCACGAGGCCCATAGTGAGAAATTCAGTTATAATATCAAAACGTTAGAGATCGTCGCGCTGTCTCAAGGGGGAGTGTCTCAAACCACTCGGTCGATTTCCCTGAGACAAACGACCAGCAGGCTCAAAAAAAGGCTCAAAAAGAGCTATTGGGGGACGAGCACCTGGCCGAAGGGGCCATTGAGGGACTATTCGTCGGATTCGGGAGGAACTCTACCGGTGATCGCCGTGAGCAGGTGGGGCTTGGTGCACTCCCAATTGCGACAGGTTCCCACGTAGACCTCTCCTGAAGGCCCGACATACGGTCCGGCGGAGAGCCTGCCGGGAAGTTGCAGCTGCCAGACGATGCCATGTCGCTCGTCCCGGAGGGTCAGATCGGTTTGTTTTTCACCGGCTGAGCTGGCGACCACCATGCCCCCGTCGGGATAAGGCACGAAGCTGACGTGGCCCTGGAGATGGCGAATGTGGATGCGCAACCGGCCCTGGGTGTCGCCCATGAGCAGTGTGTTGAAAGGGCCCCGATTGTCGCCCGATCGGGAGCAGGGACTGGAAACGCCGATGCACAAGCCCAGCGCCAGCGGACGGATATTGTCGCCAAGGCTCAACCGGGCGGCAGTGACCCGTCCGGAGACCGGCAGGCTGCTCCCGTAGAGCGATCGACCACTGTCGGATCGCCCCTCGATGCGCACCGGCTGGTCGGCCATGAAGTGCACGAAGGCGAAGCCCAACCGTCCCCGGGTGACAAAGGGCAGCTCAAATGAGCTCAGCTGCCAAATGATCTTTCCCGTGGTGTCGAGCAGCGCGGTTTTACCCCGCTTCCACACCAGCGGCTCACAGTCCGGCCCGGCGCCGACCAGTGCGGCCCCCCGCTCGAGCGTCGTTTCCCGCATGACGAAACCGCGCTTGGAGACCCGGACAGCCACCCCGCCGAGCCCGCGAATGCCGTGAAACAGCATATCATCACTGCACAGAAACGGTCCTTTGAGGGAGCGCAACCCCGCCGGCGACGCCCGCCAGCGGTCACTTCCGTCCTCTGCCAACAGCGAGACTGTCGAGGCATCCAGCAAAAAGATATTGCCCAGTTCGTCGGCGGTGACCTCCCCGTGCCATTCCCGCTGCCACCCGTGTCGTCCCCATCGCCTCAGCTGCTGAATGCGGCTGAATGCCGGCGACCAGATCACCTCCGCTTCTCCCAGGGCGAAGACGCTGTGTTCCGTCCCGGCAACCGAGCGAAATCGATGGATACCCTGGCTGGTTACGTTGTGCACGTCTTTATCCGTGGAAACGACGAGCCCGGCCAGAGGAGTCCAGCGCATCGATCGTATGGGCTGCCCCAGGTCCAAGGACCAGCGAACCGCACCCGGCGAACCGAACCTGCGGGGGATCGAGCCCTTGATTTCCGGAGCGGTTCGATTGGGCTCCGCCGGCGCGGGCTCCACGATCAACTCGGTGATTTGACGGGGCCGGAGCTCTTCTGGGATCGGCGTCTGGCGAGGGGGCAACCGGGGCTGCTCGTGGCTCTGGGTACAGGCGACGACCATCCCCAACAGGGCAATACCGAATCTACAACTTGGCATTCTCGACGCACACTGCCCTCAAGCGCGCGCTCTTTCGCCTGCCCGAGGTCGAGGAGGTACAGGTGTACCCGGGCTCACACCCCTTTTCGGTGGAACAGGTGACGTAACACCTCTTCTTTTCCCCTTTGTAATCATAACAAATCGATCCCCGTTCACACTCGTTCGTCGACTCGCACAACTCCCCCGGCATCTTGTCCCCCCGACTGCTCACCTCCTGGCCCAATCCTTTGACGAGAATTACCGACACGATGATCAGCACGACGATTCCGCCGCCGACGACCTTGAGCACACCAAAACCCGAATCCTTCTCCTGAGGGCGCTCGCGAATGCCACCGCCGGAGGATTCCGGTGCGCTTATTTTGGGTTTGGCGGCCGGTTTTCGCCGGTCCGAGGGATCCGCTCGCTTGGCGATGCGTTTGCCGCTTTGGTTTTTCCGTTTCGGGGCCATGGGTGCTCCTCAAAAGGTTGATGGCCAATCCCCTTAAGGGAAGTTCAATCACAGAGCTCCTGGATCAGGCAGTACTTGTTGCCCTGGTGGAGATCGCAACACCCGTTGGCAAACACCGGTTCGATGAGACAATCATCGTCGGAAATCTCGGTGTCCGTATCGGGATCGAGATCACAGGCATAAGAACAAAATGTATTGTTGACATGGGTCAGACAAGCGGTCTCCGAAATGAGGGTTTCCCCGTCACAACGCGGGGCGCAGCGGCGATTGGAGCCGGTCCATTCGGTCGTCGTATCACATGGTTCGGCCAGGCCGGCGGTGCGCGGGATGCACTCGAAGCTCATCGTCATCGGCACCCAGTATCGCGCCGGAGAGCAGGGGTTGGAGCGAGCGGCGCAACACCAGCCCTGAATCGGCGGATCGATGGTGTTGAATTCCCCGGTGGAAAGGCATTTCTTGGTGCACCACGCCTCGTCCTTGTTGCCGATGCAGTTGAGCCCGTCGATACAGTCGGGCAGGCCTTCGTTGGGATGCCAGGGGCCGAACACCTCTTTCCAACAAGCCTCACCGAGGGTGCCCAACGGCACTTCGGTTTCCGAGTCCTCCTCGTCGGTATCGCCGGCATCCTGACCGCTGTCCTGTCCCGCATCCGGCTCGCCGGTGTCGATCGGTTCCGCATCCTGGCCCGCGTCGAGCGGCGCGGACGTATCACTGGCACCGCAGCTCATCACCACCCACCAGGGCGTCCAGCAGACGAGCCCTACCAGGCGATTGCGTTTTGTTTTCACACCCATCTCGTTCTCCTGCCTCGCCGGTTCCGGCTGCTTCGGGCTCGCCACACCGCGATCCCACAGGGCTGACCCATTTGAACCACTTGGTTTTAAAACACTTTGCGCCGCGGAATCCAGTAGTTTTGCCAAAAGGCCACCAGCCGGTCCTAACGGGAGAGGTTCAGCTGTTTCATGCGCTGTTTCAGACCGTGTTGGGAGACCTCCAGCGACTGCGCCATCTGCTCGATGTCACCGTCACAGCGCTCCTGACAATTGAGAATCTCGTCGGCACCGATATCGGCTGCTTTGCGAATCCGGTCACACCGCTCCATGCGGGTAAACAACCAAGTGCGTGAAGCGCCCAGGGCCACGGCGGCGGCGCTGATATTGAACCCGTGCTTGCGCAACGCCGAAATGATCTCCTCATCGGTGATCGATTCGGACGCGCGACGCTTCTTTCTTTCGACCCGCACCTCTTGGGCGTCCTGCTCCGGTGTTTTTGGCTCGTCCAACAGCCGTTCCAGGGTCTTGTCCGAGCGGAACTTGGTCTCCCCGCGATTGGTGATCACCAGCTGACGAACCACATTGCGCAGTTGCCGTACGTTTCCCGGCCAGTCGTAGGCCGCGAGACGGGCGATGAACTTCGCCGGAATCCAGAATTTTCTGCCGGCCGCAGGGGGCTCGAGCCGGGACAATTCTCCGGTGCGGGCGAGCTCCTGCTCGATGAAATGATAAAAGAGGCGCCCGATATCATCCCGTCGATGCCGCAGGGGAGGGACGTGAAGCTCGTAGCCGGAGAGACGCTGCAGCAGGGGCAACTTGAAGGTGCCCGCCTCGACAGCGGATCTCAAATTGACATCGGTGGCGGTGATGATGCGTACATCGACCTCCCGAAACTGCTCACTGCCCAAAACCTGGATCTGTCCCTGTTCAATCGCTCTGAGCAACATCGGCTGGATCTCCGGGGCGATATCACCGATTTCGTCGAGAAACAGGGTGCCGTTGTGCGCGCGAAGAAAATATCCCTGATAAAACCGCTGCGCCCCGTCGTGAGCGCCCTTCTCGGCCCCGAACAGCTCCCGTGTGGCCAATTTTTCCGGAATAGCTGCCATGTTGACTGGGTAGTAGGCCCGATCGGAGCGGTTACTGTTGTTGTGGATCGCCTGGGCGACCAGCTCCTTGCCCACACCGGTTTCACCCTGAATCAACACCGGCACATCCAGATCGGCCACGCGGAGAATGTTGGCCCGCAAGCGATTCATTTCCGGGTTTTCACCGATCATCTCCAGGTCCGGTGTGTCGGCAATCCGGTGATCGACGAGGTGCAACAACAGCACGACCGCATCGCCGATGACCAGCACCACGCCCCGGCGGATCATCGCGTCATCGAGCTCCTGTGATTCATGCACCGATTTTTCGTTCAGCTTGAGTTGGGCCGACCGTTCGCAGGAGAGGCGAACCCCACCGATGATCGGCGTTTCGATCACTATCGGTTTTCGACTCACGTAGGGGGTATCGAGCGGAGCGGCCTCATCACTGCGAGGTTTGTGAAAATCGGGTGCGAACCTGCTGAGCTCGCTGCGGCCGCGGGATCCCATCTCGGTGAGCATCGCCACATCGCCGATTCTCCTGACGTCCGGGTGGAGTAAAACGGTCAAGCCGATTGTCCGTGGAACTGCGCCCTGGGTAATCGTTTCGTTGGCCGCGATCGTTTCGGTGTCCATATTTCCCATCTTAACCCATTTATTATCGGTTCACGTCAAATTGTCGAGGTTCCCTTGAGCCGATCGAACAGTTTTAATCGCCCAAGGGTGGGATTACCAGACGGAGCTCCGGGTAATTGCCGCCCCGCCACTCGTCGCGGGTGAGGTTGGCCACGACAGCGACCGCGTGGGCAACCCGGTCGATATGTTCTCCCATGTGTGGTCCGAAGGCGGAAATCGTCCCTGAAGGCAGCTTGAGATCCAACTTGAGGTGGTGCTGACCGACAATTCGTTTGTCGAGGACGTAGAGCTCGGGAATGGCAAACACAGGCTCGGCAAATCCCTCCCCGAACGGTCCCAGCTGGTCGAGCTCGTCCAACAACCGGGTACAGAGATCAGCCGGACGAAGTTGGGCGTCACATCCAATCTCGTCGCTCGGCAAAGGCGCCTGGTGGTCGCTGGCATAGGCGTTGATCGCCGCGCGGAACGCGGGCAGGTTTTCGCTCTTGATCGTAAACCCGGCCGCATCGTGATGACCGCCGAAGCGCTCCAACAAAGAGGCCCCATGATGCAGACACTGGTACAGATCGAGCTGCCCCTGGCCGCGGGCCGAGGCGACCCCGAGTTGCTCGGAGAAACTGATCACCATCGTCGTTTTGCCGGTCTGTTCGACGAGCCGCGCGGCGACGATGCCCAACACCCCCTGGTGCCACCCGTCACCGGCAACGATGATAACCGGATGGTCGGCGAGCCGCTGGTCGGCGATCTGATGCCGGGCCTCGGTCAGCACCTCCCCTTCGACAACCCGTCGCAGTTTGGACAGCCGATCCAGCGTGGCCGCGTGCCGCTCGGCCCCCTGCCGGGAGGTCTCCCACAGCAATTCAAATGCCTCTTTGGCGTGACTCATCCGACCGGCTGCGTTTATTCGAGGAGCGAGTTGAAAGGCGATATGATCTGATCTCAACCGAGCCGACCGAATCCGCGCGGTGCGGATCAGCGCCTCCAAACCGGGGCGAGGCACAGTGGACATCCGCTCGAGACCGTGCTTGACGAGAATGCGGTTGTTGTTCCGCAACGGCATCACGTCGGCCACCGTCCCCAGCGCGACCAGGTCCAGGCTGGTCCGGGGATCCAGTTCGTCCCGCTTGATCACCGCTTTTTGACAGAGCTTGGTCCGCAGGGCGGCGACGAAATAAAACGCCAGACCGACGGCCGCCAGATGCTTGTCGGCAAATTCGCAATCCGCGCGCTGTGGATTGACGAATGCAAAGGCCGGCGGATGGACCTGTTCGACCCGGTGGTGATCGATGATCACCAGATCGACGCCGTTCTTGGCCGCGTGCTCGGCGGCCTCAAAATCACTCGTCCCGCAATCCAGGGCGATGACCAGCCGGCAACCCGCAGCGGCAAACTCGTCGATCGCCGCGGTGGACAGCCCGTACCCGGAAAACCGATCGGCAATACGGATGTGGATCGCCGCCCGCAGGTCCCGCAGAAAGGTGGCGGTCAGCGCCGCACTGGTCACCCCGTCGACATCATAGTCACCAAAGACCCCGATGCGCTGCTGCTCGACGATGGCGCGAAAAGTGCGTTCAGTGGCCTTTTCCAAATCGGCCATTCCCGTTGGGGAAAGCAACCGACCGAGACGGGTGTGCACCGCGTCTCTGGCTGCCGCCGGATCGGTGATGCCGCGGTTGATCAGGCAGGTCGCCGCTATTGCGCTCATCCCGATCGCTTCGGCGATCCGGTTGACGAGTTGAGGATCGGGTTGGGACAGCCTGAGTTGACGCTCGGGCGACACTACGCCCTTTTCTTACCCAAACGCGTGTCCAGCCAGACCACCACCGGGGAGGCGATGAAAATCGAGGAATAGGTACCCACCAGGACGCCGATGAAAAGAGCAAAGGCGAAATCCCGCAGGGAGGTCTTCCATCCCAGAATGAGGATGGAGAGGATCACGATCAGCGTGGTCAGCGAGGTGAGAATGGTTCGGCTGAGGGTCTGGTTGATGCTGATATTGACCACCTTGGAGAGTTTGCTCTCCTTGATTTTGGTCAAATTCTCGCGAATTCGATCAAACACGACGATGGTGTCGTTGAGCGAATATCCCACGATCGTCAGCAGGGCGGCAATCGTCGCCAGGGTGACCTCGAAACGGACCAGGGTGAAGATACCCAGCGTGATGGTGATATCGTGAATCAACGCCACCACCGCTCCCGGAGCGAACCGCAAGTCGAACCGCACCGCGATGTAGAGCATGATGAACAGCAGCGCATAAACCAGGGCCAGCGTTCCATCGATCTGCAGCTGCTCTCCCACCTTGGGGCCCACCCACTCCGAGCGCATCTTCTCGGCACCGGCACCGTACGGTTCGGCGCGCAAGCCGGCCATGATGCTGTCGGTCAACCCTTTGAGATTGACCTTGTAGACGTGCTGATCGCGGAAGGGCCAGGTGCAGGTGGCACTCTCGCAGTGCTTGCTCTCGACAGCCTCTTCGTCCTCAACGCCCTCTTCATCTCCGGCCGCGCCGTCGTTCTCTTCGCCGGCGCTCGCTTCGGGTGCGGCTTTACCGATCGGCTCGGTGCCGGTTCCGAGTTGGAGGCCGGCGGAGACCAGAGCGGACTCCAACTGGGCGATGGACACGAGGTTGGCCATGCGAATCGTGAGCTTGTCCCCGCCGGGTGAGAACTCGAACACGGACACTTTGTTCTCACTGAACGATTTTTCGAAGGCGGCTCTGCTCGACGTGGCGAGGGCCTCGTCGATCGGCGAAATCGAGCGCAAGCGGATGAGGTACTCATCCGTCCGGGCGCCGTAGGTAACCACCTCGCTGTCCGGGTATCCCAAGCTCTTCAGCGAGCTGCGCACCTGTCCGGAGCTGACCGGATTCTTGAAGGCCACCTGAATCTCGGTGCCCCCCATGAAATCGATACCGAACTTGGGACCATAGAAGATCGTCGCCAACGCGCTCATGAACACCAGAACGATGGACATGTAGATGAACTTACGGCGACGACCCATGAAATCGAACGTTGTTGTCTGTTTAAAAAACTGCATGATCTCTTATATACTCAGGTGCTCGGCCCGGCGGCGGGTCATCCATTCAAAGAACAATCGGCTGATGAAAATCGCCGAAAACATGCTCGTTACGATGCCCACGAGCAGCGTCACGGCAAACCCCTTAATTGGACCCGAGCCGTATTGGAACATTACGACTCCGGCGATGAAGGTGGTGATTTGAGCGTCGAAAATGGTCCAGAACGCCCGCTGGTAACCGGCTTCCACAGCGGCACGGGGTGCCTTTCCGGAGCGCAGCTCCTCCCGAATGCGCTCATAGATAATCACATTGGCATCGACCGCCATACCGATGGTCAAGATAATCCCAGCTATCCCGGGCAGGGTCAGCACCGCGCCCATCCCGCTCAAAATGCCGAAGATGAACAGCGCGTTGATGATCAGGGCAAAGTCGGCCGCGATGCCGCCGCCCCTGTAGTAGATCAACATGAACAGAATGACGGTGCCGGCGGCGATCATCAGCGCCAGCGAACCCATGTTCACGGAGTCGTTACCCAGGGCCGGACCGATGATGGTCTCTTGCAGCGGTTTCAGCGGTGCGGGCAGTGCGCCGGCGCGGAGCACAATCACCAGGTCTTGAGCCTTGTTGAACAAGTTCTGGTAGGAGTCGTAGGCGCCGAGGGTGATCCGGACTCTGCCGCCGGGGATTTTGTCTTCAATCACCGGGGTGGAGTTGACCACGTCGTCCAGCTGGATCGCCATCTGGCGTTTGATATTCTTACCGGTCAAGTCCTCAAAGATTCGGGCTCCCTCCTGATTGAGGTCGAGGGAAACATAGGGGCGTCCTGTTTCGTCGGTGAGCACCATGGCGTGATCCACGTAGTCACCGGTCAGCCCGGCGGTGCGGTGCAGGTAGTGGGTGCGCCAGGTCACGTCAGCGGTGGGATTTCCCGCGTCATCGAGCTTTTGAATCTTTTCGAATCCAATCGCACGATCATTGGGAACATCGACAGTTTTGAGAAATTTTTTGAGAATGAACTTCCCGTTGTGCCCGTCGGCTTTGTTCTTCGCCTCGAGGTAGAAACATTGGGCGGACTGGCCTTCGCCGTTGCTGACGGTCTCCCGTTTCATCGAGATGGGCCCGTCCTTATCGAGCTTTTCGGTGATGCCGCTGAAAAACGTTTCGCTGCCAGTGGGATCGACCATCTTGAATTCAAGGCGCGCCGTCAGGCTGATGATGCGCTTGATGCGGGCCACCTCGACCTCGTCGATACCGGGCAATTCGACGATGATGTCCGTCTCTCGAGAAACCACGCTGGTGTTGGCCAAGCCCAGCTCGTCGATGCGGTTACCGATCGTCTCGATCGCTTGCCGGACAGCGAGCTCCACTGTCCGATCGACATATTCATCGACCAACTTCAGATGGGATTGGGGTCCCTCGTCCATCTCGATGACCGCCGAGTTGCGGAACTCCTTGAGTCCGTCCTGAACGTCACTGGAGGCGCGCTCGTCGGCCGATGCGAATACCAGCGCGAACTTGTGCGGTTCATCGGCGCGGGTGAACTTGACGTCCTTCACTTCGTAATCATCGGCCAGGGATTTGACCATCGTTTCGGCGATGCGGTCCCGTTTGTCCTCGATGGCGGCGTCCACTTCGACCTCGTAGACGAGCCGCAGCCCCCCTTGCAGGTCCAGCCCGCGCCGAATCCCGGGAAACCACTCCCGTACGAACTCCGGCAGGGGATCGGCTTTTTTACCGCCACTCGGTTTGCTGACAAAGGTGCTGACCGACGCCGTGGTCGCCGTCGCGATCAACAGCAGCGTCAGAATGACCTTCCATACCCATTTGCGTTCCACTATTTTTTCTCCGGTGTATTCTCAAATTTGTTAACTTGGGATTTGAGTACGCGAACGCGCACTTTTTCCGATACCTCAACCGTCAGCGTACCGTCGGCGATCCCGGTGATTCGCCCAATCAGGCCGCCGTTGGTCACAATCTGGTCGCCCTTTTTAAGCTCGCTGATCATTTTCTGGTGTTCTTTGGCTTTCTTTTGCTGGGGTCGAATCAGCAGAAAGTAGAAGACCACAAAAATCCCCGCCATGAATATCAGGGTCGTGTAGTTGCCGCCGCAGGGTCCGGCGGGGGGTGCCCCACCCGGTCCGCCTCCCGGCGGTGCTACTCCCTCGGTGGCTTGTTCACTTCCCTGGGGGGAAGATCCCGTCATCTGAGCAAAATTGAATATCGTCGTTTGAGTGGCGGACATATACGCCTCCTCCTTGCACAAAAATCGTTACATCGGTTCAACGCGCAAAAAGCCGCCCACTACTATCAAATGGCCGATCACCGGTCAAGTTGTATGAAGTCAATTTAAAGGGCGCGGTGGGTCAATCTGCAGTAACTATACGAAAATAATCAGTTTATTGTATTTTTTGATATCATGCAGCAGGGATTTTGTCGGAGCGGATAGGGGACTATAGGACGGCATTGATCGCCGAAGAGGATGGGGTGTCGGACAGTCCCTTGGTATATCCGGTTATCCTCGCCTTTTTGGCGATGAGCGTGTAGTGCTCGACAGTGTTTTTTCGGGATGGGGACTCGACAGGATTGGACGGCCCCAATGGGCTATCGGGATTGGCGTCAGGTCGCTCCTGGGATGGATTCATCCCGGCGACGGAGCGTTTTTCCACCGCTGCGGCGGATTGGCTCTCCACTGTTGCGGTGGACTGTTTTCCCGCTGTTTCGGCGGCTTGTTCTTCCTGCTCGGCGACCTCTTCGGAGGCCTGCTCCAACTCGCGATTGAACTCCTGCTCAATCGCTTTACGGGCCTGGGCTTCCATCGCACTGGCGCGAGCGGCGACCGCCCGATCCTGGGGGGATGGATTGGCCGGGGCCAGAGCGGCCCAACGAACGGCCTGAGCCTTTTGCAGCGTGGCCTCGGGGGATGGCTCCTTGGACATATCGATCGACACCTCACCCCCCACCGCATACATCTTGCCGTCAGGCCCTTTTTCAAAACTGAACGTCGCACCGCCCCGGACATGCCCCCCCCCGGCGGCCATGTGGGCCCGTTCGTGTGCTCTCACCTCTTGATCCCGACGCTTGAGATCGGCGATCTCTCGAGATTCCTCAGGGGTGACCTGCTCTTTTTCTGCTTTGGTTTCAGTCGACTCCACGGCCCGCGCCCTGGCCTCAGGGGAGAGCTCAATCGGATCGGCCGCCCCGTCCGAGCGAGAAGCTGCCGAGTTTTCAGCAGATTCCGGCTCGAATTGGGAACCCGCCTCTGTTTGACTGAACGAAGCGAATGAAGGGGAGACAGGGCTGCCTGCGCTGGAGGTTTTGGCGAGCATTGAGATTAGGAGTCGAGCAGCACCGGTGGCCGCATCACAACTTCGTTGTCCTCGACCACGTTGGGAAAAATCTTGGAAATAATCTGAATCGTGCGCAGATTGTTCTCATCCTCCTGATTCATAAAGCTCCAAGCCTGACCATCAAAAATAAGCACCAGGGGCTCGCTGGGGCGCATCTCGGTAGTATCGTGATCCCGAATCGTTCCCCAATAAGCCGAAGGACGCAGCTCCTCCTCGCTGGGCGCATTCGGCAGGCTATCCTTGTTCGATGAAATATTCACATTGGGTAGCGGCGGCACAGACAGGCTGCACAATCTCCTGGTGACAGTTTTTTCGCGAATCCCCATTTTTCTCAACACCCCCTTGTCTCTCCAATTATAGAAATATTGCATTTTCTGTACCGGTCGTCGTCAAACCCTTTTCCCCAGTTGTTTTTGATTTATTTCAACTGGTTATCAGTATCGAAAAACGTTGAAATGGGGTAAACAGAACCACAGTCTGGGGTCATTGATACTCCCTTTTTTGACCTCATCGGGTCGTCAATGACCCACGGAAACACCGGGAGCTGTACTGATGAAAAAGCTGGCCTTCGTGTCAACTTACCCCCCGTTCAAATGCGCCATCGGGATCTATAAAAAACACCTCGTCGAAGCGATTGCCGAGCAGACGAACAGCGAAATCCTGGTGGTAACCGAGGGCGGGGCCGGGCAGCGGGATCGGATCACCGCCATCGACACCTACTCTCGAAGGGGGGATTTCCACACCCCGATCGTCGAACAGATAGAACAGTTTGCGCCGGATGTGGTTCATTTCCAACACGCACCGGACATGTTTCCCCAGGACAGGATGTTTCTCGAGACTGTCGCCGCGCTGGCCCAGAACGGGGCCGGGATATTCATCACCCTGCACACGGTCTACGACGACGCCCGATGGCTCGCCTTTTATCGTCAATTGAGCGACCACGCATCGTTCATCGTGCACAACGAACTGTGTCGCCAGACGTTGTTGAAAGCAGTTTCCAACGCGGCGTCGGTGATCGTCATTCCCCACGGCACGACCGCGCTGACCCTGCCCGAGCAAGGGGAGGCCAAGGCCAAATTCGGCATTGCCGAGGATCAATTCGTATTTCTGTTTTTTGGCGCGATTCACGTGATGAAGAATCTGCACACCATCGTCTTGGCGTACAATGACCTCCAACGCCACCACCGCGATGGGATCCTCGTCGTGGCCGGCCGACCCTGGCGGGATCGGTTCTACAACAAAATCTACGTCGCCGCGTGCAAAGCTCTGAGCCGCCGGCGAGCCGAATTTCGCTGGGATTGCCACTACATCGCGGATGAGGATGTGCCCTACTATTTTGCCGCAGCGAATGCGATCCTGTTGCCCTACTGGCAAAAATACCACTCCTCGAGCGGGGTGATGCACATGGCGATGGCCGCGCGCAAGCCGGTCATCTGTTCGGACAGTCCGAAATTCGAAGAGATCAAGACCCACCTGGGCCCTGACAGCGACATTTTTGTCCCCACCCTCAAGCGAGCGGCCTGGACCCGCGAAATGGCCCGCATGATCGATGATTCATCGTTGCGGGAACGGGTCGCCGCCGCCCTGTACGCGTATGGCGAGGAGACCTCCTGGGAAATAGTGGCCCGTGCCCATCTGCGGGCATACGCGTCGGCTTGAGGCGGTGAGGAGCTAACGCTAACGGTTACCGGGCCCGGCAAGGGCTGTGGGCCAGGATCTCGGCATAGTGTTCGATGAGGTTCTCCGAGTAGTCGCGCCAATCTCCCAGACGACCCCGGTACTGCTCCGCCAGCGCCGGGTGTTGGGCCACCAGGTTATGTCGCTCCAGATGATCCGCATCCAGGTCGAACAGGTATTCGGCGCTGTCCTCTTCGAGAATGTACTTCCACCGACCGTCGACCAACCCCCGCTGACCCCCCGGGGGCCGCCCGGCGAAAAAGACGAGCCGCTGCTCACTGGAGATCACCAGGTTTCGCCCCTTCATCGTACAGGGTACCTCAATCCCGAGCAGTCCGAGAATGGTCGGTGCGATATCGATGTGAGAGGTGGGCAGGGTCAGCGTCCCGGACACTTCGGCCAATTGGGGTCCAAAGGCCACGGCAGGCACGTGAATCACCTCCTGGTAGACCTTGGGTCCGTGGGAAATGCTGCCCGGGTGCTGTGAAAATCCCTCCCCGTGATCGGCAAAGGCGACGATCAGCGTGTTGTCGAGTTGTCCGTTTTCGGCCAACCCTTCGGCCAGTTCGCGAATGCGATCGTCGATATAGCCCAGGGCCCGTTTGTACTGTTCAAAATCATCACCCAACGGATTGTCCACGTGCTCCTGACAGGCGTTGTAGGGGTGATGGGCGGTGATCATTTCGTAAAACACGAAAAACGGGTGATCCCCGTTGCGGCGAGCGAAATCGAGGATGTTCTTCACCGCGATGCGCTCGTCCAAGCCCCAGGAATCGCCCCAGACGGTTTCCTTACCGGGCATGTTGCGCATGTCGAGCATCAGGTTGAACTTGCGGTGGTTGAAGAAGCGCTTCTTGCGATCGTAGGCCAGATCGGCGCTGGTGATCAGCGCGGTGTTGTACCCGTGAGCGTGCAGGGTTTCACTGAGGCTGACACAGGGAATGGCCGGGTTGATCGTCGTGATTGGCTGGTAATAGGGATAGGGCAGCTCCGAACAGAACACCGAGAAGAACGCCTTCATCGTCTGCGGCCAAACCGAATAATGGGAGGCCAGGTAGACGCCCCCCTCGCTCTGGCCGATGCCGCTGAGAAACGGCATCCGTTGGGGATCTTCCTCAATGTAGATATTGCCGATCGACTCAAGAGAGATCAAAATGACATTGGTCTTCTTGGGGGCGGCCCGGCGCAGGGGGTTGTCCACCGGTTCGGCGCGAGGGGTGATCATGGGGTGATCGAAGCGGAACCCCCCTTCTGCCGACGGCTTGTTCCCGGCCCAGGTGTGGGTGAACAACGGTTTGGTATACGACCAGACCAGGGCCACCCCGGCGCTCTTTTCCAACCCGTAGGTGTGCACCCGGATACCCCACAGATGGCCGTTGATCAACCAGGGCAGCAGGAAGACGGTGACCATCATCTCGAGGGCCAGACAACCGACCACAATCTTGGCGGTGCGCCGGGATACCCTTTCGGCTAGCCACGGAAGACGTAAAAATGCGGCAATCGCCAGCCCGACGGCCACGACGAATACCGTGATTTGAAAGGGGCCCAGATAGTGCTGAATGGAGGACCACAAGGCGGACTGACCCGCTGCCGCCTGGGAGAGGGAATCGAACTGGGCCAGGTCGAGCACCGCCTTGTTGAGCGGGCCCCCGAGGTAGATATTGACGAAAAAGCTCACCGCCACGAAGAGCGCGTGGGCCCCCTGCCCGAAGAGGGAGACCAACAGCGTGGCCCGAGGGATATCACGGCGCACAAACGGCAGACAGAGCACCACCATCAGCACCGCGAAAACCGCCGCCCCGAGCACATCCCGACCCAACAACAGCAACGCTTTGGAAGCGAGGTTCCAGCCGGAGACATACCCCTCGGTGCCGAGCGTATTGTTGACAAACAAGCCCAATTTGAACAGCAACAGGATGAGCAGCGCCACGAAGAAGTGGCGTGCGAACAGCTGGGTGATCTGTCGTTTCATTTGCGCCTTACCCCGGCGGTGCGGCATGGGTGCTGGCTGAGAATGTCGGCGTAGTTTTCGATGAGATTGGTGGAGAAGGCGGACCACTGATCCAGCTTGCGCTTGTAAAAGGATACCCGGTCTGGATGGTGCTGTGCCAGGTTGTCGGTTTCCGCGGGATCCCTCGCCAGATCGAATAGCATCTCAATTTGCTTGTCTTCCCAAATAAACTTCCAGTGATCGTCGGCCACGCCCAACTGCCATTTGGGCGGGCGACCCCCAAATAGCGCGATTCGGTGGTCATTGTCCACCGCGAGGTTGCGCCCCTTCATGGTGCAGGGTACCGCGATATTGAGCAGGCCCAACACGGTGGGGGCGATATCGATGAGGGAGGTCACCATCGTCGATCGCCCCGGTATAGATCCCAGTTGTGGTCCCAAGACGAGCAGCGGGACCTTGATCACCGGTTGCCACACATTTCGTCCCACGTAGCGCCCGTGCCCGTCCCCGTGATCCGAAAAGATCACCACCAGGGTCCGCTCCAGCTCGCCGATTTTTTCCAGACCGGTGATCAGCTGTTCGAGCCGTCGATCGACGAAGCCCAGGGCCCGGTAGTACCGCTGCTCCCGATCGGCGATGGGGTTTTCCTCGTGTTCTGCACAGCAGTTGAAGGGATGGTGACCGGCGGCCATGCCGTAAAAAATGAAAAATGGATCGGCGCGTCGCTCGGCGATCTGCTCCAGCACCTTGGCTGCCACCACTCGGTCGTCCATGCCCCAGGAGCTGGTCCACGACCGATCGACATCGGGCATGTTCCGCATGTCCCAAATCAGGTCGAAGTTGCGGTGCCGATAGAAGTTCATCAACCGGTCGTAGGCCAGACTCTGGCTGGTGATCAGCGCAGTGTGATACCCCGCCCGGTTCAGCGCTTCGGGCAGGCTGACGCAGGGTATGCTGGCATTGACGAACGACTCGGCTTTGTATGTCGGGTAGGGCAGCTCCGAACACAACACGCTGAAAAACGCCTTTGAGGTCAACGACCAGGTGGAATAAGTGTTGTCAAAAACGTGCGCTCCGGGCCGCCCGCCGAGCTGCCGCAGAAACGGCATCGGTGTCCGCTCTCCTTCGAGATAGGGCGCCCCCACCGATTCCATCGCCACGACCAACAAATTGGTCCGTTGGGGCACGGCGTGGTGCAGGGGCGGCGTGGTCGAGCCCGGCGGTGTGTGTCCCTCGAATTGAAAGCGGAACTCATCGGTGATCAACCCCTGATCGATCTGCCATTTTTTCTGCACGGTTTTGAGATAGGACCATCCGAGCTCCACCAGGACGCTCTTCTCCAGGCCGTAAGTCGCGATGCGAATCCCCCCCACCTCACCACTCATCAGGAACGGCAACACCGCGATGGTGAAGAGAGACGCCACGGCCGAGACGATGCCGGCGATCCTCAGACCTACGACCGAGCACCGGCGAAAAAGGCGCGGGGCCGAGAGAAATCCCGCCATCACCGCCAGCTGAACGAGTATCAGAAAACCGATGTTCACCGCTGTACAGTAGTCGGCCAGGGAGCCGGCCAGGGCGCTGAGGCCGAGATCGTCGGCAGTGGTCCGATCCAGGAACAGCAGATCAAGAGCCGATTTGTTCAACGGTCCCCCCAGGTGAACCACGCTGAAGAAACTGACCGTAGCGAGCAGGCCGTGAATCGCTTGCAGAACAATACAGAGCACGGCGGGGAGGCGCGAACGACGCAGCACGGGGAGGCAGACCCCGGTCACCACAACGCCGAACAGGACCGCCCCGAAGACATCCGAACCGATGAACAGCAACAGCTTCGGGGCGAGGGTGTAGGCCGGTTCGTACCCGCGAACGTCGCTGGCAAATATGTTGTAACCCACGGCAACGATTTTGATCAGCGCCAACCCGGCAAAGGCCGCCGTGCAATTGCGGAGCAACAGATCGAAGGCGCGGTTTTTCCATTCGGTGTTCAAATTGAATTCGCTCAGTATTTTCAGCTGATCCAGCCCGAGCGAGCCACCCAGATGCGGCCCGGCGCAGTGGGAAGAGATAGCAAAATTCAGCGAATAACGGTAAACATTTTCGATGTCACCGCGGGCGAGCAAGACAAAGACAGCGCTGCGCATCGGGATCCTGATCCTGGCCTTTGCCCTGCTCTTCTACCTCCTCGACACCCTCGGTCTGGAGAACATCCTCACCTATGGCCAGCGCCTGGGATGGCTGGGCTTCGGTCTCGTCCTGGTCTTCGGCTACCTGGAAAACCTGTTCGATTCCCTGGCCTTGCGCGAATGTGTCCACCAGCGAATTCATCCCTTCAAGGTGTTGTTCATCAACCAGGCGGGTACCGCGCTGAACATGTTTGTCCCCTTTGAAGGGGGCGAGGTGTTCAAATTCACCTTGCTGCGCAAACAGGCCGGTGGGGAAAATGCGGTGGCCGGCGTGATCTTGTGGAATTACGTGTGCAAACTGACCAAATCAATCGGGATTCTCGTCGCCGCCCTCTTGGCCTGGCTCCTGGCGCAGGATGGACAAACTGATCCGATTTACTTCCAGTTGGTGCTCTTGGCGTTGCTCTCGTTTTTGATTTACCTCGCCTTCAGATTTTTCATCAAACACGGCACAATCGTTAAACTAGTTAATTTTATTACTAAATTTGGTCTACTAAAAAAATCGGCTGATCAGTGGGTGGCCAAAGCCAAGACCGTTGACCGGGCGGTCAATCGGTTTCATCGAGAAACCCCCGGGGCCTACTATCGAACGGTCGCACTGCAACTGTTGGCCCGGGTCGTCAACCTGGTCACCTTGTGGTACCTGTTGGTCTTGCTGGGGGATCACTCTTTGGCGACCGCGTTGTTGGTCTATGCAGGGATCAACCTGGCCACCTTCATCACCCTCGTCTTTCCCAATCGGGTCGGCGTGGACGAAGGGGCCGGCTACCTGCTGTTTGCGTTGTTGAGTCTCGACCCCAAGCTGGGCATTATGATTCAATTCATCATCCGATTGAAGAATACCCTGATCACCGGACTGGCGCTGCCGATCGCCGTTTCGATGAGAACACCGCCGGCCGACCCGGCGAAACCCGGTTCCGTTGATCACGATTCCGTTGAGCCGTTGAATTGACTGGCAGCACTAACCGTCCCAAAATAAGCACTGTAAGGAGTAAAATCGATGAATTTGTACCACCGAAATCGACCCTGGCTCGGGCTCTCCGCGTTGATCGTTGTGCTTCACCTGACCTCAGGGCCATCGGCCCGGGCCGGCGACCTTTCACCGGTCGGTGTTTGGGAAACGATCGATGACAACACGAACAAGGCCAAATCCCACATCCAGATCTGGGCCCACAAAGGACACTTGTACGGCAGAGTGATCAAGCTGATCGATTCCCCTGAGCCGAATCCCCTGTGTGACGAATGCGAAGGCAAAAACCACAACAAACCCATCATCGGAATGATCATCATGTGGCAATTAAAAAAAGAGGCATCGGGCTGGTGGAAGGGGGGGCACATCATGGATCCGGAGAACGGCAAGACCTACCGCTGCAAGGTCAGGGTGACCAATGGGGGACGAAACCTGGAGGTCCGGGGCTATATCGGCATTTCCCTGCTCGGTCGCACCCAAGTCTGGAATCGCAAGAAATAACCTCGCCCGCCCTCCCGCGTCGTTTTTTTCTCAACTATTGCAAGCACAAACTCGCCGGAAACCAGCCATGAAATCGTAAGAGTTGGTCTCGGGCATTGTCCGTAGGTAGCCGTGGCCGTCGGTCTCGGCACAGCCAAACCCCGGTCCGGGACTGGCTCCTCCGGAGGTCCAAGGGTTGATCGGAATCCCCAACGCAGTCAGCACCTCCTTGCACTGTTCTTCGGATCCTCCAGTTCCGGCGAAATCCCGGGTGGCGACATGGTAGCCGTCGTGGGGGGCGCAAATCTGATCGCAGGATTGCGCATCCTGTCCCAAATACCAGCAATATCCAGCGTATAGAACACCATCACAGGTCTGAACCCCCGTATCGGAATCGGTGTCCAGATCCGAGTCGGTTGCCGTGTCCGTGTCGGCGTCTGTATCTGAGTCCGCATCGGTATCTGTATCAGTATCTGTGTCCGTGTCTGTATCTGTGTCCGCGTCAGTATCTGTGTCCGCGTCAGTATCTGTGTCCGCATCGGTATCCGTATCAGTATCTGTGTCCGTATCCGCGTCCGCGTCTGTATCTGAGTCCGCATCGGTATCCGTATCAGTATCCGCGTCCGTGTCTGTATCAGAATCCGCATCAGCATCGGTGTCTGTATCAGCATCGGTATCTGCATCCGAATCGGCGTCGGTGTCCGCGTCGGTATCTGCGTCTGTGTCTGTATCAGCATCGGTATCTGTATCTGCGTCGGCATCGACATCGCTATCGCTGTCCGTGTCCGCATCCGTATCCGTATCCGTATCTGAATCTCCACCCGCGTCCCCACCGGCATCGGCTTCATCGCCGTCATTCATATTTTCGGGGAGGGGCAGATTTTCAAATTTGAGCCGGCCGCACCCAAAAGTAGAACCACTCAAAACAATAAAGCAGAGCAGAACACGGATATTCAACCACGACATAATATTACAATTATAGTACATAACTTCCATCTCAACAACCGTTCACAAAAAGATGGCGCGCCGGCTGGATGAGATTTACGTAAACTACCAGAACAGACTCTGCCAGGAGGTGAAACATGGTTCTACAGCTGACCTTCAAGCCCGCAACGGCTGAACAATGGTCCGATTTGGAAATCCTCTTTGGCAAGCGGGGCGCCTGCGGCGGATGCTGGTGTATGTACTGGCGCCTGACCAACAAGCAATTCGAAGCCCAAAAAGGCGCGGCCAACAAACGGGCGATGAAGCAGATTATCACCGCCGACCAAATGCCCGGTATTCTCGCCTATCGCGATGATCAACCGGTGGGTTGGTGTGCCATCGCCCCACGGGAGCAGTACGTCAGATTATCCCGGTCGCGAATTCTCAAACCCGTTGACGAGCGACCCTGTTGGTCGGTGTCCTGCCTGTTCATCGACAAACAACACCGCAAAAAAGGAGTCTCCACTGCATTGCTGCGCGAGGCGGTGTCGTTCGCGGCGTCGAGGGGGGCCACGGTGGTGGAGGGCTATCCGGTGGAGCCCAAGCCGGACCAGCACATTCCCCCCGCCTTTGCCTGGACCGGAATCCCCGCGGCATTCCTGAAGGTCGGTTTCAAAGAGGTGGCCCGGCGCTCGGCGACGCGCCCAATCATGCGAATCGAACTCTAAGGTGGTTTCGCTCTCACCGACTTCGCGGTAAAATGGAAGGGATGGTGGCCCGCTCGCGCTTGATATCGTTACTCTTTTGCACACTCTGGTGGTCCTGCAACCCATCCCCCCAACCGTCGACCCGCACCCCTCTCCAGCGTCCGGTCCGGCCCACATCGCCCTTGGCCAAATCACCTGTGAGTGCCGCCGATGCCGGGTCCCCACCCCCTTTCGTCCCCCTCGAATTGGGCACGCTCAGTTGGAACGAACAGGCACAACTGCTCTGCGATCGCACCACCCTGGGTTTGGCATTCGCCGAGCGGGGATACACCCCCCCACGGGGTGCGCACGTCATCGCCGCCCGGGTGCTGCCGGGCCCGGATCAATCCGCCTACCTCTACTACAGCCTGGGAGACACCGGTTTTGCCTATTCCGTCGATCGGTATTGGCCGGCTTCAACGATCAAGCTGCTCGCCGCGTTGGCCGCCTTGAACACGATGAGCGAGTACGGTCTCTCAGGGGACGCAACCGTCAGTTTCACCGATGCCCACGGCAGATACGGCGGTCGAATCGACACACTTTATCGTAATGCGATAATCCGCAGCAACAACTTGGCCTATGACCGGCTGATGTTGATCGCCGGTATCGACGCGCTCAACGACCGGTTTCTCACCGCGGCCAACGGATTTCCCCGCACCGTTCTTCAACGGGCTTACACCCCCAGTGTCAACAACCACTCCCTGCGCCGATCACCGACCATCCGCTACCGGCAGGGGGACAAGGAAGGCGAAATCCTGGCCCGCCAGTCGCATCAGCACTATCGCGACTGCCCCGACGAGGGGAACTGCATCACCCTCTTCGAGCTGCTCGAAGGGTTGCGCCGGGTGGTGCTGCACGACGAGATTCCTCAGGCGGATCGTTTTGCCCTGGATCGACGGGATGTCAAACGGCTCAAGGAGGTGCTTCTCGAGGCGCCGAACAAATTGGAGCCGGGAGTGGCCAAGGCGCTGGGTCATCCCGTATTGGTGTACAACAAAGCCGGCCGGGTACCCGGGGCTGACTTCAACGACCACGCCCTAATCGTCGATACGGTAACCCGGGATCGGTTTCTCATCGCCCTCTCGATCGCCGATCGACCGGTGAACGACAAAGCCACCCACATAAAACTGATGAGATTGGCGCGTCGGACGATTGAAGTCCTCGCCCAGCTCCCCACTGACCGCGTCGCCCTTCGACGAAACGGAGGGCTGGACATCACTCTGGACGTTCACCCCGTCACCCCGATCGGTGACCACTACACTGTAAAGGCCACTACGGCGGATAACGAATGGCCAATCCGGCTCTTTCGAAATCAGCAGCTGATCGGAACTGGGGTAACGGACACCCAACGGCTGATTTTTCCGATTCCCCAAAAAAAATCTGATCTCCTGGTCGCTCAGATCGAACGGGAAGGGGTCATTGTCGGCTATCGGGCGCTGACCGTCAAAAGCAGATAATTATTAAAAAAAACCACCCACATTGAATTTCACCCGCCACTATAGCCGCGAGGTGAAACCGCGATCATCCCGTTCGACTTGGAAATTCACCTTGACTAACAGAGGAAGAACCTCACAAGATTGGTTCAACGAACAACAGAGACGTAATTCTAGGTTGACCCCAAAGCAAGAAAGGTATTTGGAGGAAAAAAATGAAGTATTACTGGCTACTCATAGTCGCGCTGGGTGTGGCGCTGACCTTTGGTACAGCAATGTGCTCGAGCGGCGAATCGGACGATGACGACGACTCATCCGGAGACGCGGATGGTGACAGTGACGGGGATGGAGACGGGGATGGTGACGGCGACTCGGATTCAGATAGCGACTCCGATTCAGATAGCGATTCAGATTCAGATAGCGATTCAGATAGCGATTCGGACAGCGATTCGGACAGCGATTCGGATGGGGATGCGGACTGTCCCTTGAGCAGCGGCTGGCCCTGCAACTGCTCGAAAAATCCCTGTGACGACGGCAGCATTTGCGGTGCTTTCCCGAACGTAAACCTGGATCCTCCGGTCATCGGCATGTGCATCAAGGAGTGCTCGGACCACTCGGATTGTACTCACGACTACACGGGCAGCGGAGAGTGCACCCTGGTGCTGACCAAGCAGGATGCGACCCATTGCGGTATCGTCTGCCAGAACGATGATGAGTGCCCACCGGATCAGAGCTGCCTGGAAGTTAACTCCGGCTTTTTCCTCTGCCATCCCGGCAGCCTCTAGCAGCTGATCACTACAGCTCTCCGGCGACTTTCAGCAGCGTCATCGCATCCGCCCGATCCATCATCGTCTTTCCGACGTACTGCCACCGGATATTGCCGGTCTGATCGATGATCACCGTTGCCGGCAGCGAGATGTCGTTGTCCTTGTGAATCAGGCCGTAGGCGCCGATCACCTTCAGCTCCGGGTCGGAGAGCAGGGGGATGACGATCCCCTCCTTTTTGCCAAAAGTGGCCGTATCGTGCGCCGCATCCGCGCTGATCGCGATCAATTGAACGCCGGCCTGCTCGAATTGGTCTCTCATTTCGTTGAGCTGTCCCAGCTGCTTGCGGCAAAACGGTCACCAATGTCCCCGATAAAAGACCACCACTGTGGGTCCTATTTCCAGCGCTTGTTTCAACTCGACCGCCTCGCCGTTTTGATCGGGCAGTGAAAACGGCGGCGCCTGTCGGTCGACCCCCAGGGGAGTCGTCGCAGGCTGCAGCCGGGCGCAGGCACCGACCGCGAAGACGAAACCGAGCATCAGGGCGATACGGGGGATCGGACCAGAAACAAGTTTGGCACGGTTCATTCTCTCTCCTTCGGGCCTTGGGGTCAGGCCGACAAATCCAACTGCCCCGGACGAAACAGACTCTTGGCGATGGTCCAGGCCATCTTCGGGTTTTCTTCAAATCGTCGCAGGCTGTAAGCGTACCACATGCTGCCGTACGGCAGGTAGATTCGAACTTTGTACCCCGCATCCCGTAAGCGCAACAGGGTCGATCGCATCGGCACCCCCAGCAGGGCTTGAAATTCGACCTGGTGAGGACCGCTACCCACTTGGGCGATCACCTCTTCGGCACGCTCGATCAAATGAATATCGTGGGTGGCGATGCCCACGTAGGCACCGCGGGTCAGCAAAACCCGCAGCGTCTCGAGATACGCCCGTCGAATCCGCTCATCCCTCTGAAAGGCGACCGCCGCGGATTCGCGATAGATGCCCTTGCACAATCTGACGTTGGCCTGTCGGGCTCCGAGCCACCGAGCATCATCGGCGGTCCGACGCAACCGGGCCTGCAATACCACCCCGACTCTGGGGTACTGTTCCACCATTCGACGGTACACTTCGAAGGTGGCATCGGTGACCGACGAATCCTCCATGTCCAATCGTATAAAGAAGCCGCGTGCCGCTCCGGCGTCAACAACCCGGAAGAGCTCAGCCGCGGTCTGTTCCTGATTCACCCGTAAACCGAGCTGGCTCAGCTTGATTGAAATATTGCGCTCCACCCCCGCACGGGCGATGTCGTCGATCAGCTGCACATAGTCAGTGGCCGCCCGCCGTGCTTGTGCCAGATCAACGGCATCTTCCCCGAGAATGTCGATCGTCGAGGTCAGCCCCTGATCTTGCAGCGCCGAGGCCACCTGCAAGGCGGATTGTGTGTTCTCGCCGGCGATATAGCGCATGGCGATCCTTCGCACGAGGGACCTTGGGAAGTAGGGCAATATCTTGGCCATGGCAGAGTTGAACATCTCGCTTCGGGATAATGAGCAAAACCGATGCCAACTGCCGTGCTTCAGCCGTCAAGCTGCCGAGCCCACCCTTGCGGTGTTCCGGACTGTTTCGCAAGGGGGGAGTGAGACAGATGTTGATACACTTGCGCAAAGATCTTATAACACCACCATTCATTCTCTCATCGTCTGTGCTTGCCTGACGCGTGCAGGGCCGATGGGACTACTTGGCATATGGCTTGCTATTTTTTTGGGCTTTTACCGAAGGAGAGCTGCATATGACATGGCCGGTGCTGGGGTTTTTCAACACATCGACGGGAAAAAAGGTGGGCATGGGGGTTACCGGGTTCGTGGTCGTCGGCTTCGTCATCGCCCATATGGCGGGGAATCTCCAGGTTTTTATGGGTCCGGAGAAGCTCAACCAATACGCCGCGTTTCTGGTAAGTCTTGGAGGACTGCTCTGGGTATTGCGGGGGATCATTCTGCTCGCCGCCGTGCTGCACGTGATCTTCGCCACCCAGGTCACCCTGCAGAGCTGGCGCGCGCGTCCAAGCAGCTACGCGGTGTATCGCTACCAGGCGAGCTCTTATGCGGCTCGCACCATGCGCCTGGGTGGCCCGATGCTGGCCCTGTTTATCATCTACCACCTGCTCCATCTCACCTTCGGTGTGGTGCAGCCTGCCGGCGAGGCGTTTGATCCCCACCACGTCTACAACAATGTGGTTTACGGTTTTCAAGTCTGGTGGCTGTCGGCCCTGTACATCGTCGCCATGGGGTTGTTGGCCCTGCACATTTGGCATGGGGTTTCGAGCATGCTGCAGAGCGTGGGGCTCAACCATCCCAAGTGGAACCCGTGGCGCTTCGGGTTGTCCGCACTGGTCGCCGGGGCAGTCGCCCTGGGCAATATTTCGATGCCGCTGGCCGTACTGGCCGGCCTGATCCAGCCCGCCTGATTCGGCGAGGAGAGTGATCACCATGCTCGACGCCAAGATACCCGCTGGGCCCATTGAACAAAAATGGGACACCCATAAATTCAAGCTCAAACTGGTCAACCCGGCCAACAAACGCCGGTTTCACATTATCGTCGTCGGTTCAGGGCTCGCCGGTGCCTCCGCCGCGGCCACTCTCGCCGAGTTGGGCTACGACGTCTCTGTGTTCTGTTACCAGGACAGCCCCCGCCGAGCGCACAGCATCGCCGCCCAAGGGGGCATCAACGCGGCGAAGAATTATCAAAATGACGGGGACAGCATCTATCGCCTGTTCTACGACACGGTCAAAGGGGGGGACTACCGCTCCCGCGAGGCCAATGTGTATCGGTTGGCCCAGGTGTGCAATCAGATTATCGATCACTGCGTGGCCCAGGGAGTGCCCTTTGCCCGGGAGTACGGGGGCATGTTGGCCAACCGCTCCTTTGGCGGCGCGCAGGTCTCCCGCACGTTCTACGCCCGCGGTCAGACCGGGCAGCAGCTGTTGCTCGGCGCCTACTCCGCGTTGTCGCGTCAAATCGGGTTGGACAAGGTGAAGATGCACACCCGCCACGAGCTGCTCGAGCTGGTGGTCGTCGACGGCCGGGTTCGGGGCATCACCACCCGGGACATGGTCACCGGCGAGCTGGGCAGCCACGCGGCCGACGCCGTGGTGTTGGCCACCGGAGGCTACGGCAATGTGTTCTACCTCTCGACCAACGCCAAGGGCTGTAACGTCACCGCGGCTTTTCGCGCCTATCAAAAAGGGGCCCTGTTCGCCAATCCCTGTTACACCCAAATCCACCCGACCTGTATTCCGGTGACCGGCGAGCACCAGTCCAAGCTGACCCTGATGAGCGAATCCCTGCGCAACGACGGTCGCATTTGGGTCCCCAAGAACAAAGGGGACACCCGACCCCCGGACCACATCCCCGAAGCGGAGCGGGACTACTATTTGGAACGCCGGTATCCGGCTTTTGGCAACCTGGTGCCCCGGGACGTGGCCTCGCGGGCGGCCAAGGGGGTATGTGACGAGGGGCGGGGCGTGGGCCCCGGCGGGTTGGGGGTTTACCTGGATTTTTCCGAGGCGATTGAGCGCCTGGGCAAGGCGGCGATCGCCGAGAAGTACGGCAACCTGTTTCAAATGTACGCCAAGATCACCGCCGACGATCCGTATGAAGTGCCGATGCGCATCTTTCCGGCGGTACACTACACCATGGGCGGTCTGTGGGTCGATTACAATTTGATGACCACCATCGACGGACTGTTCGCCATCGGCGAAGCGAATTTCTCCGACCACGGGGCCAACCGCTTGGGGGCCAGTGCGCTGATGCAGGGCTTGGCGGACGGCTATTTCGTCTTGCCCTACACCATCGGCGACTACCTCGCGCGCAGCGGCAACAACCCGCAGGACACCACCGATGGGGAGTTCCAATCCAGCAGAGAAGCCGCTTCGGCCCGAATTGCCAAACTGTTGACTATCAAGGGAGAGCGCACCCCGGACGCGTTTCACCGCCAACTGGGCAAACTGCTGTGGGACACCTGCGGGATGAGCCGCAACGGGCCGGGGCTCGAGACCGCGATGGCCGAAATTCCCAAAATACGGGATGAATTCTGGCAAAATCTCAAGCTCGCGGGCAGCCCCGACGGGCTCAATCAAACCCTGGAGAAAGCGGGGCGGGTGGCCGATTTCATCGATTTCGCCGAGCTGATGGTGATCGACGCGCACCACCGGACCGAGTCGTGCGGGGGGCATTTTCGCGAGGAGAGTCAAACCGAAGAGGGGGAGGCGCTGCGGGACGACGATAAATTTTCGTATGTCGCGGCCTGGGAGCGCTCGGACAACCCGGCCCAGCCCACGCTCCACAAGGAGCCCTTGACGTTCGAGCACGTTCTGCCGAGCACGAGGAGTTACAAATAATGCAGTTTACCCTCAAAGTGTGGCGTCAGGCCGACCGGGAGGCGACCGGTGATTTTGTCACCTACCCGGTCGACGATATCAGCGCTGACACCTCTTTTCTCGAATTGCTCGACATTCTCAACGAGCGGTTACTGGCGCGAGGGGACGAGCCCATCGCCTTTGACCACGATTGTCGCGAAGGGATCTGCGGCACCTGCGGCTGCATGGTCAACGGGTTTGCCCACAGTCACGAACGAGAGACAACCCTCTGCCAGCTGCACATGCGCAGCTTTACCGATGGGGAGACCATCATCATCGAACCGTGGCGGTCCCGCGCCTTCCCGGTGCTCAAAGATCTGATTGTCGATCGCTCGGCGTTCGACCGGATCATTCAGTCCGGTGGGTTCATCGCCATCTGCGCGGGCAGCGCCCCGGACGCGAACGCCACACCGATTCCCAAGGAGGCCGCCGATCGGGCGATGGATGCCGCGGCGTGTATCGGCTGCGGTGCATGCGTCGCCGCCTGCCCCAATGCAGCGGCGATGCTGTTCACTTCGGCCAAAATCGCCCAACTGGCCAGCTTGCCCCAGGGCCATCCGGAACGAATCGAACGGGTCAAGAAGATGGTCTCGACGATGGAGCTGTCCGGGTTCGGCTCGTGCACCAACCACGGTGAATGCGAGGCGGCGTGCCCCAAGGGAATCAGCGTCAACTTCATCGCCAAATTGAACCGCGAACTGATACGCGCAGCCCTTTGGGGATAGCGCGTTTTGCACCCAAAAGGAGTATTCCATGGCCTACACATTCAACGCCGATGAAATCTTCAAGATCGCCGAGCAGATCGAACGAAACGGCGGTGCGTTCTATCGCAAGGCCGCCAAATTGATCAGCGATGAGGAGGCCCAAAAGCTGATGCTCAGCCTGGCCAAGATGGAGGATGAGCACGAGAGCTTCTTTGCCGACCTGCGCGAGCGGTTCGCACCGCAGGAAGCGGAGGAGACGGTCTACGACCCGGACGGGGAGGCCGTGCGCTATCTCGAAGCTTTTGCCGCCGGATACGTCTTCGAATCCCAGGTGAAACCCGAAGACCGGTTCAGCGGCAGTGAGACCGTCGAAGAGGTGATCAAAATCGCCATGGGCTTCGAGAAGGACGCCATCGTCTTTTTCCTGGGCATCAAGGAGTTCGTCCCCAAGTCGTTGGGCAAGGACAAAATCGATGCCCTGATCCGAGAGGAACAGGGACACATCGTCATCCTCTCCAACGCCCTGCAATCCTGGAAAAACAAGCAGCGCGGCGCCAGTTGATCCCGTTCTCTTCTTTTCGTGTAAGATAGTAATAATCTGTTACTTCTCAAACCAAGGAGGAGCCCGATGGTTAGCTCGCGAGGTCTTTGCTCAATCTCAATCACCCTGTTCATCGTTGGCTGGGGTTGTGGTGGCAGCGATTCGGACAACAACGACGCCGGTACAGGTGATGCGGACACGGATACGGACGCGGATACAGACGCGGATACAGACGCCGACTCAGACACCGATACGGATACTGACTCAGACACCGATACGGACACTGACTCAGACACCGATACGGACACCGACTCAGACACCGATACGGACACCGACTCAGACACCGATACGGATACCGACTCAGACACCGATACGGACACCGACTCGGACACCGATACGGACACCGACTCTGATGCGGACACGGACACCGATTCAGACACTGACTCGGACACCGATACGGACGCCGACTCAGACGCCGATACGGATACCGATTCGGACGCGGATACAGACACGGACACCGATGGCGACGCCGAGGTGATCATCGATCTTCGCGCGGACGTGAACCGGGACGGCCTGGTGGAGCTGGACAATCCGGCGGATGACGAGAACGAGGAGACCTGGGATCACACCCACGGAGCGATTTTTCTGGCCAATATCGATGATGACGAGCAGGCGTGTCCCGACGGTACCAACGATGCTCAGCTGGCCGCCTGCCACGACGCCGCGGACAACGCCATCAACGGTGATGACGACCTGTTGGATTTGGCCCGTCTGAAAATCCCCCCGTCACCCACCGCGCCGGACGATGCCTCC